>JBGSOB010000223.1:0-22031 GCA_041739325.1 Treponematales bacterium
AGAGGGCCATCTGCTCGTCTGCCTCGGAGAGGCCCATGCGCAGGCGGTAGCTCAGGGCCGAGTCTCCCATCATGGACGCGTAGACCCGGCGCACCGCGGACTCGAAGTCGCGGTAGCGCGTCTCGGGGTCTCCCTGATTGACACAAAAAACGGAGTCGTACTTGCCGGCAAAGGCGTTGCCGAAGCCGTCTTCCAAGAGGGAAGAGGAACGCACGATGATGGGGCTTTGACCGAAGTATTCCAGCATCTGGTAGAACTGCTCGCGGATGCCCTCGGGAAAGGCTCCCTTAGAGAGGCCCTCGCGCAGGTCGGGAGCCAAGGCAAGATAACCGGAGGGCGTCTTTTGACGCATGCGCAGGCGCCAGAGGCCGTTTTGCACGAGGTAGGTATAAAAGACGTCCGAGCCGACGTAAAAAGAATCGTGGGTTTCAATGCTCGTCTTGCTGCCTTCGATGATCTTGCGCGCCAACAGCATACCGGCGGCCTTGCCGCCCACGTAGCCGGTGCCGATCATGCGGCGCTTTACCTGCACCAGATCTTCAAGCGCGAACCAGCGCCGCGCTAAGTCCACTACCTTCTCGTCCCTGCATGTCAGGCGCGAGCAGAGCTCGTCCTTCATAGCTTCTTTTTCCGCGCGGACGGCCCCCGACTCGCAAAGCTCCTCAGCCTTTTGAAAGAGCCTGTCCCAGGAGTCGAGCTTGCCGGCCTGGCCGCGGAAGGCCCCGGGGCCTATCTGTGAAAAGAAGGACGCCGCTTCGGAGGAAGAGACGAGGGGCAGAAAGGAGTCGCCGTCTTGGCGATGGGGAAGAAACATGGTGGGAGCGTAGCGCTTCCATACCTTGAGGGGTTGGACATAGGTCTGCCGCCCCTGACCATAGAGCTCAAGAAAGAGCTGTGTCGTCTCGCGGATGCGGGCTATGGTTTCCGAGCTGTGGCGGTTGCGCATGATGCCGAAGTAGGCCACCGTCTCCAGCTCAAAGAGGTAGGGGCAGGTGGCTACGAAGAAGTTGCCTATCATGAGGTCTGTCGCCCAGGCGTCCACTAAATCAGAAAGGCAATCAAAGACGTAGAAAGCGCGAAAGCCAAGCTCGGTTATCACTTGGTGGATGCGGCCGGTAAATTGCTCAAAGCCGGTGCTGGCGTCCAGGTTGATGCGGGTAACGCCGGGCTCCCCTTCGGGGATGATCTGGGGATGGGCGCCAAAGCGGATGTAGGCCAGGGGGCGGCCGGCAGACAAAGCGCGGCGGGCAAAGCTTAGGGCAAAGGCTGAATAGCTTGCCATGTCGTCTATCTGCCAGACCACGTTGTCTCCCAGGCGGATGGAGTCCACCATCGCGTCAAAGCCCGGGTTGCCGGATTCCACCTTGGATAAAAAGCTCATGAGTCCTCCCAGAGTCCTTTATGAAAGCACGCGCAAGAGGTCGATGCGGTTGCGCGCCCCGGCCTTGGCGTAGATATTGGCAACGTGATTGTTGACGGTGTGGAAGGAGATGCAGAGTTTGTCGCCGATTTCCTTGTAGGTGAGGCCCTGAGCCAAGAGGCGGATGATGTCGCGTTCCCGCTCCGTTATTTTCAGCTCGGTCAGACGGTCCTGGCTGGGGCCATCGGATTCCGCCTGGGGTAGATGGACAAAGTAGCCGACTAAATACACCAGGGCAACGACGTTGAACCAGAGAAAGTAGAGGGGAAAGGCGATAACCCCGGTGGGGAAAAAGCTTCGTAAACCTGCGGGGAGAAAGGTGAGGAGGGCATCTACGAGGATGAGGGGGCAGAAGGCCGCGGAGAGGACGACGAAGGAAAGGCAGAGGCTACGCATTCGCGTAGAGGCGATCCGCTTGCGCCGCAGGGTGAGGAGGACCATGGAAAAAACCGTCATAACGGCAAAGATCAAAACGAGGCCGGCGTAGAGGGCCCCGCTGTGCGGAAAGAAAACGGCGTAGAGGACAACCATGAAAAAATAAGCTGCCGCTAAAAAGCTAAAGATGATGGAAGGCCAGCCCCGCCAGGGTTTGCGCGCCAGCCAAGTGGCAAAGAAGGGCAGGAGGTAGACCATAAAGTTGAGCACTAGAAGAAAGAGGCCGGTGAAGACGCGAATCATGAGGGCCGTCTGCGGCAGGGCGGCAAGGTCATAGAAGAATTTAAAGGTCTGAAAGAGCATGAGGAGGAAGAAGGCGATGACGAAGGCTAGGTAGTAGCGGAACCAGTAGTCGCGGCGCCGCACAAAAACCATAAAGGATAGGAGGAGGACCGAGGACCCGGCGCAGAGGCAGAGGATATGGAAAAAGTAGAGTATCTGTGTCGGTAACACAGCTGTATCATACCCGGCAAGCGGGGGGCTATCAAGGCGCGATTCTCGTTTTTTCCAGCTTCACGTTTCAAGAGCTAGGAAGCCGCCCCCAAGAACTCCGATGCCGGGCCAAAGACGGCATGCATCGCCTGGCGCAGGGCCTCCTGGCCGCTTAAGGCGGAGGGGAAGGGAGACTCATGCTTGTACTCAAAGGGAAAATCAAGCACCCGAACCCGATCGCCCAGGGTGGAACGCAAAACCTCAGGTGGGTAGACCTCATCTTTTTCCAATCCCAAGCAGGCGATGCGCGAGCCTATCTGGGCTAGACGGGCAGAGCGCAGCTCGGCCATTCGATCCGCGGAAAGCATGGAGAGGAAGTATTGCCACTCCTGGCCGCTGGAAAGCTCGTCCGAGCCGTCAAGGCGCCAATCACCCTCGGTAAGGGAGCGAAAGAGGGCGGACAAAGCCCGTTCCGCGCCGGCATCCAGAATAGCCCGTGAGCAGGCACGGGCCCCATCCATGACCGAACCCCCGCAAAAGGCAAAGAGGCGCGAGCTTGCGAAGAGGCCCTGGGGATCCGCCATGAGGAGGAGCTCGGAGAGGAAGGCGCCGATGGAGTAGCCGAAGAAATCCACCCTGGCACAGGGATGGAAATCCGGGTGTATGCCGGCCCGCACTTGGCGCACAAGGTCTACGATGTCGCGATAGCTTTGAAGGCCGGATGTGAAAAACCTAAAGGGCCTATCTTCCAAACGGGTAGAAAGGACGGCGTTGGCGTGACTGCTTGCCCCCTCAGAGCCCTGCTGGGCCTTGCGCCCGCGGTAGATGCGAAAAACGGACTCCATATCCTGGCAGAGGCGGGGGCTACGGTCCATGTGGAAGGCAAGGGGAAAGAGGACGATAGTCGCGCCCGTGCCCACAGCGAGCTGTTTGGCCCAGGGCAGGTATTTGTTCCAGCTCCTCTCATTGAGGCCGTGAAGAAGAAGGATCAAATGCCGCGAAGGGCCCTGGGCCTGGGCTGAAAAGAGGCGGTAGGGGAAGCGGCGGTTTTCCTCGGCTTGGCCATCCTGGGCTAAAAAGCCCTGGGCGTCGCCGGGAAGTGCGTGAGAGCGGAATTCACGCTCCCAGCTTCTTAGGGGGCTTAAGTTTTCCATAGCTTGAGGATAGCCTGGGCTCAGGCGGGGGAGAATGGGGAGAACATCCTAATTTAAGGGAAAAGGGGTGGTAGGAATCTACTAGGGAGGACTCATATGCTCCCACAGCCCCCCGGAGACAAGCCCCGGAAGGCTAAAATCAGGAAAGAGCGTCTAGAGGCCCTTAACCACGGCATCAGGGGCGTTGGCCTTCACGCTTGCCATGCCGTTTTTGCAGGCATCCTCTGAGGAGTAAGACTCACTCACCCCGATGATCTCCCCGTTGCCGGCCTTAAGGTTGAAATAGGGCTTGCCCTTAGCATCGGTCTTAAGCTCAAAATGGGTATCTACTTGGGAGTTTTTGCGGACGCTCTCAATGCCAGTATCGACCCCGGCCCTCTGTTTATAGGACTCACCGGTGAGGATGATCTCACCATTGCCGGCCTTAAGCCTAAAACGGAATTCTCCCTTCGCGTCGGTATAAATTTCAAATGTGCCTGCCATCTTTGCCTCCTCGTAATTTAGTTCAACACCCATTGTCCGCTAGGAAGGTGCTTTTGTCAAACCTTGGCTCAAACTCAATCCCCCTCCCCTTCGACTTGCCCAAGCCGGCGCGTATCGGTACTATATCCATGAAGGCGCGGGGTAGGCGGCGCGAATCTTCACGTTCCGCCCTATAGCTTCCCCATTCGGCCACAGCGGGGTCAGATTCATGTTCAATTTCATAAAAAAACTCTTTAAAGCCAAGCCTGCAGAGGCCCTAGACGCCATTGTAGAAGAATACTTTGAAACCGATTTTACCAAGGCCCGGCAAGCCCGCTTCCAAGAAGAGGAGGATGAGCGCTACACGGCAGGCTTGAGCGGCGGAAAACTGGAACTCAGGCTCAAACGGGAACGCCTCTTTGCCTGGGCGGAAAACCCCATCCACCGCTATAGCGACTTTATCGCCGAGGCCGATATCTGTTTTGCGGAGGGCCAGGCCGACACAGGACCTAAAGGCGATCCAAAAAGAGATATAAGCGCCGCCGCCGGCCTCCTCTTCCGCTACGCCGACGAGGGCCACTTCTACCTTGTCATGCTCTCGGATTCCGGCCACCTGCGCCTAGACCTTATTTTCAACGGCAGCCCGCGCACCCTCATAGCCTGGACGGAAACCGGCTTTGACCCTGCCCCACGGGTCATCCTCACGGTCATAGCCCGCGGCCCCCACATCTGCCTTTTAGTGAACAACCAGTGGGTGGCGGAAACGGAGGACGACAGCTTCGACTGCGGCTACCTCGCCTTTGGCGCGGAAAACTTCGGCCGGCCCGAGGGCCTTGTGGCCTGCCTTGAGTCCTTCATGGTGGACAGTCGGCCGGTAGAGGTGGAAACAGCCTATGAACGCGCCCTCAATCCGGCATTCTTAAAGCCACGCGCGCGTAAGGCCCTGGCCGAGACATTCCTCTCTATGGGGCAGGCCCTCCCGGCCGTAATCCACCTGCGCAAGATGGCCGGCATCACCGAACTGAGCATAGACGAGCGCTTCCTCTTAGCTGAAGCCCAGCTCCGCTGCGGCCTTTTAGACGAGGCCTTAGCGGAGATTGAGAAGATACTCCACATCGATCCCGAGCACCGCGCCGCGGCGGCGGAAAAGGCCAACATCCTCTACCTTCAAGGCCGCTATGGGGATCTTAAGGCCCTACTTGAGGCTATCCTCCCCGAGCGCGACGCTGAGGCCACCCTCTGGAACCTCCTTGGCCACGCCCACTTCAACCTTGGGGAATTCCCCGCCGCAGCGGCAGCCTACCTAAAGGCCGCGGATATAGACCCGGATCAAGGCATCTACGCCCTCAACGCGGCCCGATCCTTCGATTCAGGCGCAATGGAGGCAGAAGCCGCCCCAGCCTATATCCGGGCAGGCCGCGCCTTCTTCGCCGCAGACCAGCTTGACGATCTTGAGCTTGTCCTGAGGCGCCTTGGGGATATTTCCCCCTCCTCAGCAGAGCTAGCCGCCCTGAAGGCAAAATTCGACTACCGCGAGGGGAAGGCGGAACAAGCGCGCCCTGTCTTTGAAAGCCTCATTGAAAAGGGAGAGGCGGACGCGTCCATCTTCTACCTTGAAGGCCTCATCCTCCGCCAGGCGGGGCAGAGCGCCTTGGCTATCGAGCACCTGCGCCAGGCCTGCCGCCTTGAACCAAGCTTCCCCCTCTACCGCTTCCGCCTCGCGGAAGCAATCCACCTGGATGGGGACGACGCCTGCGCTGAGATTGAAGATGCCCTAGCTCTGGCGCCAAATGACGGCTGGATATTAAACCTTGCCGGCCAGTACCAGACCGAGCGTGGCGACCTTAAAGCCGCCCGCGATTTCCTCTCGCGGGCAATCGCCGCCCTACCGGGGGAGCTTGCCCCCTTTATCAACCTGAGCGCACTCCTATTACGGGAGGGAGAGGCCCAGGCGGCGGTCGAGTGCCTTGCGCCCTACCCAGAAGCCGCGGCTGCCCGCAACCAAGCGGGCAATGCCTACGCCGCCTCCGGCGATCTTGAGTCTGCGCTGAAGGAATACAACGCCGCCGTCCGCTTAGCCCCGGAGGATATCGATTTCCGCCTCAATCGCGCCGCCTGCCTCCTTGAGCTCGACAGCTTCTCAGACGCGGAAACCGATATCCGCGTCGTCTTGGAAAAGCGGGAGGAGGGCCGGGCCTACCTCCTTATGGGCCGTATCGCCTCCATCTACGGCGACTACCCGCGGGCAGAGCTTGCCTTCCGCCTTGCCCTTGAGAAATCTCCCAAGGACCTGGCCCTCCAAGCCGGTCTGGCCGACATATACCTTGAGTCCAGAAAGCTCTCGAAGGCAGAGGAGATCATCGAGGGGATGGAAAGTCGCAATCATCCCCAAGCCGTCATCTACCGAGAAAGGCTCCTAGCCCTCAGCCATGACAGCTTGAGCTGCACCATCTGCCAGCGCCGCTGGCTTGTCCCCAAGGACATACCTAGCCAGGGCCAACTGCGCATTTCAGGAGAACTACCCGACCATTCACCGGCCGGATCCTGCCCGCAATGTGGCAAACTCTATTGCGTAGGCTGCCGCAAGGACCAGCTTGAAAACGATCGCTTAGTCTGCCCCAGTTGCCATCTCCCCCTTAAGCTGGGGGAAGACCGCGTGAAATACCTCTTGCGCAAGAGCCTAGGCGGGGCAAGTTGATCTGAAAGACGGAAGAAAGCTAGGCTAGAGGAGAGAGCGACTTGCCTTTTTTCCCCTCGCTCTGTACACTGGCCCCCAGGATACCCTAGGTGAAACAAAGCAAGCGAATCCACACACTAACCGGCCAGATCCTCTTCTCCCTGGCCTTGGCACTTTGCCTGACCGCCCCCCTGGGCGCCCAGACCCCCACAACGGCCGCCGACTTTTTTAGGCAGATGCAGGAAAAATATGGGTCGATCTCGGATTACGAGGCGAAGGTCTCCATCAGCGCCGGGAAGAGCCCTATGTCCGGCGTCATCGTCTACAAGACCCCCAAACTCTTACGCATCGATTTCGACCAACCGGCAAACCAGGTAATCAGCTTTAACGGCGAGGAACTGACCGTCTACCTGCCTGAGTACGCGGCAATACTGGTGCAGTCGGTAAGCTCAGGCGGTGCGGCCGGAGCCTCCGTGGCCAGCGCCCAAGGCCTGGCCATCCTCGGCAGAAACTACTCCATAGCCTACGACTCGAGCCACTTGCCCCTCCCCCTGGACGAGGGAAGCTCGGAACAGGTGATTAAGCTTGCCCTGGTGGCGACCCGCTCCGGCGAGGGTTATCGCAGAATAGTCCTCTCGGTGAACCCCGACACCAAGCTCATCCGCCGCATGGACGGCACTGCCGTCTCCGGAGCCCGCTTTGTCTTCGATTTCACCGGCATCAAACTGAACCAAAACATCCCGGATGCCCGCTTCCTCTACGACTCGCCGGCCTCCGCGAATCTGTACAACAATTTCCTTTTCAAATCTGAATAAGAACGAGGCCTGCGATGGAATCCATAGGGGAGAAGCTAAAACTTGCCAGGGAACAAAAGGGACTGACCCACGATCAAGTGGCGCGCGATACGAACATCGCCAAGCGCTACCTTGCCGCCCTGGAGGACGAAGACTTTGCCGTATTCCCCGGGGAGCCCTACCTGCTGGGCTTCCTGCGCAATTATTCCGATTACCTGGGGCTTAAGCCGGAAGAACTGGTGAGCCTGTATCGCAATATGCGCATCCAAGAACAGCCCACCCCGGTGCATGAGCTCCTGGATCATCGTCAAGGCATGAGCCCCCTCGCCATCGGCATCATCATCACACTTTCCGTCCTTGTGCTGGGGGGTGGCATACTACTTGGCATCCTCTTATCCCGCGGCGCTGGTGGCGGTGATAATTCACTGGCAGGACAGCCCAGGCAAAAGATGGAATATCGGCTAGAGACCAGCCCCTTTGAGAAACGCTTTTTCGTGGGGGATTCCCTCCTCTTCCCCCAGGGCAACGAGCTCTACAAACTGAGCATATCCGCAATCTCCGACGCGGTTTTTATAGAAACCCCCTCCGGCCGCTCCCGCTACGCGATGGGAGAGGACTTTGGCATAGACTTTGACAAGGACAATCTGCCGGACCTCAAGGGCACGGTGCGGGACTTTAAGAAGGGCTCGGCAGAAACCGGGGCCGAGATTCGCTTTGAGTTTGCCCTCTCCGTCGAGGCTATGGCCGCCGCTGCGGCTGCTGCATCGAGCGCTCCCGCGACCTCGCTCGCTCCTGGCGCTTCGCTCAGCCCAGGCGCCTCAGCGGCCATGGCTACGCCCCTGCCCACGGCCACAATCCTTCCCAGCAGCAGCCCGATGGCTCTGAGCGCCGCCGACCTCGGCAAGGCGCAGATTTTGGTTGAATCCAAGAACTCCCCCTACCCCTTTACCATGAACGTCACCTTCCGCCAGTACTGCATGTTCCGCCATGAGGTGGACCGAAAGGACAGGGTGGAACGCTACTACCGCAAGGCAGACCAAATTTCAGCCAACGCCAATAACGGCATTAAGATCTGGCTCTCCAACGCCTCCTCCTGCGTGGTGCAGGTAGTGGCCGGGGGCAAGACGGTGAGCGTTGACCTAGGCCGTCCCAGCGAGGTCGTTGTACGCAACATCAAGTGGGTACAGACCGAGTCCGGCGGCTGGGCCCTCACCAGCTTGCCCGTCAATTGATGAAGCCGTCTTTTTGGATTGACCCGCACGGCTGCTCCAAGAACGACGTCGACGCGGAAAACCTCGTATGCATCCTTGAGGCGGCCGGTTACCCGCGTGCCGCGGGAATCGAGGATGCCGCCATGGTTATCGTCAACTCCTGCGGCTTTATCGAGAGCGCTAAGCGTGAATCCATCGATGCCGTCATAGACTTAAAAAACGCCATGCCCGGCAAGAAGATCATCCTTGCCGGTTGCCTAGCCCAAAGATACGCCGCAGATATTGAGCAGGCACTGCCGGAGGCGGACGGCATCTTTGGGAACGGCGACCTGGCGGCAGCCCCGGAATTTTTTGCATCTATTGAGCAAGGTGAGCGCAGCGTAGCCACGCCGGAACGGGTAAGCCCCCTCTCAGGCAGAGAGCGGAAATACTTTTTTTCCGGCCCGGCATCGGCCTACCTTAAACCCACCGAGGGCTGCTCAAACCATTGTAGCTACTGCGCCATCCCCCTTATCCGCGGCGAGCTTGCCTCCCGCCCCCTCAAGGATGTCGTAGAAGAGGCCGTGGCCCTGGAAGCTCGCGGCATCCGCGAAATCAATCTTGTCGGTCAGGATTTAGGCTCCTATGGCAAGGATTTAAGCGGCCCTGGATTAAGCGAACTCTTAACGGCCCTGTTAGCCGCCACCAGCGAAGCGCGCTTCCGCGTCCTCTATATACACCCGGACCACTTTCCCGCAGGGCTTATCAAGCTTATGGCAGCCGAGCCCCGCCTCATTGCCTACCTGGACCTGCCCTTCCAACACGCATCGGCTTCCCTTCTGACGGCCATGAACCGCCACGGCGACGCACAGAGCTATCTACGCCTTCTCGCCGATATCCGCAGCGCCCTACCCCAGATAGTGATACGCTCTACCTTCATGCTGGGCTTTCCCGGCGAGAGCGATGATGATTTTTTACAGCTCTTGGACTTTATTAAAAAGGCGGATCTAGACTGGGCCGGTTTCTTCTGCTACTCGCGGGAGGATGACACCCCCGCGGCGGCTCTTAAGGGTCGGGTAAGCAAGAAAATCGTCGCCGCCCGGCTCAAGCAGGCCCAGGAAGTCCAGGAGGCTATCAGCGCGGCCAAACTCGAACGCTTTGTCGGACAAGAGCTTGAACTCTTGGTGGAAGAAGCTATCGAGCCCGCCCAGGAGGGCGACGAAGAACTCTTTCTGTGCCGCGCCTATCTTCAGGCCCCGGAGGTGGACGGCCTGACCGTTCTCTCCGGCTCTGGCTACCAGCCGGGAGATATCCTGCGCGCCCGCGTCATGAAACGAGCGGGCCTGGACCTCTCGGCCATCGCCCTCAAGCTTGTCTGGCGCAGGGATTAAGAACCGTGGCTTCCCTCATCCTTGACGGATTGAACGAGGAGCAGTCGCAAGCCGTGCGCTACTCGGACGGACCCCTCCTTATCTTGGCAGGGGCCGGCTCGGGCAAGACCCGCGTCATAACGTCAAAAATCGCTTGGCTTCTTTCCAAACTCAATGTCCCGCCGCAGTCGATCTTGGCGGTTACCTTTACCAATAAGGCCGCGGCCGAGATGCGCGCCCGCGCGGCGGCCCTCGAGAGCCGGGCCGAGTCCGTCATGATTCGCACCTTCCATTCCTTTGGTTGCTGGTTCCTGCGCCGTAACGCCCACATCCTGGGCATGGACGGCAACTTCACTATCTACGACCAGGATGATCAGCTGACCCTCCTCTCCGCCATCTTTCCGGAGCGCACCCGCTCCTCCCTCAATCCATCGGTGGGGGCGATATCGCGGGCAAAGGATTACCTGGTGAGCCCGGGAAGCCCGGAAGCCGGCGGCTTTTCCAACGACCCGGAATTCCCAGAGCTCTACGCCCGCTATGAGGAGAGGCTGCGCCGCACCGGCAACGTAGACTTCGGCGACCTCATAGCCCTGCCGCTGCGCGCCCTGCAAACCGACCAAGCCCTGCGCGATCGCTTCCGCCAGCGTTTCCGCTATATCCTGGTGGACGAGTATCAGGACTCAAACGCGGCCCAGTTCGAGCTCCTCAAGGCCCTCGCGCCCCAAGACGGCCAGCTCTGCGTCGTCGGTGACGACGATCAATCCATCTACCGTTTCCGCGGCGCCGAAGTGCGTAATATCCTTACCTTTCCCGAGTCTTTTCCCGGCACACGCATAGTTCGGCTGGAGCAAAATTACCGCTCTACCGCGCCCATCTTGGCGGCCGCCCACGCTGTCGTTTCGCGCAACGAGGGACGGCTGGGCAAGGAACTGCGCGCGGTGCGTCCCGGGGGGGAGCTACCCGGATTGCACGGCTTTGAGACGCAGGAAGATGAAGCACAATGGTGCGCCAAACGCGCCCGCGCCCGGGTAAAGGCGGGAGGGCGTTGGTCTGACAGCGCCATCCTTTACCGCACCAACGCCCAGTCCCTTGTCTTTGAAACCGTGCTCACGCGCATGGCCATACCCTTCCGCGTCGTTGGCTCTCTCAAGTTTTACGAGCGAGAAGAGATCAAGGACGCTCTGGCCTTCCTCTCGTTTCTAGTCAACCAGCGCGACGAGGTTTCCTTTTCCCGCATCGTCAACAAGCCCACCCGCGGCCTTGGCCAAACGAGCCAGGCTCGTATTTTTGAAGCCGCGGCCGGCGGCCTGGTAGGTTTTTTGGACGCTTGCCGCGCCTGCCTTGATCAGTTGCCGCGCAAAGCCGCCGCAGGGCTGAACGATTTCCTTGCATTGACGGATTCTCTATTAGCAGACCTAGAGGCCGGAAGCAAGCCCCTCTATGATTTCGTTCAACGCGTCATCCAGGAATCCGGCCTGGCGCGTCACCACAAGGCTCAAGACGAGATCGGCGGAACCCAACGCGCCGCCAACCTTGAGGAATTGGCCAATGCCGCCTCCCTCTACCCGCCCGGCACCGAGGGGCTCTTAGCCTTTTTGGAGGCGATAACCCTTGACCGCTCGCGCCAAGACGCGGACGCCCAAGCAGACGCCCTGACCCTCATTACCATCCACAACACCAAGGGCTTGGAATTCCCCCACGTCATAGTGACAGGGCTGGAACAGGGCCTCTTCCCGCGCGCCGACGACTCTGCCGAAGACATAGAGGAGCAACGCCGCCTCTTCTACGTGGCAATCACCCGCGCCATGGACGAGCTTGACATAAGCTACTGCGCCCTACGCAGGATCCGCGGTCGGCTTGAGGCCATGCAGCCCTCGATGTTCCTCTACGAATTGCCGGAAGAGCTCCGCGCAGGCATGCGCAATCCTACGCCGCCGGCGGACGACGGCTGGAAGGTCGGGCAAACGGTCTATCATGACGACTATGGGAATGGGGTCGTCTATCAAAAAAAACAGGGGGCAGAAGGACTCTCCCTTCTCCTCGTGCGCTTTGAGTCAGGCCTCTCCCTTAAGTTCATTCCCGCCTATGACCGCAAGCTGGAAAAGGTAAGTCTCTAGTAGGAAAAACTCATGCGCTGGATGGGTGAAGGGCCTAAGCGCCGGCAAAGCTCGCGATGCGCGGCGGTCGGGTAGCCCTTGTGCCTCTCATAGCCGTATTCGGGGTAGATCCACGACCAGCGTTCCATCTCCCTATCACGGGCCGTCTTTGCCAAGATCGACGCAGCCATAACCTCTGCCACCTTGGCGTCTGCCTTGACAAGGGGCATGACCTTACCCGGAATATCTGGGGCGTAAAGCCCGTCTACCACGGAAAGCCCCGGGGCCTCGCCGCCTTGCTTCATCATCTGCGCAAAGGCCCGTCTCATAGCCAGCAGGCTCGCCTTAAGAATATTGATGTGATCGATTTCCCCCGGGCCGGCCCAACCGATACCCCAGCGAGCTTCCAGCAAAATGATACGCGCCGCTTCCTCACGTCGCTTTTGGCTAAGCTTCTTTGAATCGTTGAGAAGGTCCAAGGGAAAGCCAGGGGGAAGGATAACGGCGGCGGCGCACACCGGCCCCGCCAGGGGGCCGCGTCCGGCCTCGTCCAAGCCGCATACCAAAAGGGAGCGGTCTATGAGGGGCAGTTCGGGGAAGAGGCTATCCTTTTCAAAAAAAGGGGCGGCGGCCGCCGTTTTGGCTGCCGCCGCCCCTTGCTCGCTTTTTTTTGCCATACGCGCCGCGTCTATCCTAGAAGACGTTGGCGCGAGCCCCGAAGGACATCTTGTAGTATAGACCGCCCTCGATATCGGATGATATGAGCCATACCTGGAACTCCGAGTAGGCGGAGTAGCGGCGCAATACCGTCCACTTGGGAATGTTGAAGATGGGGAACTCCACCTGAGCTAGGATGGATGCCAGGGTAATCGGGGGCTTGGCGTTCGGCATGCCGTCGTCATGCTTCATATCGAAGTAGGTGAAGACCGTGCCGACAGCCAGGTTGGCGGAGAGGAATTCCCAGTCCGGACCAAAGGCGTAGCTGAAGGGGAAGTAGTAGATATTGGCAAGGAGCTTGGCGCCATAGGCGCTACCGCCGAAACGCTCGCCTGCGTCCTGCGAACCCTGACCGTAGAAGCCCATCAACTTGACGTTGTTGTCAAAGAAGGTTAGGCCGCCGCCGATTTCGTAGATAGTGCTACCCAGCACGTGGGCGTCGAAGAAGAGTCCCTGGATGAAGGAAGGCACCGCGTAACCGGCCTTGTCGCCGGGGCGGAGCTGAACCTTAATCTCGCCAAGCTTCGTCTCGTCCGAAGCCGTGCCGAAGAGGCTGATCTTTTCATTCAGGCGCTCGTTCTCTTGGGGAGCGAGGAGCATGAGCTTGGGCGCGGTCTTATCAAGGTTGAATACCGTCTTGGCGTAGGCTTTGGTACCGTCGGCATAGGTGGCGCGCATGATCAGGTAGAGGGCGCCCTCACGGTAATCCTGAGTCTGAAGGCGGTAGTGCCACTTGGATGCCCCGGATACCGGCTCAAAATTCTTACCGTTATCGAAGCTGATATCAACCTGGTTCACTACGCGCTCGCCCTTGAGCCTGGCCTTGGTCTTCTTGTCCTGGGCGTCCAGGCTATCGTCATACCAGCCTACCCTGCCGCGCATATAGGGGCGGTTGGGCAGGTAGCGGCCGTACTGGAATGTGTCGATGGATATCCAGGGACCGTTGCGCTTATAGGTGATGGGCACGCTCGGCGCGGATATCGTTTCCCCGGCTTCGGAGATGATCCTGGCGCTAAGTACATGATCTCCCTCTTCGAGCTCAGCGGGGTTGACGGCATAGCTGAAGAAGCCGTTCTCGTCTATCTCCACGCTCGAGAGTTCTTTCCCGTCCAAGTAGAGGGTGGCGCCGGGGGTGGCTTTCTCGGTGCGTACTGTACCGTGAATGCTGAACTCGCCGGAGATCGTCTCTCCCTTGAGGGGGAACATCAGGTCTATGCTGTCCGTCTTCTTCTTGCGCACCACCGTCACGGTGCGCGTTGCCAGGGCCTGGTTGTCCGCTCGGTCTATGACCCGGATGCGCAGGTTGTAAACCCCTTCTTCAAGATCGGAGATATCGTAACTGCGGGTAATGATCTGTTCCAGGCCCAGGTCGAGTTCCATGCTCGTCTTGCCGCCGGTCGCAGTAGCCAAACCTGGCGTCATGATGCGGTGGAACTCCAGCTTAATGGACTTGATGGCCAAGCTGTCGTAAACGCGGCCGGAGGTGTTCAATGTTCCGGAAACCTCGGAGCCGTCTGTCGGCTGGTCTAGGGTAATCTCAGGCGGCGTGTTGTCTATGTTGATCAGGGTTGCAAAGAAACCCTCAATCTCGTACTTGTCCACCGGTTTGACATAAAGTGAATGCATACCGTCGGCAAGCACGCGGGTGTCCATCCGGTACTTCCAGTCGACGTCGCCGTCGCAAAGGTTGAAGGAGAGGGAGTTGTCCACGGAGAGGGACACGCGCGAAATGCCGTTGGCGTCGCTTGATGTGCCCTGCACGGTAATGATGCCCTTAACCGTCTGTTCTATTGGCGGGTTGGACATCGTGGCTATCGGCTCTTCCTTTGAGATGCGATAGCGCCGCAGGATCTTTTCTCCCTTGACGCCGAAGATGTCCTCGGCCTGGATCTCCACGTTGTGCTCGTTATCGGTGGTGTCGAGGAGGCGGATGGGTATGGCGAAGGAGTATTGCCCCGTCATGTCGAGCTTGACGATGGGAGCGCGATCAATGCTGTAGTAGATGGCGGCTACGCCGTCGTCATCGGTTACGACGCCGGAGATCTCAAAGTCGGCGCGCAAAACTTCCATCTCCTGAGGAAGCTGGATGATGACGGTGGGTAGGTCTGTCTTGCCGTCTACCTTACCCAGCGGCGTGGCTATCAGGCTATTGCCGGACTTGTCCGTTGCCTTGAATTGGATTCGCGCAACGTCGTTTTCAACCGTGGAAAGCTCTAAGTCTCGCGAGCCGGCGTAGAAGCGCTCCAAGGGAGCCCAGGTCTTGCCATCAGTGGAGAACTCGAGTTTTTCAAGGCTGCCGTTTGCGTCCGCAAAGCCGGCGGCGATGGTGATATAGCCGTTAACCGTGTCTTCGAGCCGCGGCGCCAAGACCATGCCGCTGGGCAGTTGGGTATCCTTATTAAAGGTGCGCAGGGCGGTGGCGGTGGCCCCGGAGCGGTCCCTAGCCCGGATAGCCAGGGTGAGGGAGCCATCGGGAAGATCGGTAAGCGGCAGCTGGAGACGAGCCGGGCCGGAGGCTGGAACGGGAATATCGGTCCAGGTAGTTCCATCCAAACTCCAGCCTAGGTTCTCAATCCCATTCGGGTCGGTGGCGGTGAGCTCAATGTCAAGCTTGTCACGCAGCCACTGGTCCTCAAGCGGAGACTGGATATCGATGGCCGGAGGGGCGGAGTCAACGATGAGGACGACGGGGCCCCACTCAAAGACATCGCCGTCCACGGTTTTCACGCTGAACTTGGTGGGCTTGGAAATGCCCTCGGCGGCGCCTGGGCTCACCATAAGGAGGCGCCCCTCGTTGCTTATAGAGGCAACTGCCCCGATATCGGGGTTAAAGGAAACCGAGGCTATCGGCCGGCCGACAAAGCGGGCGGAAAGGCTCTTTCCGGTAAGGCGCAGACTGTGGGGGCTGCCCTCGGTGAGGAGCTTGGAATCCACGACGCGGATACCCTCTTCCTGATCTGAGGCGGCCTGTGGGCTGACACGGTGGAAGTAGAGGCTCTCCACGCTTGAAAGCCCCAGGCTATCCTGAACGCTGACGACTATCTGATTCCTTTCATAGGCAAGGCCGGGAGGCAGGGCCAGCTCAAAGCTGGACTCTGTGGCGGAAATCTTTTTGGGGCTAATCTTCACTTCGCTTCCCGCAAGATTTGCGCTCACCGCGGCAAGGCCGTTGGCGGCGCTAATCGTTCCGACAAGGCGGGTCCCGTTCACTACCAAGGCCATCCCCGGCTGATATTCTTGCACCGAATCCTTTCCCGTCAGGAAGGAGAAGCCCAAGAGGGGCTTGGTACCGATAACCTTGAAGCTTCGCTTAAGCACCGGGCTCTCCAGGGCGTTGAGGCCGCGCGCCTTGACGCTGAGGCTATGCATGCCCGGCGGAAGTGCGGAAAGAAGAGCGGAGAGGGAACCCGCGCTGCTTGAGTCGATAAAGGGGCCGGAGTCTAGGGAGTAGGAAGTGCTTTCCACCCCGTAGTCGGAGAGGGCGCGCAAAGAAACCAGGGGCAGGGCAGAGGCCTCAGCCTCCGCGGGAGATAGGATTTCCAGTTGGGGAGCCAAGGCGCTGGGATTGATGGCTACAGCTACCTGGGCCTTATTCGAGCCCTTGGCCGAGTCGGTAGCATGGATAGTCACCGTGGCGTTCTTGCCCTTCATGCCTTGGGTGGAAATACGCACAAGATGGACAGGGCCAGTAGCCGGGTCAAGACTGCCTTTTTGGACGTCGCAGGCCCAGGATATGGCAGATAGGGGGCTGGCAGAGGCAATCTTTACCAGAACGAAGATCTCCCCGGCAACGTTTGAGTTGGGCGCCGGAAAAAGAATGGCGATGCTCGGACCCTTGGGTGGCATCGGCATGGGAGCGGGATTCAGGAAGTGGGGAGATTCCACCACGGCCTGGTTGCCGATCTTGTCGGTGAGCCGGTACTTTGCGGCCGGGGATTGGATGGGGTTGTAGCTATGGCTGAAGAAGGCCTCTGTGGAAAGACTCTCAAAGCTCTTACCGTCAGCGGCAAATTCCACGCTGGAGACCCCTGAGGCGTCGAGGGCTTGGCCGGCGACAAGGATATCCATATCTTCAGCCTCAACAGGGCTGAGGCTGAGAATACGCGGCGCCGTCACGTCCTTTACAAGGGAGACAAAGGCCCGTGACAGATTGCCGGAGGAATCCGCGGCCTCGACCGCGATCAGGTTCGCTCCCTCGGGGAGGCTGGCAAAATCCGGGCTGAACTCGTAAGCCGAGCCCTTGAGGCTCAGGGGCTTTGAGTCGCCGCTGGGCCATAGTTTCCAAGAAATTGAAGCCACACCGGTTCCGTCGCTTGCCGATCCGCGAACGGAAAAGGCCTTGGCAAAGAGGCTACCCTGGGAGGGAGCGTCCAAGCTCAAGGCCGGGGCTCGGTTATCGGTAAGGAAGGTGAACTCGCGGCTTGAGAAGCTATGCTTCTTGTTCGTGCGCACCTGGATCTTGAGGGCCTTGCTCGTCCCCTCCTTGAGGGCCTTTACCCTTAAGATGGAACCCTCAAACTCAAGCGCCACGATATCGGAGGCGGGAATGAGCTCGGCGGCGGCGATAGTCTCCCCGACGAAGCAAAGGAGAAAGGGTTTTTCCATGCCAAGCAAAACCTTGCCGTCCTGTGCCAAGCGCTCGTCGGCAAAGTCGAATTCCGGCTCGCGGCGTATCATCGAGTAATCGGTAATGTAAACGAATGAGGAAATGGACGAGGAGCGGCCGAATTCGTCGGCCATATCCACTTGCACGCGCAGGAGGCCATAGGGACCGGCGTTGGGCAGGGGGAATGCAAAGGGAACCTCGCCAAAGGCCTTGGCGGGGTTGAGCTTAACCGCGGCCGCGTCGCCAATCTGATAGCTGAGGCTGGCTATCTTGGCGTCGGAGCGGATAAGGCCGGAAACCTGGGCAGATGAATCCGGCGCGGCTTCTATACCCGCGCGAAAATCCGTGGCAATCTGCTTTTTATCGGGGCCTTGGCTAAGGAGTGAAACGAAATCCAAGCGCGGGGCGCTTCCGGTTTGAACCAAGTTTACCTTGACCTGGGGGCCCTCACGGCCGTGGATATCGACGGCGGAAACGCTCAAGCTATGCTTACCCACGCCCAGGCCGGGTATCTCAACCCGGTAGGCGCCTGAAGTGGCGACATCGACAGCGGCGGCTGAATCCACCCGATAACGGATAGTGGATACTCCATCGTCGTCACGGGCGTGACCGGAGAGGATGACGGTTCCGGATAGCTGGGCAAGCTCCACCGGGCTCATGATGCTAGTTACCGGCAGGTCAGCCTCGTTATCCATCAGAATCTTGCTCGTGAGGGTGCTTATGTTGCCGGAGGTATCCTTCGCGCGCACGATAAAGGGCAGGCTGTTTCCCTTGGGCGGGGCCTTGAGGGTCGCGGTGAAGTAGGGATTACCCGGCTTGATGTCCACTATGCCGTTTTGGTCTGAGCCGAATTTCCAGGAAAGCTCGGAAAGCCCCACTAAATCGTAGACTCGGCAAACCACGTCGAAGTCGCCGTTTACCTTCTGCTCCTTTGTCGGGGAAATGAGTTCCACCAAGGGCTTGGTGTTGTCTATAAAGAGAAGGAAGGGGGTCACGCCGATGGACTGGGCGCGATCCTTTGCCTTAAACCAGACGACAAAGGGACCGTCCGGATATTTACCGGTGTCTAGGGAGAAGGAGAAGGCCTTGCCGTCTGCGGCTTTAGTTGCCTTCAGGCCCAAGCGCTCAAAGCTCTTTCCCTGATCAAGGCTGTATGAAAGCTCGGAAACAAAATTGGCGTCCTGGCTTAGGCCCACCACCTTTACCTTGCCCGCCACGAGAGCGCCGGCCGCGTGGGAATCCACGAAGGATACCGGCTTGTGTCGGTCAAGGTCGAAATATACGCTGCGTTCCTTACTGACCTTGCCGTTGATATCAATACCGCGCACGATAATGGTGTGGCGGCCGTCAGGCAGGGTAGCGCCGTCTAGGTAGTAGGACCAGTACTCGGTTCCCGAGGCTTCGATCCAATCTTGATTATCTATCTTCACTTCAACCTTGGCGACTGCGTCATCGTCCACGCAGTTACCTACGATATTGAGGTCGCCGCCGACGCGCATTCCCGGCACCGGGTTGGTGATGGATATGACGGGAAGATCCGACTTAGGATCGATATAGATATTGATGGGACCGGCGATGCCGACATTCTCTGCCCGGTCGGTTCCCGTGATGATGAGGTTGTACTTCCCCGCCTTCCGCGTGGTTATGTCGATCTCGGATTTCCAGTTCTCGCGCCCGTCGGCTATCTGACCCTTATCACCGCTCCCGTTGGCAAATAGGGGAAGTGCGCAGGCTAGAGCGAGCAGAACCATCAAACAGCAATATTTCCTCATCGACATACTCCTTCAGTAGCAATCCTAGAACGAGGCCAGGGCCCGAGGCGCGCGCATAGCTTTCACACATAGTGCTTACGTAAACATTTTGAAGGTATACATAACTATAACCTATTTTCGGCATTTTTGCCAAAATAGCAAAAGGCGTGAAACAAATCTTCTCTTTGGAGAATTCGGGGCAGAGAAATTAGCGATACTAGAGAATTCTTATACCCTGCAAGGCTGGAAATTTCTTGTTTAATAAAATGTAAGCCGTTACTAGGATAGAAAATAAGCCAAGAGAAGCAAAAAAGGCCAGAGGTTTTGCAGCAGGAAAGGGCAGGCCACCGAGATACATCAATAGACCAAGAGAAGCACAGAGGGGAAGACCGAGGCCAAGGAGGAGGAAGATACTGGAAATAAGGGGGGAAAATTCAAGCTCAATTTCCTCCCCGATAGAGAATTCCCTCCCCTGTGGTATGAGAGTTTCGATAATCAAGGCCTTAGCCTCCGAGTTGGAGCAACCTGAACAACCGGCACAGCCGCTTTCTCCTGAGCCCTCCATGTGGGCTACCGAGCCGCAGGCGGAGTCCGGAATGAGCTCCGGATTCAGCCTAATCTTAAGTTTCTTCCCCATCAAGCCTATCACTCTGCCGCGTTTCTTCATGTGGCGTCTCCACGGATATGCGAATCCTCTCGATTGACGTAGCCCGGCCGGAATCCTCAATCTCCATAAGAAGGGCTTGGAATTCAATTCCATCCCAGGACTCACGGGACCAGTCGGGAATCCCGCTCATATATTCCTCGATGCGTGTCCCTGCGTCCAGCCCCCCTACCGATAGACAAGATCCGGTGCGGCCGGCTTCGGTGACAAAGGCGCTTTTCTTTTCGCTTATCTCCCAATCCGCGCTGGCCACCCTGGTATGAGAGCCGATAGCGGCGCTCACCTTGCCGTCTGCGAAGGCAAAGAGGCTGCGCTTTTCCGCCGTGGTTGCCGCGTGGAAGTCTACGATGATGATGGGGCTCTCGCGCGCCAGGCGGGGGCCCAATTCCTGGAGGGTCAAAAAAGGATTGGCAAGGTGGGTGCGGGAAAAACCCGCCTGCCCCAAGAGGGAGAGGACGATGATCTTCGAGCCTTTGCAGTCGTAGGCCTTCCAGCCCCGTCCAGGGTTCCCCTCTGGGTAGTTAGCGGGACGTAGGATAGCCGAGCTCTTCTGAAAGTGCTCCACGATGTCCTTTTTAAAATAGGAGCAATCCCCGGTTACCAGGACATCGACCCCTATCTTGCGCAGGTACATTGCGTGATTCCGGCCTAATCCCGCGCCGCCGGTAACGCCATCGGCCCCGGCAATGACAAAATCCACGCCGCGATCTCGGCGTAGCTGGGGTAAAACCTTTTTAACGGCAAAGACACCAGCCTTACCCACGATTTCAGCGATGTAGAGAATCTTCAAGCTCATACTACCAAGGTAACAGACCTAAGAGCCCTGGGGAAGGCCCCGTAACCGGGGAGCCCCGGTTACGGGGATAGCCCCTTGACCGGAGCCCGGCGGGGCTTTACCCTATCCGCGCTCGACATATTCGTGCGACAGGGGTTATCCATGCCTTCCCAAGCCTATCTCGCGGCAATAGACGCCGGAGCCGTTTCCATCCATAGCCTCATCCAGGATAAAACAGGGAATATTCTCGAAGCCCGGAGCCTCATCCACGAGGGACGGCTTGCCGAGCACTTTAGCGCCCTTATCGCTGAACTGACGGATCTCGGCGTCCAAGAGCTTGCCCTGACCTCCGACATCCCACAATCCTTGCTATCGGGGATCAACCTACCCTACCGCCGTTACGACGCTCGCCTAGCCCTTATTGAGGGTGGAAAGGCTGCCTGCCCCGGACTGCGCACCCTCCTCCATGTGGGTGCGGAACGTTTTTTTCTTTTGCGCTTCGACCACCTAGGCCGCTACCTGGACCTCAAGTCCAATTCCTCCTGCGCCGCGGGCACCGGCGGCTTCCTCGACCAGCAAGCCCGCCGCCTTTCCCTCAATGGCTCAGCCGAACTGGGGATACGGGCACTGGAGTGCAAGGGCCAGGCCCCGCGCATCGCATCGCGTTGCTCGGTATTCGCCAAGACTGACCTCATCCACGCCCAACAAGAGGGCTACAGCATTGAAGAGATCTGCGACGGTCTCTGCCGCGGCATGGCGGCTACCATTTGCGACGCCCTCTTCGTAGACCCGCCCCAAAGCCCCCTCCTCTTTTCCGGCGCCGTCGCGCTGAACAAGGGCCTTCTGCGCGCCCTCAGCGAACGGCTGGGCATAGAGATCCTCGTGCCGGAGCATCCGGCCCAGCTCCCCGCGCGGGGCGCGGCACTCCTTTACGTGGCAGAAATGGAAACAAGCGTCGCCTCTTCCGATATCGCCGCGACTGATCCCCATTCGGCTCCCCCCGCGCCAAGCGTGGAAGAGCCCAGCGGGCGGCCATATAAAAAAATCGAGGGTAAGGCCATGGCCCAGAGCCGCCGGCTCAGCCGTATGGCACAGAGGGCGGCGGCGCGGGCGGCCGAAACCCAGGAAATGGATGCGCGCGCGGAGGAAGGTGAATCGCGCTACCCAGCCCTTGAACTGCGCTACTCAAGCTACCCAGACTTTAGTAGTCTTGAGAGCTACCGCTTCCCACCCACCTGGACCGATACAGCCCTAGAGGTAGAGGTTGACCGCTACCAAGAACTCCCCCGCGGTCAACTGGAAGCATGGCTGGGTATCGATATCGGATCCACCTCCACCAAGGCCATTCTCATCGACTCAGCTGGCGAAGCCCTTGCCGGTTTTTACACCCGCACGGCCGGCCAGCCCCTGGACGCCACTCGCTCCATCTTCCAGGCGGTAGAAGAGCTCTGCGCAGGGCATGGCTGCGAACTCTCCATCCGCGGGGCG
>JBGSOB010000015.1:0-28640 GCA_041739325.1 Treponematales bacterium
CCCACCAGGTAGGCCAGAATTGGTTTATCGCCAATGGGGATATGGCCCATGCCTATGACATCAACGTCAATATGAAGACCTATGCCGCCTGGTGGCTTTGGGCTCGACTTGGCGGCTGGGATGGAACGCTCAGTCCCTAGAAGGATTCCTCCACAAGGCTGTTCCTGAGGGAACAGCCTTGTGGTCTAGCGAATTATCTCACTCAAATTATGCTTTATTTCTGCTTGAAAATCTGTATTTAGCAGACGGCTTCAAGCAATTCTTCCTGGTGGGGAAGCCCGTGAGCGGATAATTGCGCGTTGAGTTCACGTGCCCATGTGTCCCAGTTAAAGTGGGCGTCGTAAAAGGCTCGAGTCTTTAGCTTGAGCTTGAGCTGGGATCCATCATTCATACTCGTGATGATCTTGTCTGCATAAGCCTCACCGCCATCTTCAAGGCCCATCAGATAGCCCGTTTGCCCGTCTATTACCGCATCCGCGATGCCACCTGTATCGGGCGCTAAGCTTGGCAGGCCGAATCCGGCGGCTTCAAGAAAAACCGTTCCCAGACATTTGGCGCGGGTAGGCAGGATGAACCAATCAGCTTTTTTATAAAGCCCGTAAAATTCCGCGGCTTGCATCGGGTCGTTCTTGTTTAGATAGGGGATATGCCAGACTCTGCTATCCTGGGCCACCAAATCAGGAATCGCGCAACCGCAAATCGTTAGTTTAGTCGGGTAGCCACGTTTGTTGAGGTTGCGCATCGTCTGATAGGCTATATTTCCGCCCTTTCTTTCCCAGTCTACCCCGATAAAAAGAAGCTCGATGGATTGGGCAGCTGTCTTGTTTTGGAGATTTTCTTGGGTCGGAAGAAGATTGGTGTCAAGGTTGGCTCCCGTTAAAATAGTGATAACCTTGTCCCGTTCCGTATGATAATCCTTGATCGCGCTATGCGCAGCCCAGCGCGAGTAAAAGGTGCAGAGCGCGGCATTCTTGAGGGCACGCGCTTCAATGGCGTTTCCCTCAATCAGGCTTAGTCCGCAGAGCCTTTTGAATTCGGGGTAATAGTCGACCATTGCGGCGAATGTCGCGTCCGAGCAATAAACGATTGGAGTCTTTGTCTTAAGAAAGGCAATCTCATTCGATGCTTTAATGGCGAATATTAGGTCGTATCTTTTGTTACGTAGCAGACGCGAATAGGCGAAGCCGTAAATTCGAGCTATCAAAAGATTATGTCTGTAATACTGGATTCTGAAAAGGAAGAGCAATACGCGGTTTATTGCAGAAAAGCCTTTTCTGAGGCCCTTGATAAGGATGCTCGTCAAGGGATCTATCCTCAGGATATCTATCTGGCCAATATGGCGCGCCAATGCTTGTGAGATGAAATAGGGCGCACCCGAGGACGCGTTTTTGTCCCGCGCGTCATGATGCGCGATGAAGGCGATGTGGATTATATGCATAGACTTTCCTTAATAATTGATGAAAGGCAGGATCGCGCCGAAACCTTATAGGGCTAGGGCGCTCCTTATTCATATTAAAAACAATCCATCCAATGCTGTCAACCGACTAAACGGTCGTGCATTTATATATTTTTATTAGTTTCGAACCACCCAGCCGCTAGATGGGTATGCGTTAGCGTCGAGTGATGAATGCCAAGCCGACATCTCTTGTAAGGAATTTACCGCAGAAACGCCTATTTCCCAATCACCACGGGGCAGCGCTTGTGGGGAGAGAAGCCATTCGCGGGCGTTTTCGTCCTGAATCGTGCTCAGTACAATCCAGTCCTCTTTATTTTCTGAAATCCCGCGATAGGCTATCCTGAAAGCGAAAGCCTGTCCTTCCTCGTAATCCCAGGTAAGTTCTATTCCCTCTTCTATTAGGGCGATTATTTGATACCCCGGGGCAGGTGGTATTATCGGACCTGGATGATCACCCTCATCATCGCCGTCATCCGGAGTATCCTCCGCTGTGGATTCGGCATTCATAAAGATCGGGTCCAGCCTCAGATGAAGATTGCAACTAAAGAGGGCGCTGAGGGATAAAACAGAAACGCTTAGGGCAAAACATTTGGAGAATAGGGCTTGCTGTGTCTTGTTCATGTCATCCTCCATATGAATACAAGCAGGAAGCATGCCAAGATTTTAATAAATCAAATAATTTAATAATTATTACAAACCTTTTAACTCTATATATTATATACAGATAAAAAGGAAATATCTTACTAGCTAGCTGATCCCTAACAGAGGCCCAAAGCACAGCTGATAAAAACTTTAATAATCCCTTCACCTTTACAGTTTTGTAATTTATCCTTCGTTTTTCGTTTTCTCTGTTACGCTCCAGAAAACATTTTTTTTTATCATGAGCTAATGCTAAGATAGCTTTATCCCCTTAGCCTCTGCTTGTCGCGCGGAGATTCGCTAGGTATGATGGGACTATGGGTAATCAGGCAAGGCCAGAAAAGGGTCAAGTAGTCGTACGCATCGGTCAAAATTGCTACGAGGAAAAAAAATATATATTTGAAATCCTCCTTACTACAATCCTTGACTTGGAATGTCGGTGGGAAAGGGCCGGAAATGAAAAAGGCTATTCTGAACTTCAATTTGAAACTGGATTTACGATACGCTTTCTGGACGCATTTTTTACGAGCCCAGACCTTAATAAGCTTTTAGTGGAGGAAAACCTTCCTAAAGGCCTCATCAAATGCCAGCATGCGGAATATCCGGAGAGAGAGCTATTGGCACTCTATGGGAGCCAAGAGATTCTTGAAGGAGATGGATGGATAGAAGTGAGGCCCGACCTCGTGGCGAGTGCTTTTTTTCTCCTTACGCGTTGGGAAGAGAGCATTTTACCTGACAGGGATTCTTGGGGACGTTTCCCCGATACGCTAAGGGCGACCAGACGCTTGGGAATCGAACAACGGCCTCTAGTGAATGAGTATGCCTTTTGGATTCACACTTTAGCCAACAAGGCGGGGGTGGGGCTTCCGCCAATCCCTGACCGATTTGAGCTTATTCCCAGCCATGACATGGATCGGCTTTTTTTCAGGCCGCTGGGCAGGATGATTAAGGATTGCCTGAAGCATAAGCTCTACAAACGATTTGTCATATGGTTTCTATATCGTGTTTTTTTGGTCGATCAAGTAAGAACCATCCGGGGCATTATCGAGCTGAGCCATCTCTACGGCTTACGGTCGCGTTTCTATTGGATGGCAGGGGGTGGATTTCCCTATGACGATTTTTACGCGCTCTCTGAAAATAAGGTATCCCAGATATTGGCTTTGATTAACGACGCGGGAATGATAAATGGGCTCCATCCCAGCTTTGACACTAAGGCAGACCCTAAGCTTTGGGCGGCGGAAAAAGAGTCTTTAGAGGATGTGTGTGGAATGGTGGTTCGAGAAGGAAGGCAGCATTTTTTAAAATTCGATCTGCCCGAGACAGCTAAAATATGGGAAGATAACGCTATGCTGGTCGATTCAAGCCTTGGGTTTTCTCGCGGCATAGGCTTTCGCTGCGGTACTGGCTCTGAATACCCGCTTTACGACATCAAGGCAAGGCGTCGAATGGGGCTGGTGGAAAGGCCGCTTTTAGTGATGGATGCCGCGATCCGCAAGGGGCGGGAACGGTCCGGGGACATTGCCCGCGCGCTGGAAATAAAAGTCCTCTGCCGTAAGTACCGAATGCCCTGTACCATACTTTTCCATAATCATAAGCTAGATCCCCTTCCATGGAATGGAATGGCTTCAATCTATAAAAAATTAATTCTCAACTGAGGAAAGTCATGAAAGGCAAAAAAATACTTATTATCGTCGAGAATCTGCCGGTTCCGCTTGACCGGAGGGTTTGGCAGGAGGCCCAGTCCCTACAGGCGGCCGGGTACCGAGTTAGCGTGATCTGCCCGCGCATGAAGGGCTATGTAAAAGGCTACGAATGCATAGACGGGATTCATGTGTATAGGCACCCCATGCCTAAAGAAGCTCGAGGCATTGCTCAATACTTGATAGAATATTCGGCCGCGCTTTTCTGGGAGTTTATCTACTCTCTCTATGTCTTTATGCGCCGGGGCTTTGATGTCATTCAGGCTTGCAATCCTCCCGACCTTATTTTCCTGGTGGCCTTTGTTTTTAAGATTTTCGCAGGCAGGAGATTTGTTTTTGACCATCATGACGGCAATCCGGAGATTTGGGTTGCCAAAGGGCATCGCAAGGGTGATGCTTTTTATCGTGCTTTAATTTTCTTTGAGCGCTTGAGTTTTAGGGTTGCCGACGCGGTGATGACGGTGAATGAGCCCTATCGCAGAATTTCTATAAGGCGCGGGAGCGTTAGCCCTGATCGCACATTCGTGGTACGTAACAGCCCCAAAATCCCAAGCTTTGACCCAGCGGACTATCCTTGCCCCTCCGACGGACGCGTTGTCCTGGGCTACCTGGGCGTCATGGGAAGTCAAGACGGCGTGGAAAATCTCCTTTATAGCCTGGATCATATCGTGCGCAAGCGTGGGCGGACTGATGTTCTCTTAAAATTGATGGGAACCGGTCCGGAGCTTGAAAGTATACGAAAAAAATCGGCGGAGCTCGGGCTTGATGCCTATGTTCACTTTACCGGTTGGATATCCGGGGAAGATTACATCCGCCATATGAACTCATGCGATATCTGCCTAAACGCAGATGACGTGAGCGAATACAATAATTACTGCTCCCCGAACAAGGTGTACGAATATATGTTTTTTTCCAAGCCAATTGTCCAATTTAAAATGGAGGAAAATTCTTTCCAAGCGGAAGGGGCATGCGTTTTTGCGAATGATAACGATTATCTTGACCTTGCCGAAAAGGTTCTCCTCCTCATGAATGACCCCGGTTTACGGGATTCCTTGGGGAAAGCCGGAAAGAAACGCTTCCATCAGATGTTCACCTGGGAGAGATCCGAGGCTGAACTATTCAAGGCCTACGCTAGAGCCTTGGCGGTGAAATAGCGGCGCACTTGACCATATATTCCTTAAAATAGGATAATTTGGCGAACTTCCAAATGTTATTGATTATAAAGAGAAAAGCATAGGGGCGATTATTATGCCTGTCTATCATGGAAAATTTCTGGAGGGAATGATGTTCAAGGTGGCGCTTATCGGTTGTGGCCGTATCAGCTTCAAGCATATAGAGGCCTATCAAAAGAACCCCGGCCTATTTACGATGGTGGCTGCCTGCGATCCGAGGATCGAGCGGGCGGAAGCAAAAGCCGCGGAATACCGCAAAGCCTTTCCTCAAGCCACGGTTGTCTGTTACGCGGATTATCGTGAGATGCTCGCTGTGGAAAAACCGGATATCGTCACTCTTGCCACGGAATCCGGATATCACGCTAAGATAGCCCTGGACTGTTTTGCCGCCGCGTGCCATGTCATATGCGAAAAGCCAATGGCGCTTTCATTGAAGGATGCGGATGCCATGATAGCTGCCGCTAATAAAGCCGGAAAGAAGTTGGCTGTTTGCTTCCAAAACCGCTTCAACGCCCCGGTTCAGAAGGTAAGGGGGGCATACGAAGCAGGGCGCTTCGGCCGCATGCTTCATGGCATGGTACAGGTGCGTTGGAATCGCAATGAAACCTATTATTCTGAGGATCCTTGGCGTGGCACATGGGCCTTGGATGGAGGGACCCTCATGAACCAATGTACCCACGGGATAGATCTTTTGCAGTGGATGATGGGTGAGGATGTCGTTCGTGTACAGGGCGTCACCAAGCGTTTTCTCCGCCCTATACAAGCTGAGGATTTTGGGTCGGCTATCATCGAGTTCGCTAGTGGCGCCGTGGGTATTGTTGAGGGCTCGGCTGATATCTATCCTGGAAATCTCAATGAAACCCTTAGCCTTTTCGGCTCAAAGGGTTCGGTGGTAATAGGCGGCTTAGCGGTCAATAAAATGGAGACCTGGCGCTTTTCCGACGCACAGTCGGTTGGCGACACAGAGGAAATGGTTGTGAATCCAAACGAGAAAGACCCACCCTCCGTCTACGGGTTTGGCCATGCGGCGCTTTTTGCGGAAGTCGCCTCCGCCATCGCAGAGGGTCGGGAGCCCTTGGTAAGCGGGGTAGCAGGTAAGAAGGCTCTCGAGATCATCCTCGCCATCTACCAAAGCACCAAGGAAGGAAGGCCTATAGACCTTCCCACGCAGTTCTCTACTATGGAAATGGAAAACTTCTTCGGAGGCGGAAATGGCTAAGAAAATATGCGTCGTAGGCACCGGTTACGTCGGGCTACTCACTGCGGTGGGTTTAGCCGACTTCGGCAATACGGTTGTAGGGGTCGATATCGATAAAGCGAAAATCGATGCTCTCAATGCCGGTAAGCCCATTATTTTCGAACCCGGCGTAGAGGAGTATTTAGAACGAAACATTCAATCTGGGCGATTGCGCTTTACCACCGATATCGCCGGTTCCATACGCGAGGCAGAAGTTATTTTCGTAGCCGTAGGAACGCCACCCGGAGAGAACGGCGAGGCTGATCTTCAGTACCTCATGCGAGTGGTGGATTCTATCTGCCAGAATTTGAACGGGCATAAAGTGGTCGTCATAAAGTCCACCGTGCCCGTAGGGACCAACCGCCTAGTGTCCGAAGCGATAATCGCTCGTGGTGGGAAAGATGTCGACGTTGTGTCCAATCCTGAGTTTCTGCGTGAGGGAAAGGCGGTCTATGACTTTTTTCATCCGGATAGGGTCGTCGTTGGCTATAGTAGTCCCAAGGCGCGTGAGATTGTGGAAGACGTCTACAGAGCTTTGCATCGAGTGAATGTTCCGTTTGTCTGGTGTGATTGGGAGTCTGCCGAACTCATTAAATATGCGTCTAATGGGTTTTTAGCGATTAAGATCGGTTTTATTAATCAGATAGCTTGTTTGGCCGAGGAATGCGGCGCTGATGTACAGATAATCTCAAAGGCGATGGGTATGGACGGTCGTATCGGATCAAAATTCCTGCATGCCGGTCCCGGGTACGGCGGATCCTGCTTCCCCAAGGACACGAGCGCCCTGGCCATTATCGGTAAGAAATATAATGCACCGCAGACGCTAATAGAGTCCGTTATAGAAGCTAATGAGGGACAGAAAATCCGCGTTTTTAATCGGTTGCGTCAGAGACTGGGCACCCTGAAGGGCAAAACGGTTGGCATTTTAGGTTTGGCTTTCAAGGCTGAGACGGATGATATCCGCGAGTCATCCGCGATAACTATCGTAGGTAAGCTGTTTGAAGAAGGGGCCCAAATCCAGGCCCACGATCCGAAGGCTATGGGTAATTTTGAGAAGATATATCCTACGGTTAAATATATGAATTCAGAATACGACGCCTGCAAAGGTTGTGACGCGCTACTTGTGCTTACGGAGTGGAATGAATACCGCTCTTTGGATCTTGTCCGAATAAAGAACCTCATGAAAGAGCCATATGTCTTTGATACCCGTAATATAGTCGACCAGGATGAACTTTCGGCACTCGATTTTTCCTTCGACTTCATTGGAAGGGCTGGAAAGTGAAGACCAATTCAATTATCCACGAAAACGTTGAAATCGGTGAGGGGACGATAATCGAGGATTTTTGCGTGATAGGCAAGCCTCCTATGGGGAAGGCGGACGGCGAGCTCAAGACATGTATCGGCCCTGGAAGCTTGATCCGTAGCCATAGTGTCATCTATGCTGGAAATATCATTGGAAAGGGTTTTCAAACCGGGCACCAAGCCTGCATTCGAGAAGAGAATGAAATTGGTGATGATGTGAGTGTCGGTACACTGAGTTGTATTGAGCACCATGTGAAGATTGGCAATGGGGTAAGGATACACTCCCAGGCGTTCGTGCCAGAGTTCACCGTGCTAGAGGACGGGGCCTGGATAGGGCCTAAGACAACTTTTACTAACGCGCGCTATCCCAAGAGTAAATCAGCCAAGCAAAACTTAGAAGGGGTGCGGGTATGTAAGAAGGCAAAAATTGGTGCCAATTCAACCCTATTGCCTGGCGTTACGATCGGTGAGGGCGCTCTCGTGGGAGCTGGTTCCGTGGTGACCAGGGACGTTGCGCCTTTTACTGTTGTCGTTGGGAATCCGGCACGGAAAATCGCTCAGGTTGAAAGCATTCAGGCATATCAGGAAACAGGGGAGTAATATGGGAAAGACAATAGAATTCGCGAGGCTTTTTGATGGCATCGAGCCGCTCCTAGGGCAGTATATGTCAAAAATGGAGGAACTAATCCGCAGCACTGAGTTTATTGGTGGGCCAGAGGTAGATAGCTTTGAGAAGGAATTTGCCGATTGGACTGAGAGCTCCTTCGCGATTGGCGCCGCAAATGGAACGGACGCTATCATTATTGCCCTAAAGGCACTGGGAATAGGCCCCGGTGACAAGGTTTTAGTTCCAGTCAACACCTTCATCGCCACTTCGGAAGCTGTAACTATGATTGGGGCGGAGGTGGATTTCGTCGATGTCGAGGATGCCTATTATACTATGGATCCAAAGGCTATTAAGAACTACTTGGACTCCGCTAAAGGCGTAAATGTTAAGGCGCTTATACCGGTGCACCTTTATGGCCAGATGGCTGATATGCCGTCGATTATGGCACTAGCCAACGATCGCGGCCTTAAGGTTATCGAGGATTCCGCCCAAGCCCATGGATCAAGACTCCATGGTAAGCAACCTGGGGCTCATGGACAACTCGCAACCTATTCCTTTTATCCGGGCAAGAATTTAGGCGCCTTTGGCGATGCCGGTGCGATAACCACTAATGACGCTGAGCTCTATAAGAAATGCAAGATGCTCGTTAACCATGGCAGATGGAAGGGAAAGTACGAACACGAAATCGAAGGCTACAATATGCGGTTGGACACTTTGCAGGCCGCCATTTTGCGCATTAAGCTGGCCCACATGACTGACTGGACTAAACTACGCCAGTCAAAGGCGAAGGAGTACATTCGCCTTCTTTCCGGGAGGCCTGGTGTAAAAGCGCCAGCCATTAGAACCGGATCGGAACCGGTCTGGCACATCTTCCCTGTGAGGGTAGCTGGTCGTGATGGACAGATGCAGAAGTTAAAAGAGGCGGGTATCAGCAGTGGGATACACTATCCTATACCCCTACATCTCCAGCCCGCCTATCGCCATTTGGGCTACGCCAAGGGCGCATTTCCCATTGCGGAACAACATGCGTTGGAAGAGCTCAGCTTGCCAATATGGCCGGAAATTTCCATGGATGAAATCGCCATGGTAGCGGCTACCCTCTAGCTTAGGGAGAGGGTAATAATTCCCAAGCATGGAATAAAAAGCGAAAAAAGGGCCGGGTCACTCTCGGCCCTTTTGCAATCTCAAATTGAGATTAGGCCTTTTTTGATTGGACGAACTTTGTGATATTAGCTACACTTCCGAGGTTTTCCGGCACAGTTTCCGTATCCTTAATCGAAATGCCGAATTGCTTCTCAATAAATTCAATAAGCTCGAGAATTCCGGTCGAATCCACGACCCCTTGTTCAATCAAGGACTCTTCATCCGTAGGGAGGCTTCCTTCATCGCCGAAAAGGAAATTAGTCACGATGAATTCCGCCACCTGGTCACGTACCGCGTTTTTTGCCGCTTCCATAATTTGTCACACTCCATCTTGAAAATACTCACGCCCACGAGGGTTAAGACCCGTATAGGGGCAATTGACTTAAGGCCCTAACAGGGCAATATCGCTTTTTAAGCCATTCTTAAATCTTTCTACCACATAATCCTTGTTCATGAGGAGCCCTTTCCAATCAAAGAAGGCTAGAAAGGAGCCTATTAAGTATGTTAGCGCATTCTCAAAACAATCTCTACGGTCTCGCGGTTTTATAAGCCCTTTTACTAACCAGAAAGGAAAGCGGAGGAAAAAAAACTGGGATACGAGCACTCGGGTCGCAATGAAGGGAAAGAAGCCTCGGTGCATTCGCATAAAGAGTAGGTCAGCGCCAAATAGCTGAAGCTTGAATGTCCTACGCATTTTTTTAGTTGATTGCCCGCCATAATGGATGATGTTTCCCTGGGGGCAGAAGTAGACCTTCCACCCGGCTTTCTTAAAACGAAAACACCAGTCAAGGTCGTCACCATAAAAAAAGAAGAGAGGATCCATTTTCCCAACTGCGTCTATGGCTTTACGTCTTACCATGGAGAAGCAACCACTAATGGTTTCTACCTCTCGCTCTGCGTTGAAATCCCACCAAGTCATGTGTTGTCGGCCGAAAAAGGGATTTTTAGGGAATATTTTATAAAGATAGCTTGAGAAGAGGAAGAAGTTGAGGGTGGATGGGAACATAAAACAGGATCGTTGTATGCTCTTATCAGGGTTGAGTACCTTGCAGCCGAAAGCCGCTCCATCCGGATGCGCGCTCGCGAAGGCAAAAGTTTCTGAAATTGCGTCATTCAACAGTATTGTGTCTGAATTTAATAAAAGAACAAAGCTTCCTTGAGCGACATCAATACCTTGGTTGTTTGCCTTAACGAAGCCACGATTATCTGGATTCTCAATGATTCTAACTTTAGGGTATTGCGTTTTTACCATATGGACGCTGTCATCCGCGGATGCGTTATCAACATAGATTACTTCAAAATTAAGTTTCTTTGTGAAAGCATAGAGCGATGCTAGGCAATCATCGAGAAGCTTACGCGTGTTCCAGCCGACGATAATGACAGACACATCGAAGCCGTTTTGCTGTTCGGGACTGTTCGAGATATTGTTGTCGTGGGTTGAGGTCATGCCTTTCCTATACCATTGCTATTTTGCCAGCATAGATGCCGGGAAGATTCTATCTAGTTGTACTATCTCTACGACTACCGGAAAGCTTTAATCAATTAGGATATCGCTTCCTTGCGATCAGGTTCTTCAATGAGATTCACCGCCATTTTAACCTTGGCGCCAATCTTTTCCGTGAGTAGATCAAAAATCGCAGGAATTGTCATGAGTATGATTTTGATGTCGTTCTTTAGGGACATGGAATTAGCATAAGAAATATCCAATCTAAGCATTTGGGTAAAGGTAAGTTTATTCTTTCCACTTACTTGCCATAATCCGGTCATCCCGGGGAGGACGTCGAATCTATGGTTATGCCAGCGTAAAAATTCTTTCGCTTCATAGGGAAGGCAGGGACGTGGGCCCACAAGGCTCATCTCTCCTCGAAAAACGTGGAAAATTTGTGGAAGCTCATCAATGCATGATTTCCTAAGAAATCTGCCACCGGGGAAAATGCGCGGATCAACGGCATCTAGCTTTAGCAATGGGTTGTTCGAGCGAATACGGGTGACGATGTGGCTCTGATGGGTGCCTTGGTCGTTATTATGCTTCATCGATCGGAATTTGATGAAGGAAAAGGGTTTGCCCCCATATCCTATCCGGGTTTGCCGAAAAAAGATCGGACCTGGCGAGACAATTTTAATATAAATTGCCGTAGTAAGAAAAACAGGCCATAAAATAAGAATTACGATAGATGATACGGTTATATCCAATGCCCTCTTCCAAAAGGGGATTTTCAGGGTGAAAGCCTGTTCAGTTTTACTTGCAACCTTTGATTGACGGCTACCCTCGGGTTTTTGATTTTCGTGGTCATCAGTTTGGTCAATCCAGTTCTTTGGATAGGAGAAAACCTCATAAGAGAGGGGATGTCCGCAGGCGAGCGCCGCGCCACATGCCCTGCTCGCATAGCGCTGGGCACCGCTGAGATCGGTTGCCGGAAGAAGGACGCAGATCGTGTTCGAGTCCAACCATCCAATCTCATCAATCGTGCGCATCTCTTTTTTGAGGATATCACATAGATTTTTCTCGGAAAAGGAGATGGATCGTACAGAGTTGGCTTCAAAAATAGCGATGGAAAAGGAATTCCCATCCCTATCCGCTCGATTGCGTTCGTGCCGGATGAGTGCTTGAAAGATAGTGACATTGTAGATTCCCATCCTCATTGATGGTTTCTTTTGCTCATGTCGAAGCCAGTTAGGCCGTTTTTCTTTCATATTTCACCTTCTATTTCCTGCGATCAGGAAAAAACCTCTGAACACTGCGCGGTAGCAATAAATACCCAGCGCGCGCAATCACTCCCCTTCAATTGAATATGAGCGAGACAATACCGGTGTAAGTGTCATTTTCGAGTGGAGCACATATTCTCGTTCACTATGATTATACTAACTTTTTTAGCGCTAAGCCCGTCGAATCACACAGCCTAAATGCTATCATCTTTCCCTGAGTAATTCAAGTATAATTGAGGTATTTTTCTGGCTAGCATCTTGGCTTAAGGCTCTTTACCTTTACTGGATTGCGTCTATCTTGTATAGTAAGGCTAAAGGAAATGTCGAAATGGAAACAATAGCCAATGAAAAGAGGGAAAGAACCGTGATCGAGGGTATCCTCGTTTACATAGGCCTGCTTTTACGGTGGAAGTGGTTTATCCTTATCGTAACTGGAATAGGTACGCTTTCCGTAGTGGTTTTTTGCTTGATTTCGGTAGTGCTTCCTCCTGCGAAAAGTCCCTTGCCCAACGTATATTCTGCCCAAGCGATACTCCATATTCAGCGAAGCTCCCAGGGAGACATAGCTGGTTCTATTCTCCAAACGCTTGGTATTAATCAAGAGCGAAGCGCTTCAGCTGGCTTTGATAACGGTGAGTTGGTCATGGAAATACTTCGAAGTCGGTCAATCATTGATCGGTTGGTTTCGGATTTGAAGGTCCATGAGCGTTATGGCATTTCGGATGGCTTGAAAGGCCAGATACGCCAAACCGTCCTCTCACATTTTAGTTTTTCATATTCTCGTGCCTCAAGTGCCCTTGTCATCTCTTATCAGGATATTGATCCGGTATTTTCCAGAGACATGGTGAATAGGGTAGTTGAGCTTTTGGATGAATGGTATAGCTTGAATCGTGGAGCGGCAAAGCAAAAACAGAAGGAAATTCTGGGTGAAAAAATCAATGAGGTTAAGCAGGATATCGAATCCCTTCAGAATCAGCTGAAGAGCCTGCAACGACGCTATGGAGTACTTACCGCCCAGGACCTCGGTGCCACCCAGGCAGCTTCGCTCGCCAATCTCCAGTCTCAGCTTGTCCTTAAGGAGATAGAGATCAAGAATTATTCGAGTTTCTCGAAGGTGAATGACCCACGCCTTGAGCAAATGAACGCCGAGCGCCAAAATCTTCTTGACTTAATCGATCAGAATAAGACAAAAATAACGAATTCCAATTCTGACAACCCTTCTCAGTCGAGCCTGCCGGACGTCGCGCAGCAGTTTTCTAAACTGACGATGGAGCTTGATATTCAGCAACGGATATATAACACACTCTCTCCTCAATATGAAGCCGCAAAGCTTGCGCCGGAATCAGAGCCAATCTTTCAAGTATTCGAGATGGCCGAGGTTCCAGATATGAAATCCGGACCTCAGCGAATGCAATATATACTTATTGGATTCGGCGGGAGTTTCATGCTTAGTATTTTTTTGGTTTTTGCTATAACCTTTATGCGGGGGCTCTTAAATGACCCTGAAAAAATGAAATTTTTGCGGGCGAAAATCGGTTGAATTAGGCCGCTGGGAGAGTAATCCTTGGAAAAAGTTATTATTGATGAATATGTAAATGAATATTCCGGTTGCATGTCTTCCAGCGAGGATGAAGAACTGAGAATGGTTGAAGCCGCCATCTTTATTGAGGACTGTTTTGGTCTTGTCTTGAAGGATGATGAATTTTCGATGGACAAACTTGGGAATATAGACGCCCTTAAAAAATTCCTTAGCGAAAGGATTGGTTCATAATAATGTGTGGCATATGCGGTATCGTTTCCCGATGTGGTCCTCCTGAGCCGGCTTTGATAACAAAAATGATGGGGCGGTTGTCCCATCGGGGTCCTGATGGCTCGGGCTATTATAGGGATCAAATTGCCTGTTTGGGTCATACTCGCCTCGCTATCATCGATACCCAAGGTGGGGTGCAGCCTTTATGCAATGAAGATGGGAGCCTTTGGATCAGTTTTAATGGTGAAATATTTAATTATGTCGAACTTTCGTCTGAATTATCCGCGAAAGGGCATCGTTTTAAAACCGCTTCTGACACGGAAGTCATAGTTCACGCCTATGAGGAGTGGGGAACGGAATGTTTCGCAAAATTCAATGGTCAGTGGGCTATAGCACTCTGGGATAGCAAAAAAAGAGAGTTAATACTTTCTCGAGATCCCGCGGGCATCGTGCCGCTTCATTATGCATTTTCTAGTGGACGTTTTATTTTTGCATCAGAAGCAAAGGCCCTTTTCGCTGATAGTGAATTGGCTCGGGAATTCGATCCTATCGGTATTGATCAGACCTTCACTTTTTGGTGTACTGTGGCGCCGCAAAGCGTTTACCGAGGGGTCAGCGAGCTTGAGCCGGGGCATTGGGCGGTGCTCCGCGATGATCAGCTCGAAAAAAAGCCGTTTTGGCAGATATCTTTTCCAAGCAAAGGGCAAGAGGATACTCGAAGCCTAGTGGAAAACGGGAGAAGGCTACGAGACGCGCTTGTGGAGGCGACCCGCTTGCGCTTCCTCCGCTCAGATGTCCCTGTTGGGGCCTATCTCTCTGGAGGAATCGATTCCTCGGTTACCTCCGCTATAATAACCGCATATACCTCAATTCCTCTGCGCACTTTCTCCTTGCGTTTTTCGGATAATGAATTCGATGAAGGTTCTTACCAAGCGGAAATGGCAAAACGTCTAGGCACCGAACACTATAGCGTATCGGTTTCTGCGTCCGACATCGCCTCGGTTTTTCCAGAGGTTATCTGGCATGGTGAGCGCCCGATTTTGAGGTCGGGACCCGCTCCTCTCTTTTTGCTTTCCAAGCTTGTGCGGAGTTCTGGCTACAAAGTTGTCGTCACAGGTGAGGGTTCCGACGAGATGCTGGCGGGTTATGATATTTTCCGAGAGGCGAAGGTACGGCTCTTTTGGTTACGGAACTCGGAATCTATCAAACGGGGTAGGGCTGCTGAGCTTCTGTATCCGTGGATGGATCGTTCACCCGGCAAGGCGCCGTCCTTTGCAAAGGCCTTCTTTGAGAGAAACCTTGACGTAGATGACCCCGCTTTATCGCACCGCCCGCGTTGGGATGCGACTAAAGCTTTGAAGGGGCTACTTACCGCAGACTATAAAAACGCGGCCAACGGGGAAGCGGCGGATAGCAGCTTACTCAAGAAGCTCCCGTCAATGCATTCTTCCTGGGATCCCATAGCTCGAGCTCAGTGGCTTGAGCTTACGACATTACTTCCCGGATACATTCTTTCTTCTCAAGGTGATCGGATGTTGATGGGTAATTCGGTCGAGGGACGATTTCCCTTTCTTGATCCAGGCGTAATGAAATTGGCGCATTCACTTCCGTCATGGCAGAAATTATTTGCCTTGGATGAGAAGCATATACTTAAGCGGGAGTTTGCCGATCTGGTACCACAGTCGATACTGCGTCGCCCAAAGCAACCTTACCGCGCCCCAGACGCTTCAAGTTTCTTTTCTGCTGGGTTGCCAGACTGGCTTACTGAGGTCAGTTCCGACAAGGCTTTGCGTGACGCCGGGGTATTCGAGCCAAAGGCCGTGGCCGGTCTATTCCAAAAATGCACCAATGTTAAGGGTGAAAAAATGAGTAATACAGACAATATGCGCGTCATTGCGGTATTATCTACACAATTGGCCCATAAATATTTTATCGCTGGTGACGGATCAGGCTTTGGCGGCGATCAACCGCCAAAGCCAATGGCCGTATTTGATATGTTGGAAAAAACTTCGTAAGGAGAATTGAATGAGCGAAAAGGGAAAATTCGGTCCTGAGAGTCTTGTTTTAGACGCGGCTAAGGAGACCGAGAAGATTTGCGAGGGTATTCGGTCTTACTTGGTCCGAACTAAGAGGAAGGGAGCTATAATCGCCATGTCCGGCGGTATTGACTCATCGGTATCCGGCGCCTTGTGCGTCCGTGCCTTGGGCAAGGAACGTGTCTTCGGGCTCCATATGCCGGAAAAAGAATCTTCCTCTGAAACCCTGCAACTGAGCCGCCTTCTGGCGAACTCCCTGGGTATAGACTCGGTTTTGGAGGAAATCTCTCCCATGCTTGAGGCCGCCGGTTGCTATAGGCGCCGAGACGATTCTATCCGGATGGTTTACCCGGAATTTGGGCCCGGCTACAAGGCAAAGATAGTGCTTCCTTCGGTAACGGATTCTGATTCGTTTCGGATCTATTCCGTAGTGATACTTACCCCTGATGGCAAGCAGGTCAAGGTAAGGTTGACTACTGAAGCCTATCTGGGCATCGTCGCCGCGACTAACTTTAAGCAACGCGTTCGCAAAATGATGGAATACCATCACGCCGACAGGTTGAATTACGCCGTGACCGGCACGCCTAACCGGTTGGAATACGACCAGGGCTTTTTCGTTAAGCTCGGCGACGGCGCGGCAGACTTCAAGCCGATTGCCCATCTCTACAAGACTCAGGTATATCAGCTGGCCTCTTACCTTGGCGTGCCTGAGGAAATTAGGAAGCGTCCCCCGACTACCGACACCTACTCTTTGCCGCAGTCACAAGAGGAGTTCTATTTCTCGCTTCCGTACGATTTGATGGATTTAGTCATGTACGGAAAGAACAACAACGTGCCGGTAGCGGAGATAGCCGCAGCCGCTAAGCTTTCTGAGGAACAGGTGCAGCGCGTGTTCCGCGATATTGAGCAGAAGCGCAAAACGACGGAATACCTCCACCTGCCTCCGAAGACCTTAGGCCCGATTCCCGAAATTGTCTTGCATTAGCATCAGGAACGAATAGCTCATGGCCGGGACAGCTATAGCTGCCGGCCTAGAGCCAGGAGTTGCCTTCAGTATGGGCTTCGACGCAGCCGCCCTCACCTTCCGCGATGACAGTCGCCGTCGCGTAGTCTTCGTTATGGGAGATAGAAAGGTGAAACGTGGCTACGCCAAGCTCAATCGAACGTTGCAGAATTTGAGCAGTCAGAAGAATGGATGGGGCTCCTTGAGGTGAACGAATCACTTCAATATCTTTCCAGGAGAGATGGGTATCGGTTTCAACGCGCAAAGCCTTAGAGGTTGCTTCCTTGGCTGCCATTCGCGCCGCAAAGTGTACCGCCGGCCGGAGCTTTTCCCGGCAGTATCGAATTTCCTCGGGAGAAAACCATCGTCCCAAGAATCGGTCTCCGTATTCAGCAATGAGTTTTTCTATACGTCTGACGCAAAGGATATCAGTTCCCAGGCCGATGATCATTGGGTATACTCCTAGCGATATCCTATAGTGAAAGAGCTCCTTGCTCCAGGGGCGTTCACGTATACTCAGATCTCGGCTTAATGCCGGGAACAAGGAGAAGAACATGAGAAAAGTCCTTTACTTAACGCTTCTGGTCGTCTGCTGTCTGTCCTACTTGAGCGCTCAAGGACGTCTTACCATGGGCACTACGGCCGCGACAACGGCCTCCGCACCAGACACTAGCGGTTTAGGCGCAACTCCCGAGGATAGATTGCGACTGGCTATCTCTAGTATCGATTACCCGGTTACCCCCGGCGATGTCTACATGCTCACATATAGGCAATCCGCTGGCAGTCTGATAAATTTAGAAGTGCTGATCGATGGCGTTGGCGTGATCGATTTAGGGGTATTTGGCAAGATAAACGCTAATGGAATGACCTTTGTCCAGCTAAAGCAAAAGGTCGAAGAATTGATAGCTAAAAACTACACCTATAGCCTTCCCAACCTTTCAATTAACACCCCAGGTATTTTTCGCGTTATTATTCGCGACGGCGCGTCTCGCATCCAATATCGAACCGCGTGGGGCCTTTCTCGATTGAGCGAGGTTGTTGAGGACTTTCAGGGCGCGGGCGTTTCGTTGAGAAGCGTTGAGCTCATTCATATGAATGGTGAACCTAAAGTCTATGACCTCTTAAAAGCGGCGCTTTTTAACGAGAGTGGCCTTGATCCCCTTGTTCGACCCGGCGATACGGTCATGCTACATGGTCCGGGAAAGACAGTTCGGCTTCAAGGCGAGCTTAGGCGGCCAGGGCGCTATGAAGTCATAAAAGGCGAGGGCCTTAAGGATCTTATAGAGATATTCGGCGGAGGTCTTTCAGCCCGGGCAGACGCAAGCCGTGTTCGTATTGACCGCATCTCCGAGAAGGGCGAGCGTTCGGAGTACATATCAATTCCCGCCGCCTATTACGATAATATCAGTCTTAATGACGGTGATGTTATTTTAATACGAGCGAAGTCTGAACGTTTGCCCCTTGTTTGGTTTGAAGGAGCCGTTTCCAGCACTGCATTTACATCCGGAGGTGGGGCGGAAGCGGGGACGGTAGCCGCAGTAGCGCCGGCGAGTTCGGTCGACGGCGCGATGGGGCGATTTTCCTATCCTATACGCGAGGGCCAGATGATGTCGGATATTCTCCAAGATATTAGACCCTCGTTCCTGCCATTGGCGGATTTGGCTTCTGCTACCCTTTTCACTCCTAATTCGGAGATTGGCCTGACCGTGGATATTCAAGCCCTCCTTTCTGGCACTGATCTTTCAACGGATGTTGCGCTATCCGCTGGTTACAAAATAGTCGTCCCACGGGTACAGACCACCGTGCTGGTGACTGGAGCCGTTTATGCTCCTGGAGCCGTTCCGCATCGACAAAACGCTCCTGCCAGGTATTATATGACTTTAGCGGGTGGAACGGATCCTTCCCGAAATTCCCTTAGTTCATATATTCTCTATGACCAAAACGGAAAGCAGAAGAAATCAAAAACTCAAATTATGCCAGGGGATAGAATACACGTGCGTAGTAATGCTTTTAGCTATTTTTTAGAACGCAGTTTGCCAACGATATCTTCGATACTGTCTCTAGCAACGATCATAGCAACGCTGGCCGCGAATTACTGGCCGCTATAAAAAGTCTTTTTGGGTCGATGATCCACGTAAAGAAAAGGCAGTCATGAGAACCATGGCTGCCTTTTTGCTTTTTCAAACAGGAGTGATCGCTACGAGGCCGTGGCGGCAAATTTTCGTAGCTCACCTTTTACTACCTTGCCGTTTGTGTTGAGTGGCAGAGCCTTTATTATGTGGACCTTTTCCGGAACCATATGCTTCCCTAACTTACCCCTGCAATGATCGATTACCGCTTGCGGTTGAAGGGTAGAATCAGGTCGGAGGGTGATGAAGGCGTGGATCGACTCGCCGGCCTCGATGTCCGGAACGCCGATCACGGCGGCTGAGACGATGTCCGTGAGTTGGAGGATGCAGGATTCTACCTCCTGACTGGACACGCGGTAGCCCCAGGACTTGATGAAGTCGTCCTTCCTATCGACGATGAAAATGTAACCATCTTCATCCACGACGGCAAGGTCGCCGGTATGCAATTCTCCGTTTATGAATTTCTGAGCGCTGGCTTCGGGGTCGTTGAGGTAACCGGGAGAGATGTTGGCTCCGCTGGCGATTATCTCCCCGACTTGTCCGGGCCCGACAAGCTTGCCGTCTTCTCCCACTACCCGGAGCTTGACGCCGGGAATGCCCTTCCCGATGGAACCGAGCTTGCGTGTGAGGTCTTCCGGCGGAAGATGGGAAAGCCGCGCCGTAGCTTCCGTCTGGCCGTACATGACGAAAACCTTGGCCTTGGGTTTTGACGCGACAAGCTCTTCCACCAAGACTCCGTGAAGTTTGCCTCCCGCCTGTTGGATGAGGCGAAGGCGGGGTAGCTCGCGCGACTTGAAGGTGGAGATGCGCAACAGAAGCTGGTAGGAGGAGGGAACGCCGGCAATGCCGGTGCAGCCTTCTTTTTCCATCATATCCAATGCCGTTTCCGGGAATGTGAAGGAATTGCAGAGAGCAAGGCGACCGCCTACCCTGAGGTGGGTGTGGAGGAGGGATGTCCCGAAGCAGTAGAAGAAGGGAAGGATGACGAGCATGCAGTCGTCGGCGCGTAAAGCCAGGTACTCGATGATAGAGTTCGTGTTTGCCTGAATGTTGGCGTGGGTTACCCGTACCGCTTTGGGCTTTGAGGTTGTGCCGGAGGTGAACATAAGGGCGGCGTCACTCTGTGCGTCAAAGCCTGTAGCGGGGGCGGCCCAAACTGAGGGATCCTGACTCTCCAGGATATCGTCGAAGAGGATGCTGATTCCTGCGGGGAAAGCCGTGCCAAAGTTGCGTTTTTGTTTTCTATCGATAAGGACGGCTTTGCAGTCCGCCCACTGGGCGTTGCGCAGGGCGTCTTCCGGGGTGAGCATGGTGGAAAAGGGAACGGCAACGCAGCCGCTCTTCATTATGGCTAAGTAGGAGGCCGCCCAGAAGAGTGAGTTTTGCCCCACAAGGCCGACCCTGCTTCCCGGCGGGAGCCCTAATGCTCCCAGCTCTCCGGCGACGCGAGCGGCCGCTTGCTTGAGCTCCCCGTAGTTACGCTTTTTTCCCGCGTCAACTAAGGCGATGTCCTCATCTTTAGCGTTCTCTAAGAGATAATCGGCGGTGTTCATCAGGCTTTATCCTTCTTGTCTTTTTTATGGCTTTTTGCCGTTTCCGCGCTTTTTTCCGAAAGCCCGGTCCGTCCGGCAAGGGCAAAGAGCGAATCCACCCGGGATTCGTCCTCTACCCCATCAAGCTCATTTCCGGCGCGTGGATAGTTGGGTTGAATCTTGAGGAAGGTGGCTACAACCTCCGGGTCAAACTGGCTTCCCTCTCCAGCGCGGATTTCCGCCACGGCCTCTTCTTCGCTCCGCCGCTCGCGGTAGGGCCTGTCCCAGATCATGGATTCATAGGCGTCTACCACGGCCATGATCCTGCTCATTTTAGGGATATCCTCTCCCTTGAGGTGGTCGGGGTAGCCAGAGCCGTCGAAATGCTCATGATGATGGCGGATAAAGGGAACGATCTTTTGGAGCATAGTAATCTTGTCTATCATGCCGATGCTGCGTAGGGTATGGGTTTGGACGCGCTCCCTCTCTTCATCCGAGAGGGGGCCGGTTTTTTCGAGTATTCGTTCCGGCACGGTGAGCATGCCGAGGTCGTGCAGGAGGGCGGAAAGCTCGAGGATGAGCATCTCCTCTTCTCCCAGGCCCATCTCGCGGCCGATCTCCATGCAGAGGCCGGTGACGCGGCGGTTGTGGCCCTTTGCTAGGGCATTGCGCTCTTCTATCACTTGGATGACCATGGTCATGGTATCGATATAGGCGCGGTAGAGTTGGCGGTTGCGCTGGGTCAAAAAGGAAATGAGGAGGGCCCCGGTTTCGCGCAGCCGCGCGCTCAGTTCCCTCAAGATGCGGTATGCCAGCACAGGGGCCTTGTAGAGGAGGGTCTCGAAGTCGTCTTTTTGGATCTCAAGCACGGTGGTAGGCTCAAGGGCGCAGACCGTTGCCGAGCGCCGGCCCTCGTCGAGGATTGCCATTTCTCCAAAGAAGGCTCCATCGCTCTGTATGGAGAGAACGGCTTTTTCCCCACTCTCAAAACGCTTGGATATTTCTATTTTGCCCTTATGGATTATGAAGAAACGCTCCGCCTCTGTCCTTTCCTCAATGATGACGGCGTCGGCTCCGTATTGGCGTTCGACGATTATCTCCCCGATCTGTCTCAGATCGAAGTCCGACATGTTGGAGAAAAATGAGATTTCGCGTAGCTTGTCGATAGTCGTACTTTTCGTGATGGGTCCTCCTGCAGCTTCTGGGGCCACCGCCGCTATAATAGAAAACCTGGGGATTTATTGCAAGGTGAGTGTATTTCTTTTTACCGCTTGACTATCTTTGATCTGGCGGCAATCATAAGAGCGGAGAAAAAAGTGGGCAGGATACTGATCGTCGACAAAGACCAAGATTATTGCGATCACGTGCATCGCTTCCTCTCGGGGGCCGACCATTCGGCCGAACAGACCGGCGACTACCAAAAGGCTATCCGTCTCTTGGAAGATAGGGATTTCGACGTCGTCATTTCCGGCGTCGACGCCCTGAATGGAGACATCCGCGCCTTCATCCGCGAGGCAAAATCCATCAAGCCCCAGGCCTCGGTTATCGTGGCCTACCCAGAACCGGTTGATATCATTCCCGCCTTAGGCGACACCTACAAACTCGTTTTCCGCGCCTTGCAAAAGCCCATTTACGACGCCGAGTTGCACTTTCAGGTTAAGCGGGCCTTGGAGGATTCCCATCCGATTGATCGGCGCGCCCTCATGGACGAAGCCGACGAGGAAATCAACCTCCACAGCGAGTTCATCGGGCAGAGCCCCGCCATCCGCAAGATCTTTAGGATTTTAGGCCGCGTTGCAAAAACCGACGCATCGGTCATCATTTTGGGGGAGACGGGGACGGGTAAGGAGCTTGCCGCCTGGACCCTGCACAAGGACTCCCTGCGCTCCTCCGGCCCCTTCGTCAAGGTAAACTGCGCGGCCCTTCCCGAGCAGCTTTTGGAGAGCGAGCTCTTCGGCTATGAACGCGGGGCCTTCACCGGGGCCGACCGCACGCGGGTAGGCCGTTTTGAGGCCGCCAACCACGGCACGATTTTTTTAGACGAAGTCGCGGACATGAGCCTGGTTACCCAGGCTAAGCTGTTACGCGTTCTGCAACAAAAGGAGTTCGAGCGGCTAGGCTCGAACCTGACCGTAAAAATAGACGTGCGCATCGTTTCCGCGACCAATAAGGATTTGATGGAGCTGATGCGGAAGGGGCTTTTCCGTGAGGACCTCTTCTACCGCCTCAACGTCATTTGCGTGCGCCTGCCTCCCCTGCGCGACCGCGGCGGGGACATCAGCCTGCTCTTGGATTACTTTCTCAAGCGTTCGATATCCACCCTGCGCCGCCGCGTGCGCGGATTCAGCTCCGAGGCAATAGACATTCTTACCAATTACCGCTGGCCGGGAAATATCCGTGAGATGGAAAACACCCTGGAGCGGGCTGTGCTCATGACGGAGGGCGACACCATTGGCCCTGAAGACCTTGATCTTATCTTTGCGGATTATCAAGGGGAAGACGCCATAGCCGATACTTTTACGAGTCAGCCTAGTCGCATTGAAAAACAAGACAAGGCCTACCAGGCCCCTTCCAGCTTCTCCGTCATCCTGCCGCCAAACGGCATCAGCCTGGCTGAGGCCGAGAGGGAACTCCTCCTCCAGGCCCTGGAACGCTGCGGCGGCAGCCAGAAAAAGGCCGCAGAGCTTTTAGGCGTGTCTGGCCGCGTGCTCAACTACAAAATCATGAATATGAGGAAGGAAGCGCCATGAGCCAATCGCAGGACATCGTGAGCGGAGGCAAAGCCCAGCGCGCACTAACCCTTACCAATCTGATTGCCTTGATTATCCTTTGTATCCAATCACTTCTTCTTTCAGCGTTGGCAATTCTTGAATCCGGCAACATGACTTTTCGTTTTCTAGGGATTTGCGTGGGATTGGGTCTTGTTTTAGTACCAATTATTTTTAAGGGCGTGGAAGAACTAGAGCGTAAGAACAACCGCGTTAGCTCCGTGGCGGCGCTCTTGTCCATCGTTTTCCTTATTTTCTCACCATGGATTCGCCTTCAGTGGCTGCTCGCCATCCCGCGTTTAGGCCTGGCTTTTGTGCTAAGCTATCATCTTGATAACGCCGCCGAGCTAGCAGCCGCCGCGGGGATCTACCCCCTTGTGGCTGCCTGTCTTGGGTTTTCATTCCTTGGCTTTTTTGGCGTTTTTAAAGAGGTGGACAACGTTGACAAGCCTGGCGCGAAAATAATCATGCGAGCGCTGAGACTCCTGCTTGGCGTTGTTTTTCTAGGACTCGGGATCTATATCATCTCGCCCCTGCTGCCCGCTTCAATTAAGAGCGTAACCATGGCTTGGCTTCTTATGCCGTCCGGCGACAAGCTAGCTAGCCTCATCGTCTCTAGCATGGGGAGAGATCCTTTATGGTTTCCACTCGTGTTGATAGACGCGAGTCTCTGTTTTCTCTTCTACAAGAATTGGCTTTTCCCAAAAAAGGGAAAATGAAGACAAGGGGATATGGGCTTAGTGTCGCCAAGCCCGACAACGCCCCCTTGATAGAGGGCGCTGTCGGGGCTTTAGCTATCCAGTATCATCTCGTCCAGCGGCTTTCCGCCGGGAACCATGGGCAGTACCTTCTCGTCATGATCTATGGCGCAGTCGATGACCGCCGGCTTGTTTTCCGCTAGGGCCGCCTTGAGGGCCGCTTTGAACTCTTCCTCGTTAGCGGCGCGGTAGCCGCGCACCCCGTAGGCGTCTGCCAACTTCACGAAGTCAGGCGGCCTGTCTAGGGTTGTCTCCGAGTAGCGCTCGGCGTAGAAGAGCTTTTGCCATTGGCGTACCATGCCCAAAACCCCGTTGTTCATAATGACGATGACGATGGGGATGTTGTAATGGGAGATAGTGGCCAATTCATTGCAATTCATGCGGAAAGAGCCGTCTCCGGCAATATGCACTACCCTCATTCCCGGTTTTGCCGTTTGGGCTCCCATAGCCGCACCGGTGCCGTAGCCCATGGTCCCCAGGCCGCCTGAGGAGATGAAGGTGCGCGGCTTGGAGAAGGGATAGAACTGGGCCGTCCAGAGTTGGTGCTGTCCTACCTCGGTGGTGAGGATAGCCTTATCGCCCAGGGAGGCGTGGATGGTTTCCATGATGAACTTGGGATGCAGCTCGCACTGGCGCGAATGGGCGGCGGGAATGTGGGAAGACCATTCCTTAACCTCTTCATTCCAGGCGTCGGCGGCCCGCGGTTTTATCTTGGGCAGGAGGGCGGCCAGGGCCGCCTTGGCGTCGCCGACTAAGTGGCGGTAAACGCGCACGGTTTTGTTGATCTCCGCCGGGTCTATGTCTATATGGAGGATTCTGGCGTTCATGGCAAAGCGCTTTACGTCCGAAACGACGCGGTCGGAGAAGCGCGCCCCGACGGCTATCATGAGGTCGCACTTGCTTGCCGACATGTTGGAGGCCTTAGTGCCGTGCATGCCTATCATGCCGGTGGAAAGCCGGTGGCTTAAGGGGAAGCAACCCTGGCCCATGAGGGATGAGGCAACCGGGGCGTTTAAGGTTTCGGCCAACTTCATCAGTTCCGGGGAGGCATCCGAGGAGATGACCCCGCCGCCCGCGTAGATAAAGGGCTTGCTTGATTCACCAATCAACTTGACCGCCTCTTCAATGTCGGCGGCGGAGAACTCAATGGCTTCTTTGGGTGACGCAATCCTGCCTCCCGCGGAGAACTCGGTTTCCGCGGCGGTGACATCCTTGGTGATATCCACCAGCACGGGGCCTGGCCGGCCTGAACGTGCTATGGCGAAGGCTTCATGCATCGTTTGAGCCAGCGTGGTAACGTCTTTGACGATGTAATTGTGCTTGGTGATCGGGCTGGTTACCCCGGCTATATCCACTTCCTGGAAGCTGTCCTTTCCCAAGAGGGAAACGGCTACGTTGCAGGTGATGGCTACCATGGGAATGGAGTCCATGTAGGCGGTGGCTATCCCGGTTACCAGGTTGCATGCCCCGGGGCCGGATGTTGCCATGCAGACTCCGACTTTACCGGAGGCGCGGGCGTAGCCGTCCGCGGCGTGGGCGGCGCCCTGTTCGTGGGCCGTCAGGATATGGCGGATATCCTTTGAATATTTGTAAAGCTCATCATAGATGTTGAGAATGGTGCCGCCCGGATAGCCGAAGACGGTGTCTACCCCTTCTTCGATCAGGCATTTGATGACAATTTCAGCGCCGCGTATTTTCATTCAGCTACCCGTCCTTTTTTACGCCCAGTCAGGCGAAGATTCCGAATTTAGACCCGATCTCGCGGATCAGTTTGTACTCGACTGAGTCGACCAGGGCCTTCCATGAGGCCTCGATGATATCGGTGGAAACCCCCACCGTGGTCCAGATATCCTTTCCGTCGGTAGATTCGATGAGGACGCGCACCTTGGCAGCCGTGGCGTCCGAGCCGTCCAGGACGCGGACCTTGAAGTCCGTCAGCCGCATCTGCTTGAGGGATGGGTAGAAACGCTCTAAAGCCTTGCGCAGGGCGCGGTCCAGGGCGTTGACCGGCCCATCGCCCTCGGCGGCGGTGAGCTCGGTTTGGCCGTCTACCACTATTTTAATCATGGCCTGGCTGCCCTCGTCCTGGGCCGGGCGCTCGCCGATGATGCGGAATCGTTCTAGTTTAAAGAGGGGCTTGTACTTGCCCAGGGCCTTGCGGACCAAGAGGTCAAAGCTTCCCTCCGCCCCCTCAAACTGGTAGCCTTCCTGCTCCAGCTCCTTAAGGCTCGTAAGGACGTCTGCCACTACCGGGCTATCGCGCTCAATCGTGGGGTCTATCTTCTTGATCTTCTCCAAGATGGAGGAACGGCCGGCTACCTCGGAAAGGAGTACGCGGCGCTCATTGCCCACGGAGTGCGGGGGAATGTGCTCAAAGCTGGTAGTGTGCTTGAGGACACCGTCCACGTGCATGCCCGCCTTATGGGCAAAGGCCTTGCGCCCCACGTAGGGCAGCTCGTCCGGCAGGGCCATGTTGGCTATCTCGGCAATGGCGCGGGCGGAAGCGGTGAGCTCGATCAAGGCCTCAGCCGGAATGCAGTCATGGCCCATCTTGAGTTGGAGGTTGGGGATGATGGTAGAAAGGTTAGCGTTGCCGCAGCGTTCGCCGAAGCCTATGAAGGTTCCCTGCACGTGGAGGGCGCCCAGGTTGACAGCCTCCAGTGAATTGGCAACGGCCAGCCCCGAATCGTTATGGGCGTGCATACCGATGGCAACCGCCCCCGCGGCCTTTTTAGCCGCCGCTGTTGCTTCCATGATGAAGGGCAGCATTGAGCCGCCGTTTGTGTCGCAGAGGGCTAGGCAGTCGGCCCCGGCGTCGGCCGCAGCGGCAAGGGTTTTGAGGGCGTAGTCGCGGTTGGCCTTGAAGCCGTCGTAAAAATGCTCGGCGTCGTAGATGACGCGCTTACCCTTTGAGCGGAAGTAAGCCACCGTATCGGCAATCATTGCCAGGTTTTCCTCTAATGTCGTGCGGATAACCTCGGTAACGTGGAAGTCCCAGGACTTGCCGAAGATGACGACAGTGTCCGTTCCCGCCGTCAGCATCGATGCCAGGTTGGGATCGTCCTTTGCCTCCACCCCTTTGCGGCGGGTTGAGCCGAAGGCGCAGAGCCGCGCGCTCTTGAGAGAAAGCTTAGCCGCCTCCCTGAAGAATTCCAGGTCCTTGGGGTTGGAGCCAGGGTTTCCCGCCTCCACCAAGGGAATGCCTAGGTTATCTAAGACCTCGACAATGGCCAATTTATCGTTGATGGAGAATGATATTCCCTCAGCCTGGGCGCCGTCGCGCAGGCATGAGTCGAGCAGTTCTATCCTAGACATGGCTGGCCTTCCCTTGCTTCTGGGTTTCCCAGAGCATCGCGTTGATGGCGTGGATATAGGCGATTACCGATGCTTCAACGATGTCGGTGGAGAGGCCGTGACCGTTGAAGAAGCGTCCGTCTCTGCTAATCTTGACGTTGGCCTCGCCTTGGGCGTCCGTGCCGCCGGTAACCGATTCCAGGGTGAAGGTTTCCAGCTTGGGCTCAAAGCCGATTATCTGGTCGATGGCGCAGAAGGACGCGTCTATGGGGCCGTCGCCGAAGGCAACCTTTTCCTGAACCTCCCCGTCGTTGCGTACGAGCCTGACTGAGGAGGTATTGGCAATGGTGTTGCCGGAGGTAATGACAAAGCGATCCAGCTTGTAGACCTCCGGGGCCTGGGTTTCCGCCCCCAAGGCCAGGGCCTCGATGTCGCGGTCGGAGACGAGCTTCTTACGGTCTGCCAAGAGCTTGAATTGGTCGAAGAGCCTGGACAGTTCATCTTTGTCAGGGCTAAAGCCCAGCTCCTTGAGCCTATCCTCAAAGGCGTGCTTTCCCGAGTGCTTGCCTAGGACCATCTTGTTCTCCGGCAGGCCGATTGACTGCGGGGTCATGATCTCGTAGGTGGCGCGGTTGGCGAGCATGCCGTGCTGATGGATGCCGGCTTCATGGGCAAAGGCGTTTTGCCCCACGATAGCCTTGTTCGGCTGCACGTTGACCCCGGTAACCTGGCTCACCAGGCGGCTGGCGGGGTATATCTTGGTGCTGTCTATGCCGCACTCCAAGTTGCCAAAGGAATCTGGGCGGGTGCGCAGGTTCATGACGATCTCTTCCAAAGAGGCGTTGCCCGCCCTTTCACCGAGGCCATTGATAGTGCACTCCACCGGGCCGGCCCCGGCGCGCAGGGCCGCCAGGGAAATGGCCACGGCCATGCCTAGGTCGTTGTGGCAGTGCACCGAGATGACGGCTTTGTCGATATTGGGCACGCGGTTCATGATGGAAGCTATGAGGGCCCCGAATTCATCCGGCTGGGAATAGCCCACCGTGTCCGGCACGTTGATGGTCTTAGCCCCTGCCTTAATCACCGCCTCAAAAACGCGGCAGAGGAAGTCCGGGTCTGAGCGGGATGCGTCTTCCGCGGAGAACTCAATGTCCGGGCACAGGGAGCGCGCGTAGGCCACCATCTTGGAAGCCTGCTCCAGAACCTGCTCCGGCATCATCTTAAGCTTGTATTCCATGTGGATGGGGCTTGTGGCTATGAAGGTATGGATGCGGGGCAGTGCGGCTACGCTCACCGCCTCCCAGGCGCGGTCGATATCCCCCGTAACCGCCCTGGCCAGGCTGGCAACGGTGGATTTTTTAACCATGCGCGCCACTTCCCGCACGGACTCGAAGTCTCCTGGGCTGGC
>JBGSOB010000054.1:0-36815 GCA_041739325.1 Treponematales bacterium
AAAACCGACATCCTTGGTCGCTCGCACCGCTCCTCCCTCGGCAAGTCCCGCCTCAAGAAAGCCATCGATGACACCAAGCGCCTCTTAGGCTTGCCGGAAGGTTACCGCGTCGGCATCGTGCCGGCATCCGACACCGGCGCCTTTGAAATGGCCATGTGGTCCCTCCTCGGCCCCCGTCCGGTAGACATCTTCTCCTGGGAATCCTTCGGAGAAGGCTGGGCCACGGACATCATCAAACAACTCAAGCTCCCCAACGCAAGCCACGTCAACGCCCCCTACGGCCAGTTGCCCGACCTCACAAAGGCGGACATGAGCCACGACATCGTCTTTGCCTGGAACGGAACAACCTCAGGGGTCAAGGTACCCAACGGAGACTGGATCTCGGAGGATCGCCAAGGCCTCACCCTCTGCGACGCCACCTCGGCCGTCTTTGCCATGGACCTACCCTGGAAAAAACTGGACGTAGTCACCTTCTCCTGGCAAAAGGTATTGGGTGGCGAGGCCGCCCACGGCATGCTCATCCTCTCACCGCGCGCGGTAGAGCGGCTCAAGAGCTACAAACCCGCCTGGCCCCTACCCAAGATCTTCCGCCTGACAAAGGGCGGCGAACTCCTTGAGGAAATCTTTGAGGGCTCGGTCATCAACACCACCTCCATGCTCGCCAACGAGGACTACCTGGACGCCCTAGCCTGGGCGGAGTCCCTAGGCGGTGTAAACGCCCTCATCAAGCGCTCCAACGACAACCTGGCCGTCTTCGAGAAATTCGTGGAGGGCCACCCTTGGATCAAGTTCCTGGCCGCCACCAAGGAAATCCGCTCCAACACCTCCGTCTGCTTCACGGTTGATCTCACGCCAGACCAGGTTAAGAAGATGGTCAAACTGCTGGACTCCGAGGGCGCGGCCTACGACTGCGGCGCATACTCAGCCGCCCCCTCCGGCCTGCGCTTCTGGTGCGGCGCCACGGTGGAAAAATCGGACATAGAAAAGGTCCTGCCCTGGCTCGAGTGGGCGTACGAAGAAGCCAAGAAGGCCTAAGGATCGCGTTGCGCGATATTCTAATATTTTGGGGCCATGCCAAGCTTAAGAGCTTCCGCGTTTTTCGCGAAAGCTCTTAAGCCCGGCACCGCGCTTTCCGCTTAAAATGAAAAACCCGCCCGGTCTCCCGGGCGGGTTTTTCATTACGCTGCAATCGCTTGGCCGCTCTTAACTTTCAGACTTCTCTAGGTTATGGAGCCTTTTTCACCATATTCATCAAGGAGAGCCAATCCCCCATGCCGCGGTAGAGGACAAGCTGATAGCGCTCTCCTGTGCGCATACGGATAAGGTTTGCCCGGTAACCCTGTTTTGCCTCGGCTATCTCCCCTAGCTCTAGTTCTAGGTGGCGCCCTAAGCTCCCCTCAGGGCCGTTGGGAAGGGCCTTGCTCGAGTAGAGATAGACCCGCCCCCCGCTTAAGAGCATGCCCTCGTAAAAAGAACGCGGAATATAGACAAAGATGATCAGGCAAATGAAGACTATGATGGCAAGGGCGGCCACAAAGCCAAGGGGATTCTTCTTTACCCCAAAATAAGCAAGGGGCAGGATAAGAGTCACAAAAACTATTGCCAAGACTATCAGCTTGAATGTCGCTACCTTGGCGGCTTCTCCCATCAGACGCGCTAGTATATCTTTTTCCATAAACTACCCCCTAGCTTTCGCAGGCTATTTTTTTAAGCCGTTTTTCCCTCAGTTTAAAAAACACGTAGGCCATGACCCCTACAAAGGTCAGGCCAAACTCAAAGACCAGAGCCCCGGCATAGGAATGGTTGTAGAGCCCCAATCCAAGTAAGGGCTGAGGCGCAAAGAAGACGGGCAAATCCGGTTTGGACATTTTTTCACCCATAAGCGCGCCCATGGGGTGGGTAATAAAATCCAGAATCCAGTGGCTGAATACGGAAAAGCCAATGACAAGGGCGCTGCGCATATCGGGCTTCTTGCGCGCTATTCCGATTCCATAGACAAGTGCCGCGCTTAGCGCTGACCAAACCAGGTTCATAAAGAGCCCGTGGGTCAGGCCCATTACCAGCAAGTCTGGAACCTTGGCATACAAAAGAGGTATACACAGTAAATCCATCGCCTCCGCCCCCACAAGGAGGGCCCAGAGCGGGGCTTTGGGCGCGGCCCACTTAAGGGCAAATCCTGTCGCAAGGTGGGCTATGCCGGCCATTGATATCTCCCCTCTAGCGTATCCATGTTTGATTCTAGCAAGGGTCGGCCCAGTTGCCTATGGCCCAAGGCATAAAATCCATTTTATCGCCTAGGGAATACATCCCCTTGCTTACCCCTTGCCAACCCCTTGGCCCCCAGGAGGGCAAAGGGCTATAGTCCTAACATGGCCCTGCAGATATTCGGCACGCGCAAGTGCCCGGACACAAAAAAGGCACAGCGCTTTTTCTCGGACCGCAAGATCCCCTACCAGTCCATAGACCTAGGGGAAAAGGGCATCAGCCCCGGAGAACTCGATTCCGTCATCCAAGCAGTCGGCGCGGATGCCCTGATAGACCGCGCCGGCAAACGCTACGCCGAGCGCGGCTTGGAGCACATCATCTTCGACATCAGGGAAAGCCTTCTTGCGGACCCGGCCCTCATCAAAACCCCCATCGTGCGGGATGGCAAAAAGGCCGTCTGCGGCTACGACCCCAAGGCCTGGGCCGCGTTTATCAGCGCTAAGGACTGAAGTTAAATATGCCGGCCCAAGAAAAGGCCCTGCTAAAACTTGCCGAGCGGGCCGTGCGCGAATACGGCCTCATACAAGAAGGCGATAAGATCCTCATCGGGGTTTCAGGCGGCAAGGATTCCACCAGCCTTGCCTACATCTTAAGCGCCCTGCGCCCCGTCCTCAAATTCCCCTACGAACTCCAGGCCGTCCACATCGCCTCTGATTTCGACATCGCCTTCGGGCCCTCTGGAATCGCAGACCTTGTGCGCTCATGGGGCATTGCCCTGGAGGAGATTCAGGTGCCGATCATCGGGCGCCTCAAGCCCGGCAGAAGCATGAATTGCTACTGGTGCTCAACCCAGCGCCGCACCGAGCTCCTGCGCTACGCCATGGAGGGGGACTTTGCCAAGATAGCCCTCGGACATCACTTGGACGACATCCTGGAAACCTTTTTTATGAACATGATGAATAAGGGCGAGCTTTCCACCATGCCCGTCCGACTCTCTTATTCAAAGTACCCGGTTACCCTCATCCGCCCCCTGGCCCTCGTCCAAGAGCGGCAGATCATTGAGTTCGCCAGCTCCGCCGGTTTTTCCAGCTTCACCTGCTCCTGCGACTACGGTTCCGCCTCAAAGCGCCGCGAGGCGCGGCAAAAGATAGCCGAGCTCACCGGCGGCTCGGCAGCCATCAAGCGCCGCATCTTCGATTCCTTCAGCCACATCAAGGCAGACTACCTAAGCGGCCGCGTAGAACGGGAAGAGACGGATTACTGACCCGACACTTATAAACCATTTAGGCAAGCCCCTGTTTTGCGCAAGCATCTAGAGAGAGCAAGCATCTAGAGAGAGCAAGCGTCCAGAGAGCGCAAGCGTCTGCGAACCCAGGCCCTTCCCAGCCGCCCCTTGGCATTAAAAAGGACAAGGGCTAGAGGCAGTATCGCCTTGAGAAAGGGGGTGAAATAACAGAGCAGGGCAAGGCGATAATAGAGATCCGCCATATCGCGGGCATCAACGCGCAGGGCGCCCCGCTCAAGGGGAAGGCCCCAAAGCCTAGAAAGCTTTATGGCCCTTCCTTCATCACGCAGTCTCACAAGGGCCGATGTTGGCCCAAGAGGACAAAAGATCCGCGTATTTTCATTTTCAAGAGCGCGCAGCGCCGCCTGCTTAAGCCCCAGCCGCCAAGTTTCGGAATCGAAGGCGCGCGGGCCGGCGGACTTATCGATTGGCCAGAGGCCAAGACCCGGAACGGCGTAGGCGGCCTGAGAACAGGCTATCGGGCAACCGGAAAAAAAGAGGGGATGGATATTCCAACGCGCCAGGGCGGCGGCAAAAAGCTCGAATTCGGAAACAGGTTTGCCAGAGACTTCCACCATCGCAAGCCTGGATGTCAGGGTGTGGGCTAAAAAGCCCTCAGTGCCGGATGCCGCGTGCATGCCGATAAACAAGACTGCTTGTATTCCTCCCATATCGGCAAAGCCCGGGGCACCGCTATCGTGGTAGCCGGATACAAGCTCGGCGCGCGGGTCTATCAGTTCAGGCAGAATATTATGGGCGCTCCGGTGGAAGTCCTGAATAACAAGCCTATCCGCCCCCGCGTCCAGGAGGGCCGTCGCCAGGCAGTTTACGTCGGCCGACATTTCGCGGCAGGCAAGGGCCCACTCATCCGTTCCGTCAACAGAAGCCTGCCTGGACCAGCAACCACTACTGCCCTCGATATCGGCTACTATTAAAAACCGCTTAAATCTCACCGCGCCCCCCCAGCTTGGAAACTGGCGCCAGTTGCCATTAGTTCCCCTGCATGAAGCATAGCGGCCCGCTAGGCTAAGGTCTAGCAAGCCCCCGGCCTCCATACGATTGCATAAGGCGGCGGGAGCCGTTACACTAGCTCAGACCATGGAAAATCAAACCGGCATCCGTGACGCCATCATCCTCCTGGGTCTCTTTTTAGCCAACGGCTTTTTCTCCATGTCCGAGATGGCCCTCGTCTCCTCACGTCGCGCGCGTCTGCGCGCCAAGGCGGAGGAGGGCCACAAGGCCTACGCCCAGGCCCTCAAAACCGCTGATAACCCCTCCGCCTTCCTTTCTTCCATCCAGATATGGATAACCCTTATCGGCACCCTCTCCGGCGTCTTCTCCGGCGCCACCATCGCCAAAATCATTACCGGTTGGATAACTCGCATCGATATCCTAGCGCCTTACGCCTCCTCCATCAGCCTTGGCATCGTTGTCGTCATCGTAACCCTCTTTTCCATCGTCATCGGGGAGCTGGTTCCCAAGCAGATAGCCCTCTCAAACCCGGAGCGCATCGCCGCCGGGGTAGTCGGCCCGGTACTGGCGCTGGCGGCGGTATTCCGGCCCTTGGAACGCCTTCTTTCCGGCACCACAGGCCTCCTCCTCAAGCTGTTGCGCGTCAACCGCTCCGGAGACCCGGCGGTAACCGAGGAAGAAATCCGCATAATGATCCAGGAAGGATCGCAGACCGGTGCGGTGGGCAAAAAAGAAAGCGATATGGTTGAGGGCGTTTTCTATTTGGGAGAGCGGCGCGTATCGAGCTTTGCCACCCACCGCTCCGACATCATATGGCTGGATATCCAAGACGGTCCGGAGCGTGTCAAATCCTCTCTTTTAGCCCATCCGGAACTCAACGCCTTCCCCGTTTGCAAGGACAGCCTGGACGAACTTATCGGCATGGTCAAAGCGCGCGACATCCTTATCGCCTTCATGGAAGACCGCTATTTGGGCCTTGCCTCCCTCATGGAAAAAGCAGTCTACATACCGGAGAGCATGACAGCCCTCAAGGCCTTTGAGGCCTTCAAGTCAAACGGCGCGCAAACCCTCATCGTGTTGGATGAGTACGGCGGCATGCACGGCTCGCTTACCCAGCGAGACCTGGTTGAAGAAATAGTCGGTGAAATGGCCATGCCCGGCCGCCGCGCCGATCCTGAGATCGTCCAACGCATGGACGGTTCCTACTTAGTGGACGGCATGACCAACATCGACACCTTCCGCGAGTATTTCGCCCTAGAGCGGCTTCTGCCGGAAACCCACGGCTACAACACCCTCGCCGGCTTTATTTTGGAAATACACGGCTGCATCCCCAAGGTCGGGGAGCGCATAGCCTGGGAAGGCTATCTTCTTGAGATCGTGGACATGGATATGCGGCGCATCGACAAGGTTATGGTCACGCCCCCGCCCAAACTGGAAACAGAGGCAAATGTCTAGCCAAAGCTTTCGCTCCCAACTATGGAAGGGCTCATGGCCCACATAGAAATTTCAGGTCTGCGGAAAAAATTTACGGCGGAGCTTTTGGTGGCGGCCATTCCGCCGGTAGGCAACCCCCTCCAAGCCGAGGCTATTGGAAAAACCATCGCCACCGAAATGGCCCGCGGCATCGACTCCGGCACGGCCCTAAGCGGGGTAGACCTGGATATACCCGAGGGCAGGGTCACGGTCATCTTAGGCCCCTCAGGCTCCGGCAAATCCACCCTCCTGCGCTGTATTGCCGGCTTGGAAAAGCAAGACTCAGGCAGCATCAAATTCGACGGAAAAGAAACCGACATACTCAGCCTGCCGCCGGATCAGCGCGGCATCGGCATGGTTTTCCAAGACTACGCCCTCTACCCCCACATGAAGGCAAAGTCCAACATCCTCTCCGCCTTCATCTTTAAAAAGCAAAAGCCGGAGATGGCCGCCTCCGCCGTGGAGAAATTCAAAACCACTAGCGAACTCCTGGGCGTAGAGATGGGCTACCTCTTGGATCGCAGCCCTAAAAACCTCTCCGGCGGTGAGAAACAGCGCGTAGCCATCGGCCGCTGCATCACCCGCGACCCACGCCTCTTCCTCATGGACGAGCCCTTTTCCAGCTTGGACGCAAAACTGAGAGAAACCTACCGCCGTCAGCTCAAGCGCCTTTTAAGCCTCTATAAGGTCACCACCGTCTACGTTACCCACGACCAAGCCGAGGCACAGGTGCTCGCGGATCAGGTTGCCGTCATGCGCGCAGGCAGGATAGAGCAGGTTGGTCCCTATCACGATATCTACCGCAGCCCTGTCAATGAATTCGTAGCCGGCTTCGTGAGCCTGGACACCGAGCTCCCGGCTATCAATCTTTTGGCAGGTGACATTCTGGGCCCGGCCTACGCAGGCAAAAAGATAGGCCTTCGCTGTGAAGATATTGATGTGGCCACGGCGGCAGGCGGGGAGGGCATTGCCTGCGAGCTTGTCCAGTATCGGCCATCGCCCATGCGCGCGGACGCGGCCTACCAAGTTAAAACCCTCTCAGGCGGGCAGAGCGTCGTGGCGCGCTCACGGACTCGCGACGGCCTTGCACCGGGGGCCCGGCTCTGGCTCCGCCCAAAGGCCTTTCATGTCTTTGACGCCCTAAGCGGGGCGCTCCTGGAAACGGTAAAGAGCTAGAAAAGCTCACTCGCTAAAGACGTCGTCGATAATGTACTTGTAGCCGATATCGTAGCGTCCCTTGAGCTTGGACAGGTAGACGCCCTTTCCCTCGTCAAGAACCGCGGCCTTAAAGAGGGAAAAAAACACGTACCATGTGCCCTTTACGGTATTAGCCCCAATGTATTTGATCTCGTTCGGGCCGACGGTAAAGGGCTTTAGGAGCTCGGCGGGCACCTTGATTGCCTGTGAACTAGATTTCGTTGTCGTAATCGGAGCCGAGTAACCTTGACCACCGCTCCCACTTCCAGGCTTGGTCGTGGTTGTTGTGCGCGTCTGAAAAATTGATTGTACGATGTAGCTTCCCGGAGGAAGGGAAAAGAGCTGCATTTGGTCGTCAAAGCGATAGGAGATGTGGTAGAATTTTTTTGTCTCCGTGTTCTTCAGCACCATTTTTATGGACGGCTTGAATTGGAAGAACCAGCGGCTTTCCTTAAATGAGCCGGCAACGCAAGCCTGACCCTCAGGAAGGGAGGCGCCGCGCTTTAAGGATTTCAGAGGGGTGGCGCAGGCGCTCAGAACAAGGGCCGCGAGAACGGAGAGAAGAAGCCACGGCTTCACTGCTTTCATAAAATATCCCCTTTATGGCTCATTGTCATGGCTCAAAGCTCATGCGCGGAAAACGATCAACGGTCCTGTTCTCATAGCGCGCCGTATAGGTTCCAAGCCAGGTTTCCCTTCCCGCGACTATAGTAAATTCCCGGCATAGCCCCTCGGGTAAATCCATCTCCACAATGTCAGAGTCAAAATCGTATATCACCATCTGGCTTACCCTCACTTCATAGCAGGATATGCGGTAGTCGCCGGGGGCCAGAGGATAGGAACGCTTGCCTGATTTCAAAGAAAAGGGAAGCGCATAAACCCCTCCCTTGGGACCGAAAATGATCATCTTCAAGTTGGAATTTGCGAGCAAAGGAGCGGATTTTTTCTCTACGAAGGAATAGCTCAGCAAGCCTTGGCTTAAGGGATCGTAAATAGGCTCTTGCGGAGGCGGCGCCGAGAGGCAAGAAAGCATGAGTATCAACCCCGCAATCGCGCATAACATGCTACGCATCAGCTTCCCCCCTTGGAAGGATAAACCCGAACGGCTTAAAACACAAGCTTTGGAGCGAACCCCTCCGCGTTGAGCGCGAACCCCTCCGCGAAAAGCACGTATCCTAGATAGCCCCCAAGAGGAGGCTGGAGTTGTGCCCGCCAAAACCAAAGGAATTGGAAAGGGCGACACCCACCTTGCGCTCAAGGATTTCCGTGGGCAGGTAAACGGGCGGCAACTCGGGATCGAGGGTAAAGATATTCATGTTTGCCGGAACAATACCCTCGCGGACGGCGAGTGCGCTCAAGATGGCCTCTAGCCCGGCGGTTGCCCCCAAAAGGTGGCCGTGGTAGGACTTGGTGGAACCCACAGGAATGGGAGTGGGGCTGTCCTTCACCAAGCCGTAAACCCCCTTAAGCTCGGCGATGTCGCCAACCGGGGTGGATGTGCCGTGGGTATTGATATAACCGATAGCGGAGGCCTCCAGCTTAGCCTGATCAAGGGCCATGCGCATGGACAGAAGGGCGCCCTTACCCTCAGGGTCTGGGGCTACAAAGTCGTAGGCGTCTCCCGACATACCGCAGGAAAGCACCTCGCAGATGATGTCGGCGCCGCGCTTCTTGGCGTGCTCGTATTCCTCAAGCACCAAAATGGCGGCCCCCTCGCTCATGACAAAGCCGTCGCGGTCCTTGTCATAGGGTCGGGAGGCTGTCTCGGGCGAGTCGTTGCGGAATGATATGGCGCGCATGTTGGCAAAGGCCGCCACGCCCAGTTCGCTGATAACCCCTTCAGCCCCGCCGGCGACCATGACGTCCGCCATATTGTTGCGGATGATGAGCTGGGCCATGGCGATGGAGTGGTTGGCGGTGGCGCAGGCGGTTTGCAGGCTCAGGTTGGGGCCGGAAAGACCGTAGAGCATACCCAGGATGCCGGATGCCATATTGCCGATTGACATGGGAACGTAGTAGGGGCTAACCCGTCTGTCTCCCTTTTCAAAGAGAGCAACCGAGTTTTCGTGCTGAACGTTCAGCCCGCCCATGCCACTGCCCACGCAAAGGCCGATGCGGTTGCGCGCGCTTATGTCCTTGAGCCCGGATGCTTGGGCGGCTTCAGCCATGGCGGCCACGGCGTAATGGCAAAAGAGGTCCATGCGTTTTGCCTTCTTTTGCATGTCGCCCTCAAAATAGCGGCTGTAGTCAAAGTCCTTGACCTCACCGGCTATCTGGCAGTTGAGGTGGGAAGCGTCAAAGCGCGTTATTTTGGCTATGCCCGACCTGCGCGCAAGAATGGCTTCCCAGGTAGAGGAAACCGTATTTCCCAGGGGATTGACCGTACCCATTCCCGTAATGACGACCCTTCGTTCTGCCATAGTCCCGCCTCCCCTCCGCTGTGGATATAGGGGCTCACTATCCCCTAAAAGAGGCTTGCTCTTCAAGCGCCTGGGCATACCAGGCTTCCTGGTATACCCAGGCCCTAGCCCCTAATAGCCCTACATGAGAGGCGGAATAGTCTTTTTATGTGACAATTGTTAAAAATTCGTTTAGTATAAGGGAATGGAAAAGATAAGTTTTAGAATCATCCTCAACCCCAAGGCAGGCAAGGGCCGGGCTCTCGGCCGCAAAGAAGAAATTTGTGCTCGGATGGACCAATCCGGGGTGAAATATGAGATCGTCCTCACTGAGGGTATCGGCCATGCCACGGAGCTTGCCTATGCAAGCGATCCAGCCCAATGGTCGGTCCTCGTTTCCGCCGGGGGTGACGGTACGGCTAACGAGATTGTGAACGGACTCATGCGCCGCGTGGAAGAGGGGAAAAAAATCCCCACCCTCGGCGTCTTAGCCGTTGGTCGCGGTAACGACTTTGCCTGCGGCGTCGATATCCCCGACAAGCTGGACAAGGGTTTGGACATCCTCCTTGCAAATCATCGCCGCCCCTTGGATCTAGGCAGGGTAAAGGGCGGAGACTATCCCCAGGGCCGTTATTTTTGCAACGGCTTGGGAATCGGCTTTGACACCATCGTCGGCCTTGAAGCGGCAAAGATGACCCATGTCCACGGCTTTATGGCCTATGTCTTTGGCGCCCTCAAAACCTTTATCCGCTATCCCAAGGCCCCCCAGCTCTGCCTGCGCTATAACGGCAAAGAAATCTGTTGCCAGAGCCACCAGATAAACATCATGAATGGAAGGCGTTTGGGCGGGATCTTTTGGATGGCACCCCAAGGCAAGAGCTATGACGGCCTCCTCGACCTCTGCATGCTACGGCAGAAGATAGGGCGCGCCACGATGGCCAATATCATGTTCCGCTATACCAAGGGGAGCCAGGCCGTACACCCGATGGTCCTCATGGACAAAGCGGCGCGTTTCTCCATCAGCGCCCCCCAGCGGGGCTTGGTAGTCCACGCCGATGGTGAGAAGATCTGCGTGGATGGAGATGCCCTTGAAGTGGAAATTTTCCCCGCCGCCCTCTCACTCATCACCGATATCGGTGGTTTATGAGTTTTTTGCGCCTTATCCTCACCCTCTTCATACGCTTTTGCGTGTGGGCCCTCTGCCGGGTAGAGTTCGGCGATGAGCTATCCAAGCTCCCGCGTCGTGGTCCCTATATCCTTGCTGCAAATCACATTAATTTTATGGACATTCCCTTAGTCTATACCAGCCTCTACCCCCGCCCCCTCATCGGCATGGCAAAAAAGGAAACCTGGGACAATCCCCTCATCGGCACCCTCTTAAATATCTGGGGGGCAATGCCGGTAGATAGGGAGCATGCCGATCTGGGAGCCATGAAGGGGGCGGCGCAAGTGTTGAAGCGCGGGAAGATCCTCGTCATGACCCCTGAGGGCACCCGCTCCGGAGACGGCCGCTTACGCAAGGGCCGGGCTGGGGCTATCGCCATTGCGGTTCACGCCGGGGTTCCCATCATCCCGGTAGCCCATTTTGGTCTCGAGCGCTTTTGGGGGAATCTGCGCCGCCTGCGCCGCACGCGGGTGGGGGTGAGGGTCGGGGAGCCCCTGCGGGTAGAATTAGGCGAGGCAAAATTGAGCCATAACCTGCGAAGCGAGCTAGCCACAGAATTAATGCTTGAGATTTCCGCTCTTTTACCCCCTAAATATCGGGGTTATTACGCAGACCCGCCCCCGGAGACCCTAAGCCGACCCCACCTTGTTCGAATTCCCCAAAATCCTTCTCCCGTAGTATCATAAGGTCGGATCTCCCACTTGGCCCTTCCCGAGTCTGGAGATTTAAGAGATTCACTCCTATAAATTTGCGAAGTCTTTCGGCTTCGCATATACTCCTTGCTGGAGGCCTTGATGATTTTCCCCTATCCCGGCCGGCGTCTTTTAGGCGTCGCGGTGCCCCTTACTGCCCTGTGGTCCGAAAAGAGTTGCGGCGTAGGCGAGTTCGCGGATCTTATCCCCTTTGCTTCTTGGTGCCATGAAGCCGGTATTAAGCTCATTCAGATACTCCCGGTAAACGACTCCGGGGACCACAGCTCACCCTACTTTGCCTTGAGCGCCTTTGCCCTCCATCCCATCCATATCCGGCTGGCGGATCTGCCTGAGGCTCCCTCCATCAAGGCGGAGATAGACAATTTGACGCGGGAATTCTCCGGTGGGGCGCGGGTACCCTATCACATGCTTTTAAGCGCGAAGACAACAGCCCTCCAAGAAGCCTTTAACCGCAACCAAGAGGCAATTCTGGGCTCCAAAGAGCTTGCCGCCTTTATCAAAGCCAACCCATGGCTTAAACCCTACGCGGCATTCCGCCTCCTTAAAGCGCGCAACGCCTCCCGCGGCTGGAAGGAATGGAAGGCCCTCCGCGACCCCGAGGCTAAAGACATCGCCGCCATCTGGAAAGACGGCGCTAATGCCGCCGAGCTCAATTTTTACGCTTGGGTTCAGCTACGGCTTGAACAGCAGTTTTCCGCCGCCGTCGCGGCCCTGGACAGATTGGGTATAGCCCTCAAGGGTGACCTCCCCATCCTCCTCAACGAGGATTCGGCCGACGTGTGGGCAGAAAGGGAAATTTTCAATTCGGACTATACCGCCGGCTCCCCACCGGATATGGGCTCGACCCTTGGGCAGAATTGGGGCTTCCCCATCTATGACTGGGATGCCCTGGCCGAGCGCGATTACGATTTCTGGAAGGCCCGCCTCAAGCAAGCCGAGAAATTCTACCACGCCTTCCGCATCGACCATGTGCTGGGCTTTTTCCGCATTTGGGCCGTGCCGGAGCGCGACCAGTCAGCATCTCTTGGGCACTTCATACCCTCCCGGGGAATCTCGGCTTCCGCCCTTGTAGCCGCCGGATTCGATAAGCCGCGCCTCCGTTGGCTCTCCGAGCCCCACATACGCCTCTCCGCCATCTACGAAAGCCTCTTTGGCATGGCGAATTTGGAAAACGAGGTGGGCCGCATAATCGACGGCGCCCTTGAACGAGTGGGCAATGAAGACCTCTTCCTTTTTAAGCGCGGCATTCGCGGGGAAAAAGACATCTATGCCCTCAACATAGAAGGCCGCTCCAAGGACTTCCTCGTGCAGTGGTGGCGCAACCGCGTTCTCATCTCCGTAGGCGATGGGCTCTACCTGCCCAGCTGGCGCTACTGGGAAACCCAGGCCTTCCCCACCTTGAATGAGGGTGAAAAAGCCATTATTGAGCGGATTTTCCGGGAAAACCAAGCCGCGTCAGAAACCCTCTGGGAGGAGTCCGGCCGCGAGATCCTCGCTCTTATCTCGGAAAGCAGCAGCATGCTCCCCTGCGCCGAAGACCTCGGATCCATCCCCCCGGCCGTGCCGCGGGTCTTGGCGGAGCTGGACATCCTTGGCCTGCGCATCGTGCGCTGGACGCGCAAGTGGAACGAGCCGGGCCAACCCTTTATTCCCTTAGGCGAATACCCGGCGGCATCCGTATCAACCCTATCCGTCCACGACTGCTCAACCCTCCGCGAGTGGTGGGAGCGGGAAGCGGATCATCGGGACTTCTACTACGCAGCCGGCGGCCAGGGGGATTGCCCCTCTATCTGCGATCCGGGCGTGGCGGCCTTTGCCCTCAAACGGGTGGCATCAGGCTCCAGCCGCCTCTTCATACCCTGCCTTCAGGACATACTCGCCTTGAGCGATGCCTGGAAGCCCCAGGATCCGGCGGAAGAAAGGGTGAACGTGCCAGGCTTAGACGACGAAAGAAATTGGAGCTACCGGATGCCGGGGCGGATTGAAGATATTTCCAAGGATGAGAATCTGAAGGCGGCCATACGGCAGGTCGCCGCGGAACGTGGTCAGGAGGAGGCCCAATGATGAACCAAGAACTATGCGACATCGGCATCGCGTTGACCAAGCTGGACGGCGGCAAACCCGCGTCACGCAGAGCAACCATGGAATTCCACATCCACAAGGCGCTGCGCAAGGAGTTGGGGCTTGAAAACCCCCTCTTTACCCTTACCGGCAACTGCATACTTGCCAGCTTTACCCAAGCTCGAGTCTTTGCCCAAAAGCTCAACCAACGCGCCGAGGTGAGTCTCTACCCGGAGCGCTCGGTAAAAGCCGGTCAAGTGAACGCCATGGGCCTCATAGACGAGATCCTTCACTATGTGTGTTCCCTCTACCGCGACAAGCACGGCAAAGACGTCTTCGGTAAGGCCCTGACTTCCCTGGAAAAGACCTTGGGCAAGGAAAAAGTGGATTCCCTCCTCCTAGACTTCACCGCTTCCTTCCCGCCCACCGAGGTTTACAAGGGAAAGATGTCGGAAGCTGAGTACCTCAAGGGTCAATCCGAGGGCGTGGCAAACCGCGAACTTGCCTTGGAAGAGCTCCTCCTCCTCCTCTGGCTCGCCAACGACAATCCCGCCTTCTCTCCCTTTCAAGAACTCTTTAATGATTCGGCCCTGCGGGAGTCCAGCGTCTACCTTGAGGCCATCGATGGCCTCAAGGAATTCTTCAAGACACAGCCCACGTTTGGCCCAGACAATCAAAGCTTAGTGGAAATGCTCAAGAGCCCGGCTATCGCCGTGCCCTTTTCCCTCCCGGGACAACTCGAGTACATCCGTAGCCGCTGGGGCCTTATCCTAGGCAAGTACCTCTTGCGTCTGCTGACATCGCTTGACTTGGTGCGGGAGGAGGAGAAGCCCTTCTTCCCCGGCCCCGGCCCCACCCGCGTCTTAGTCTACGACGGCCTGGAGCAGGAATACGAGCGCTTCTCTCCCGACAAAGACTGGATGCCGCGCACCCTTATGATAGCCAAATCCACCCTTGTCTGGCTCTCCCAGCTCTCTGAAAAATACAACAGCCAGATCACCCGCCTGGATCAGATTCCCGATGAGGAGCTGGACATCCTGGCTTCCCGCGGCTTTACCGCCCTTTGGCTTATCGGCATCTGGGAACGCTCCAACGCATCCAAGCGCATCAAGCAGATATGCGGCAACCCCGAAGCGGCAGCCTCCGCCTATTCCCTGATGGACTACGAGATAGCTGGGGAGCTTGGAGGATGGGACGCCCTCGCCAACCTGCGTGAACGCGCCTGGTACCGCGGCATCCGCCTTGCCTCCGACATGGTTCCCAACCACACCGGAATGGACTCAAGCTGGGTAAACCAACGCCCAGATCTCTTTGTTCAGGGCAGGCACTGTCCCTTCCCCGGTTATACCTTCAACGGCGAGAATCTCTCCTCCGACCCCAGCGTCGGCGTTTTCCTTGAGGATCACTATTACGCGCGCACCGACGCGGCCGTCGTTTTCAAACGGGTCGATTTCCGCTCCGGCGACACCCGCTATATCTATCACGGCAACGACGGCACCTCCATGCCCTGGAACGACACGGCCCAAATAGACTTCCTTAACCCCGAGGCGCGCAAAGCCGTCATGGAAAAGATCCTCCACGTTGCCCAGAATTTCCCCATCATCCGCTTTGACGCCGCCATGGTCCTGGCAAAGAAACATATCCGCCGCCTCTGGTATCCCGAGCCGGGTTCAGGCGGAGATATCGCCTCCCGCGCCGAGCACGCCATGAGCCGGGACGACTTCGAGAAGGCCATGCCTGCCGAATTCTGGCGCGAGGTGGTGGATCTCTGCGCCAAGGAAGCCCCGGACACCCTCCTCTTGGCCGAGGCCTTCTGGATGCTGGAGGGCTACTTCGTGCGCACCCTGGGCATGCACCGCGTCTACAACTCGGCATTCATGAACATGCTCAAGCGAGAAGAAAACGCCAAGTATCGCTCAACCATCAAGAACACCCAGGAGTTCGACCCGGAAATTCTCAAGCGCTTCGTCAACTTCCTGAATAACCCGGATGAAGACACCGCCGTGGCCCAGTTCGGCCGCGGGGACAAGTACTTCGGCGTAACAACCATGATGATCACCATGCCCGGCCTACCCATGTTCGGCCACGGCCAGGTTGAGGGCTTTGAAGAAAAGTACGGCATGGAATACCGCAAAGCCTACTGGAAGGAGGTTCCCGACCAGGAATTGGTGTGGCGGCATGAACGCGAAATCTTCCCCATCATGAAGAAGCGCTATCTGTTTTCCGGAGTGGAAAACTTCCTCCTCTACGACCTCTTCGACGGATCCGGCGGGGTGAACGAAAACGTGTTTGCCTTTTCAAACCGCGTGGGAAAGGAAGGCGCCCTTGTCCTGTTCAACAACGCCTATGCCCAAGCCTCCGGCTGGATACGCGTTTCCGCCGCCCGCGCAGAGAAGGACGCTAAGGGTGACAAGAAGCTCACCCAGCGGGCCCTCGGCGACGGTCTGGGGCTAGTTCCCGAGCAGAGCCACTTCACCCTCCTGCGCGAGCAGCGCTCCAATCTCTGGTATATCAGGGAATCCAAAGAAATTTGGGAAAAGGGCATGTTCGTCATGCTCGGCGGCTACCAGTGCCAGGTATTCTTGGATATCCGCGACGTAGCGGACAACGAGCTGGGTCAGTACCGCAAGCTCTTCGAGCATTTGAATGGGAGCGGGGTGCGCGATATCCAAGCGGCCATCCAGGACATCTTCCTCAAGGATCTCTATCAGGCTCTCTATAAGCTCATCTCCCCTGAATACTTCGCAAGCTTCCGCGAGCTGAGCCAAAAGGCCTTTACCCAGGCAGGCGCAGAAAGCAAGAAGGCAAGTTCCGCGCCAAGCATCAAGACCTTCATCGAGGGCTTGGCGGAGGATTCGGCGGACTTCTACCACACCGCAGTGCGCTTCATGGCAGGCACCGCAGAGTACGGCGCCTTCGACGCGATACCCAACAGTGGATCAAAAACGGAAGCAGAGGCGATCAGCGCTTACTCTGTCCTCTTGGCCAACTGGTTCAAGACCGCATCTGCCCTTGCAGTAGCTGTTCCGGAAAAGACCCCGGATGACCTAGAACCCTGGCTCTTCAATCGTCTTGCCACCGACTCCTCCTACCTAGACTTCGCGGCCGTCTTAGTTTTCTTCATGGAACTTCGCTGCGTCATCGGCGCCGATGCAAGCGGCGCGGACACATGCCGCCTTATCGACCATTGGTGCCTGGATAGGAAGATGATCGAGGCCCTCTGCTCCCGCGGTTGCCCTGAAGATAAAGCACGCTCGGCAATGGGCTATATCAAGGTTGCCCTCTCCCGCCTCGATCTTAAAGAGTATGCGGACGCCAAGACGCCCGCTGATCTCTCTCGCGCCGCATTTGACAGCTTGGCGGCCGATGAGACGGTTCGCCGCATGATAGGGGTCAACGTCTTTGATGGAAAGATTTGGTACCAAAAAGAACCCTTAGAGGATATCTTCTGGTTCTTCTCCCTAGCTCAGTGCTTGCGCATTCCTCGCCAGGCTAAGCCAGAGGATGCCGGCATCAAAGCCGCCACAGACGCCGCCGTGAAAAAGCGCTTGGAAGAAGTGGCCGCCGTAGCCCGCGTGGTTGTTGAGGCCCAGAAGGCATCCGAGTACCAGCTGGACAAGTTGGGCGCAAGTCTCTCCCCCGCCGGCAAAAAGAAAATAGGACTTAAGAAAACGGACACTGTTTCGGTAGACGCCAAAAAGGCTGAACCCAAAAAAGCCCCGGCAAAGAAAAAAACAGACTAAGTTCTTGTAAAAAAGAGGCTGTCCAAGAATCACTTCTTGGCCAGCCTCTAGATTGGCGCCTCACGTTTTACTTTATGGTAAACCTTCGCACGCTAACCTTTTTAATCAGATTCTCAATCCCTTACAAGTTTCTTAAGGCCTTCCTTGCTCTTCATGCGTAGGAAGGAGCCCAAGCGTTGTTTTGTGCCCTCTTCCAGGTGTTGGAATTTGCAGCCGATGCCGGCCGGATAGTGCTTACTGCCCGCCGTCTTCCACGCAGCCTTCACTTTAAGCTCCAAGGCCGGCTTCCCGTCTCCCAGATCTAACTTAGCCCCTAGTTCTTCGTTCATCGGCAGATCCTTGGCGTCGGCAATGAAGCAGCCGTGGAGGCTGATATCGAAGGTTAGCGCCTTCATGACGGATCCTTTTACCTTGATTTCCAAGGGCAGGGCAAGCTTAAAGCGCTTGTGCTGTTCCCACCAGCGCAGGCCCGGCTGGAAGAAGGGCGCCACAAGGTCTTTGCGCAGGAGGATGAGGACCGGGATAAAGAACACAAGATTGAAGAGGGCTGAGGGCATAAAGGGCGAATAGAGAGGAGCTAGCACCTCGTTGCTGGAAGTAGAAAGAACGTACTTCCAGGAGCTTGTAAACCAGCAAAGGATTCCATAGGTAGCGCAAAGCCAGAAGCCCCAGGGCCGCACTACCCAAAGCCCTATAGCTGCAACAATACCCACGGCGTAGGGCAGAAAGAGGGCAAAGGCTCGCACCGTATCCCATTGGCCCCGGCTAAAGCTGCCATAATTGAGACTGATCAAGCCCATAAGACCTTGGGGCTGGGCCTTGAAGGCGTCGAGCAACCACCAGCCTAAAAGATTCAAGAGTGGGGCCACCAGGAATATCCAGGGAAGGATGTAGAGCTCAATAGGTTTTTTTGCGAATCCCTTTGCCTGGGAGGCTGCTTTCATAGACTGCTCCTTAGATCGTGTTAGCGCGCGCCGCGCGCGGCGGGCAGGGCGAAGCTTGGGCAATCGCCATATCCCGCAATCAAGAAGTCTAGCCTATGAATCGATTGGGCACAAGGAAAAGAATGTAAAGCCCGTTAGTTCGCCTTTTTCACGTAGAGCGGTTGCTCAGCTATCTCCAGCCCGTCGATATGGATCTTGAGTTTATGCTTGCCTGGGCGTTGCAGCATGATATTCCCCAGTTGCAAAACAAAGTTGGTAATGCCGGTGTCGTCAGAAAGGTTGTTGAGCTGGATGCGGTTTTCCATGGGCGGGATGAAGTTGTCACCATCCGGGTCGAGGAATTCCACCCGCACTTCATGGGCGCCCAGCTCGTGGGCTTGGTAACGGATGCGGCACACGACGCACATAAAGGGATGGGGCACGGGGAATGCCCTGGATGCTATCGAGTCGAAAGTGCCCACGATAGTCAGCTTTCCGCCGTTATCCTGGGCGAAATCACATGTGGTAAAAAGTTCTGCCTTCATACGTTCCTTATTCGATCTTTATCAGACGTTCGACCTTGATAAGGCCGACGGGTTTTTTGGTTCCGTATTCCTGGCTCGTTCCCATGAGGGAGCCGATGATGACAACCAAGGTGCCGGGTTTTACGTAGTTGGGGTCCTCGTCATCCGCCATGGCGGAAAAGCGGTTGCCCTGAAAGCTCAAATAGACGCGGAAGGAGCGCACTGTGTCCAAGCCCTCCCATTCCCCACCTACCAGCTCGGTTTCTCCCAGGAAGGGGCCCTCCTCAGGGCTGCGGTCCATCAAGACCCCCAGACGGCCGGTGATGAGGAAGAACCTATCCTGGGGCAAGTTTTTTCCCCCGTCAACAAGGATGGCGTCGCTCAATTCCTTAAGGCCGATGCTGGGTTCCAGAAGGCGGTTGAAGCTGTCTATGGAAGGTAGGGCGAAGGATAGGCCCAGGCAGAAGGCAAAGAGCCCCCCGATGACGATCTTTTTCATGTAAGTCCTCCTGCCCTCGCGGCGCGCGTAACCGCCTCGGCTCCCTTCATTCTACGACCATGGTCGCGCCGCGGTCAAGGCGAGGCCTCGCAGCCCCCCTGGCGCTTGATTTCTCCGGCGGATTGGGCAAGAATCCCTCCATGGCGGAAACAAGGGGCTCAGCATCGGCCTTAACGGGAATCCACTCAATGGGTATTCAGGGCAAGCGAGCTCTCATCATAGGGGGCTCAGGTGGAATTGGCAGGGAGGTTTCACGCATACTTCATGCCGCCGGGGCCCGGCTCCTCATCCACGGTCAGAGCCCTCAAAAACTCGCAAACCTCGTCCAAGAATTGGGGCCTGGGCTCCAGGGCTTCCAGCCCACAAGCCTGGCCTACAGCTTGCGGGCGGATACCTGGAAGGATTTTATTGCGGAAATCGCAGCCTACCCGGCCCCGGACATCCTTGTAACGGCCTTTGGCCCCTTCCTCCAAAAAAGCCTAGCTGATACCCGCGTTGATGATTGGGAAGAGCTCTGCGCCCTCAATCTTGCCCTCCCCGGAGCCCTGGTATCCTCCGTACTGCCCTCCATGCTGGGCAAATCCTACGGTCGAATCCTCCTCTTTGGGGGCACACAGACGGACGGCCTGCGCGGATTCACAAGCAACGCCGCCTACGCCGCCGCTAAAACCGGGCTTGGCAGCCTTGCCAAATCGGTAGCCAAGGCGGGGAGGGGCCTCGATCTTCGCTGTATCTGCGTCTGCCCCGGATTCGTGGACACCGAGTACCTCAGCCCCTCCCTGCGTGAGGAATTGCGGCGTAAGAGCCCCGGCGGCCATCTCATTCAAGCCCAAGCCCTTGCCCAGGAAGCCCTGGACATCCTCTTTACGGGGGATGCCCAGACTAATGGCTCCAGCCTCTGCCTGGATGGGGGCCTGATTCTGGCTTAGGCTGACCCTAAATTCGTGTAATCATTGAGCGTAAATCCCTTCTAGCTGGCTTTTTCGGCTTGAAATGCGGCCGCAGAAGACCGATAGTTTGGGTACGGGCGGGAATAAAGCGCTATTCGCCTGAGTCGGCATTTGACAAATCGTGGCTGTGTATCTAAGATATGTGTGTTATAGTGTCCGTATTTCGCGTGCCACGCTGAGATTGGGATCGGGAAGAGGAGTACCATGAATAATAACGATATCGTATCCGGTTTCGACGATGAAAAGGACGATAGCCTGAAGATCCGGCTCCAAAAGGCAGATCAAGTAGAGGGTTGCCTCGTTCTCTTCCTCACTGGTTATATCGATACCTACAATTCCAATTTCTTCCAAAAGCGCATCGCCAAGGCCATAGAAGCCGGCTATGCCCGCCTTATTTTCCACTGCGGCGGGCTCAATTACGTGTCTTCCACCGGTATAGGCTCCTTCACAGCCTTCCTCAAGAGCGTAAAACAGCGCGGCGGGGACCTGGTTCTGCTTGAGATCCAACCCAAGGTCTACGAGGTCTTCCAGCTCTTAGGCTTTTCCCAGTTCTTCAATATCAAGGACAACCTTGAAGACGCGGTGCAGTTCTTCAATCAGGGAGAACAGGCCCAAAGCGCCACCATCTTCCCCAAGATATTCTCCTGCCCCATTTGCTCAAAGAAGCTCAAGGCCACAAAAGCCGGCCGCTTCCGCTGCTCCGAGTGCAAAACCATCTTGGCAATCGACAACGCCGGCCAGGTTTTCTTAGGCTAGGCGGATATAATCCATTGGGAGGCGCGCACATGGCTGGTTTGAATAGGATCGAGGAATTCCTCATTGAGCTCCGCATTCAGTATGAAGAGATTCAGGATGGTGCCTTTCTTATCTCCGACAAGGGCAAGGGTCTTTCCAACGTGGTTATCGCCTATGAGGCGCCCGTAGTCATGATCCGGACAAAGCTCATGGAAGTTCCCCAGGCCAAGCGCGAGGAGTTTTATGAAAAACTCCTTTCCCTCAATGGTACAGACCTCATCCACGGCGCCTACGGCCTGGATGGCAAAGACGTTATCATCACCGACACCCTTGAGTACGACACCATGGACAAGGCAGAGCTCGAGGCCTCCCTCGACTCGATCGGGCTGGCTATAGCTCAGCATTACCCCATTCTTTCGGTATACCGAAACAAATAGCTAGGAGATCAGTATGAGCATTTTTCAGAGGCTGAAGACGGTTCTTTCTTCCAACATAAACGACATGATCTCCAAGGCGGAAAACCCGGAGAAAATGCTGAACCAGCTCGTCATCGACATGAACACCCAGATGGTGGAGTCGAAAAAGGCAGTGGCCATGGCCATAGCGGACGAGAAAAAACTTGAGCGCGAGGCCATGGAGCAGGAACGCCAGGCTAAGGAGTGGGAGCAGAAGGCTATGCTCGCCGTCCGCGCCGGCAAGGACGACCTCGCTAAGGAAGCCCTCCTCCGTAAGCAGGAATACGCCAACAACTACACCCAGTACAAGACCCAGTGGCAGGCTCAAAAAGACTCGGTAGACAAGCTCAAGGACAGCCTTCGCCAGCTCCAGGGCAAGATCGATGAGGCTTCCCGCAAGAAAAACCTCCTTGTAGCCCGGGCAAAGCGCGCCGAAGCCCAGGAAAAGATCCAGAACACCATTTCCAACGTTACGGGCAACACCTCAGCCTTTGAAGCATTCGATCGCATGGCTAGCAAAGTGGATGAGCTTGAAGCCCGCGCTGCGGCCTCCGTAGAACTAGAAGATTTGTCCAAAGACTCCAGTCTGGATGCCCAATTCAAAGCCCTTGAGTCTTCCGGAGCGGGAGCCGACCTCATGCTCGAGGAATTAAAGGCTAAAATGCTCACCAATGACGCTGGGACGGATAAGAGCTAGAGAGAAGTAGCTTTCCCTGGTTTTCTAGGCCGTCTGACTCGTATCAGACGGCCTTTTTTTACGCAAAAAAAATATTAAAAATGCCTGTGTGAAAGTTGTGGACAAAATTCTTATAGATTTTAAAAATAACAATCGTTAAATATTTCTTTATGTTGTATTATCCTTCTATGAGGACTAAAAATTAGTCAAAATTTTTATTTTGTTATAATATAAGTATATATCATGATAACCTTGATTATTGAATGGAATTTACGAATAAGAGATTGACAAAAAATCCCTTTCACGCATTTGCCTGCTTTCCCCCGTCTTTGACAGAAGCTGTGGATAGATTGGGAATTCTTGTGGAAAACTCTTCACTTGCTTTGCCCCCTCCCTCATGCTAGATTTATGCAATGAAAAACGCCCTTCTTCTTCCCTTACGCTATCTACTCAACCTCTTGCTCTGCGTAGCCCTAGCCTTCCTCTGCGTTTTTTGCCACCAACTCTCCCGTGGTCTTTCCATGGCTTACTCCTTCGGTTTTTCACTCACAAGCCTTAGCCAGTACTTTCCCTTCCTCAGCCTCTTAGCCCTCTTTTTCGTCTCCTTCATCCCTTCTCGGCGCCCTGGCAACCTTCCCCTCTCCTATCTCTTCCTCTTTATCCTCAGTTTTAGCCTCATCTACCCCGCCGTCATCGGCCTGGATAGCCTTAAGCTCGGTAAGGGGATGAAAGAAGCGAAACTTACGAGGGCGGTTAAGCTTTCTATGGTGGTTCGCCCAGCCGAAACTGGGGCTTGGTTTATTCATGGCCTCGAGGAAGGGTCTAGCGAAGCCCAGGGTATTGTTAGGGCGGATTTTTCCTCCGCCAAGCCCATCTTGTCTTATCAGGAAAGGGGAGCCCTCCCCCCGGAAGCAGAAGAGCTGGGGCCCACCCTGCCCAGGCAGATTTCCAGCATCCTCCAAGACGCCGCCGCCCTCAGCAGATTGGCGCGCTCGCCCTTACCCACCCCCCTCGGCCTGCCGGCATGGGCTGCTCGCCTTATCATCTGCCTCTTGTTGGCCTTTTTCTTTACCGGGCTTTGGGTCTTCCCTCGCATCTCTTCCTATCCGCTCTTTGGGGCCCTCCTCCTTATCCTTGCCTTCAGGGCGGCCCTTCTTCTTTGCGCCGCTTTCACATCAACGGAATTTGGCAGGCTGGCCGGAAGCTACCTGAATCCCGCTCTCGCTGCCTGGCTGCCCTATTTGGGCCTGGGTATCCTTGGTCTCAGCCTCCTTCTGCTGGACATATTCATGAACCTCGCAAAATCGCGGAGCTCTGGGAGGTCGGCATGAAACGCCCCACAGCAGCATTCTTTTTCATCCTTGTCCTCTTTGCCTTAGTCCTGGTGTTTTTTCTTGTGTGGGAGTACAGCCTTGTGAAGGAAGCGGGCGTTTTGCCCTCCATGCTTAGCCGTTGGCATTTTCTGCGCGCCCTGGTTTTTAGCCTGGAATGGTCTCCACTCTTTATGGCCGCCGGCATCCTGGTCTCCTTTGGCCTCTTTAAAGACCCGGCGACGAGCTCCCAGCCGGTCTCCTTCTTAAGCTGCTCCCGCGGCATGCTGGGGGTCATCACCATCTATTTTCTGGTCTACGCCCTCTTTACCATGATGCTCATTCCCGGCATGAAGCGGGATGACAGGAAGATGCGCCAAGCCTCGGCTAGTTTTGAAAAGGAAATAGCCCAGGCTAAGCGCGCCATGGATGCATCTGACTGGGACGCGGCCGCCTCAAGCCTCGAACTAGCCGGGGCTATTGACCGCAACGACCGCCGCTACGCGCAAATGCGGAGTCTCTTTGAGCGCCGCGCGGTGGACCTAAAAACAGAAACGGAAAAGCCCTCGGTGGAGGCTGAGCAACGCGCGGTGGAATTGAGCGCCAACCAATATTACCTAAAAGCCCTGGAAGCCCAAAAGGCAGGAGACCTCTACACGGCCCACTCCCTGGCAACCAAGGCCTATCGCATAGACCAACGCCGCCCGGACGCCCAGCGCCTTGCCGCGGAGCTCTGGGCAAACATTTCAACCATGGAAGACAGCGTTCAAGAGATCAAACTCCGCCAGCTAGGCCGGGACAAGCGCGACGCCTACACCCGCTTGAACTCCGGCGACCCCCTCGGCGCCTACGGGCTCTTTCTGGAACTCAAGAAGCAAGCCCCGGAAGACGCAGATATCGATGAATACCTCAAGCAGAGCCTTGCCGAGGCTAAGCTCATCTCCTTTTTTAAGGATGAGGTCTTAAGCCTCAGCCGCTACCCCAGCTCCTCTGATGTTTTTTTCCGCGTAGCGCAAACGGAGACGGTTGAATATATACTCGCCTGTAAAACCGCCTACTTCGGTCTGGAGAGGGCTTACTTGGAAGATCTTGAGCTTATCCGCTTGAGCGCCGGCCGCCCCAATCTGCGGGTTCACGCCCGCTACGCAAAATTACAGGAAAACATGAATCCTCAGAGCGGCAAGCTTGAATACCGTCTCCTTCTCTCCTGCCATGACCGAGAGAATCCGAAGCAAGCCTTTTTGCCAGAGTACCTCATCCGCGACCCCAGTTTGATATTCGAAAACTACCTGAGCGTGCCCTTTAACCTCAAACAGCTGAGGCTCGCGGCCCTTTCCGCGGCAAAGACGGAGGAAGCATCGGTTCTAGAGCTCATTTCACTTGAGCGCGGGGCAAGATCCATCGGGGTAGACCCCGCCCCCAGCCAGAGGGAATTCCTCATGCGTTTGCAGGCCACCCTGGCCTTCCTCATTTTATCGCTCTTCTCCCTCTACCTAGGCTACCGTTTCCGCCACCAGGGAGAAGGCCGCCCTATCTTAAGCGCCATTCTTGCCTTTCCCTTGGCCCTCATGGTTTCTGGAATCTGCCTGGAAGCATGGGCTTGGTTTAACGCCACAAGCCTGACACTCCTTCTCCGCGCCATGCCACAGCTGGCAGCGACAATTTTTATCAGCATCCAGGTAGCGGCCCTAGCCTTAAGCTTCATCATCCTCGCAAGCTATCGCGATGTCCCCAGCGACTAAGGCGCGCGGCGCAAAATTACTCCTAAGCCTCTGTGCCCCCGCCCTGGGCGGGGGCCTTGGTTTTTTCCTTGGCGGAGTCTTCGGTGCCATCGCCGGGGCCCTCTTAGCCGCCTTGCTGGGCGAGCTCCTTGGCTCCTACCGGGGAAGCCGCGCCCTCCAAGCCTACCTCAAGAATCCCAGAGCTAGCTTGGCCGCCCTCTGGGAATCCAAGCCCGGGCTTTGGGCCATTTGCGCTTTTAGCCTTTCTTTTTCTCCGGCAAGCCTTAGGCCAGGCCTTGATGGGTCAAGGGCCGCAGGAAGGAGCGGACTTAACCTGCGGCTTCTTTTCCTGCGTCGTTTTATGTTAGAAAACGGCACTTCTACCCAGGCAGCGGAGCTGGCGCGCATTGAGGATGCGGCGCGTAAAATACTCGCTGAAATTCCCGCCCCGCTTCTGCTGGAGCAATTTCTCTCCACGAGCCGCCTGGCCCAAGACGGGGGACTCTGGCCTGGGCTGGGCGCCTGCCTTTCCTGGGCAATTTATTTCTCTGAAGACTGGGCGAGCAGGGGCCTGGGGGAAGGAGAGCTGGGAGAGTTTTTAGCCCACTGCGGATATTCGCCTCAGGAGATAGTCTCTAGTAGGGCTGCCTTTTGCGGGCAGGGCCGAGAGGACAGCGCTGATGGCTCGGTGGATTGGGAGCTCATGGGCCTCAATCCCGGCTCGGACGGTACCGCGCTTAAAAAGAATTTTAGAGCCCTCTCCCTAGCCTTTCACCCGGACAGCCTTGAAGCCTTAAGCCCGGAGCAGAAAGAGGCGGCGGCGGAAGCCTATTTGCGCATTAAACGCGCCTATGAGCGGCTCAAAGCCTAAGCCCTGCCTCTCAAGCTCCGCCCCGTAGCAGGGCTACCACCCCCCCCAGAGCCAAAGCAAAGAGGGCAAGAAAGCGTGGGTGGTATGAAAAAAATGAGCCATGACGATTAGGCACGCGTGGCCATTTCTTAATCCGTCCCTTTAGCGAAGTTGTGCCGGGGCATGGCTCATTTTTTTCATACCAGGCCCCGCGCTCTTAGCGTTTTTTAAGCTTCCTTACTGCCCCTGTCTTCCAGCCTCACGATGCGGGCCCCAAGTGCGCAGAGGCGCTCGGTGATGCGCTCATAGCCGCGCTCTATCTGATACACGTTGTGAATGCTGCTCTTTCCCTCCGCGCAGAGGGCGGCAATGACCATGGCCATACCGGCGCGAACGTCGGGAGAACTTAAGGTGGAGCCGGTCAAGCGCGAAGGCCCGGATACCACGGCGCGGTGGGGGTCGCAGAGGATAATGCGCGCGCCCATGCCAATGAGCTTATCCACGAAGAACATCCGCGACTCGAACATCTTTTCGTGGATGAGGACGGTGCCCTCAACCTGGGTGGCCACTACGGTCATAATCGAGGTGAGGTCGGGCGGAAAGCCCGGCCAGGGGGCGTCGTCTATCTTGGGAACCATGCCGCCGATATCGGTTTCAACCCGCATTTGCTGGCCGGAGGGCACAAAGAGGCTATCGCCCTCAATGGACCAGGAGATGCCCAGCTTGCCAAAGGCAAGCTTCATCATGCGCAGGTCCTGGGGGTTTACCCCTTGGATCTCCAGCTCGCCCCGCGTGACGGCGGTGAGGCCGATGAGGGAACCGATCTCCATGAAGTCCGGGCCTATGGCGAATTCCGCCCCGTGGAGCTTTTTTACCCCGTCTATGACCAGGATGTTCGAGCCGATGCCCCCAATCTGCGCGCCCATGGCATTGAGGAGCTTGCAGAGATCCTGTACGTGGGGCTCGCTGGCGGCATTGCGGATGAGGGTCTGACCCTCGGCGAGAACGGCCGCCATGAGGGCGTTTTCCGTTGCCGTTACCGAGGCTTCGTCTAAAAAGAGGTCCATTCCCACGAGTTTATTGGCGGTAAAACTGTAGCGCCCGTCTATCTCTATCTTCGCGCCCAGCTCCGAGAGGGCAAGGAAGTGGGTATCTACCCGGCGGCGGCCGATTACGTCTCCCCCAGGGGGTGGAAGTATGGCTTTACCAGAACGGGCTATGAGGGGACCGGCAAAGAGGATAGAAGCGCGTATCTTCTTGGATAATTCCTGGGGAATATCGCTGCGCAGGATATCCAGGGTCTGGATGCGCCAGGTATTGGGAGCCGTTTGCTCGGCTGTGGCCCCAAGAGCCCGGAGAATCTCCACCATAACCAGGACATCCTCAATCTCCGGCACATTGCGCAGGGTAACGGCCTCATCGGTAAGGAGGCAGGCGGCAAGGCAGGGAAGGGCCGAATTCTTATTACCGGAAGCCCGGGTGCGGCCCTTGATGGGGAATCCGCCTTCTATAGCGTACTTGTACATGGGCATGACATTACGTCCCGGGCCCAGCCTTGTCAATCATAGGAGGGCAGAAAGCCTTGCGTTCCGCTTTTTCATCGAGTATACTAAGCTTCAGAGAGACCAAACCATGGCATATAAACTGGATGGAGCAAAGTTCGGCACTATAGAGGAACTCGTCGAAGCCCTGTACCCTATGTACGCGGACAAGATGTCGGAAGAAGAGTTCAAGAAATACGCCGAACAGAATGCGGAAAAGACATAAATCCGCCTAATCCCCCGCTTGGCACTGCTGTGGGCGGGCGGCCGGAGAGATAATGGAAAGCGATTCACCGTCAAAGACCCGGCACGACCTGCGGACACTCTTAAACCATGTCGCGGGCTACAGCGATCTCTTGCGGGAAGATTCCAAGGAAGCGGCCCACGGGGAACTGTCCGAGATATTTTCTTCCATCTTCCTCATGTCCGGAGAGCTCAAAGAAACCCTCAACGACCTCTACCGGGACAACAACCGCGACGAAGCCAGCTACGGGCGTTTGCGCTCCCAGGTCCTCTCCCAACTTTTTGACGTCATTTCCCTCGGCCACTCAGCAAAGCGCATAGCCAACCGGGACGAGCACAAGGAATTCCTGCCGGACGTGGAGAAGATACTCGACTCCTCGGACCGCATTGTCGACATCATAGAAAATTCCACCCTGGAAAGCCTGCCAGAACAAGCGGCGCCCTCCGTCATAGGAAAAGAGTCCGAGATGCGGCGCTCCAAGACCCCGGGCCAAGAAGTGGGTATGGCCGCCATTACCGGGCGCATCCTCATTATCGACGACGACGAAATCAACCGCCATATCATGACGCGCCAGCTTGAGCGCCAGGGCCACACCGTGGTCACGGCAGACTCAGGCCCTGAGGCCCTCAACCTGCTAAAGCGCGTTCCCTTCGACGTCATCATTCTTGACGTGATGATGCCGGACATGAACGGCTTCCAGGTGCTCGAAGAGCTTAAAAACGACGAGCACCTTTGCGACATGCCGGTCATCATCATCTCCGCCCTTGAGGATTCCAAGGCCATGGCGCGCTGCATCGAGCTGGGAGCGGAAGACTACCTGCCGCGCGAATACGACCCCGTCATCCTGCGCGCCCGCATCGGCTCCATCCTCGAGCGGGCAAAACTGAAGAAACAAAAGGATATGTACGTTGGCGCCATCATGGCCGCCCAGCGCCGCCTGCAAACCGAGCTCTCGGACGCCGCCCGCTACGTGCAAAGCCTCCTCCCCATTCCGGAGACGAGCGGCGAGGTGCAAGCGGACTGGGTATTCATACCTTCCTTGAGTTTGGGCGGCGACATCCTGGGTTACCACCGCATCTTCGACGGCCGCTTCGTCATCTACCTCATAGACGTCTCAGGCCACGGAATCCAGGCGGCCCTCCTCTCCGTGACCATCATGAACATGCTCAAATCGGAGACCTTGCCGGAAACGGACTTCTCCGACCCAGCCATGGTCCTTTCCACCCTCAATGACAGTTTTCACTCGGAAGAGCAGAACAATATGTATTTCACCATCTGGTACGGGGTCTACGACCCCAAGACCAGATTGCTCACCTACTGCTCAGGCGGCAATTCCTCCGCAGGCCTGGTGGGCCCGGACCAGAAATGCGAACTCCTGCAGACAGACGGCATCGTCATCGGCGTGGATGATAGCTTCCTCTTTGCCAACACGGAAAAAAAGATAGAGCCGGGTTCGCGCCTCTATGTCTTCTCGGACGGCATCTATGAGGTGCGCAAAAAAGAGGGCGAGGTTTTCGGCATGGATGAGTTCCTGGAGATCCTGAGCGGCCTACCGCCGGAGGGAAGCCAGCCCGAGCGCTTGAAAATCCTCGTCTCCCGCGTCCAATCCATCAGCATGAACGACGCCTTCGAGGACGACGTATCCTTGATCGAGCTTAGTTTCACCTAGGGGTAGGTTATGGAATTCATTGAGATCCGCAAGCCGGATGACTTTCATCTCCACCTACGCCAAGGCCCGCAACTTGCTGCCTATGTCCGCGCCACGGCCCTTGTCTTTTCCCGCGCCTTGGTCATGCCCAACACCCTCCCCCCCATAGACAGGCCGGAACGCGTTGCGGCCTACCGCGCGGAAATAGAAGCCTGCGCCGCCCAAGACCCGCTTACGGCAGCTTTCAAACCGCTTATGAGCTTCAAGCTCCTTCCCGGAATGGTCTACGATGACGTGGCGGCCTTGGCCAAGGCCGGCTGCCTTGTCGGCAAGTACTACCCTGCCGGCGCCACCACCCATTCGGCAGACGGCCTCTCTTCTCCGTCGCAGGCCCAGCAGGCCCTCTTAGCAATGGAAGAGCTTGGCATTCCCCTCTGCATCCATGCGGAGCTGCCTGAGGCCTTTGTGCTTGACCGGGAACGAGCCTTCCTTCCCATCATTGAAAAACTCTGCGTGGATTATCCCCGCCTAAAGATCGTCATCGAGCATATTTCCAGCGCCGAGGGAATCAACGCCCTCAAAAATCTGCCGGATCGGGTTGCGGGTACCATCACCGTCCACCACCTCCTCTACAGCCTGGACGAAGTCTTGGGCGAGGGCCTCAACCCGCACTTCTTTTGCAAGCCCTGCTTAAAGACCCCCCAAGATCGTCAGGCCCTCCAAGAAGCCGTTCTTTCAGGGAATCCCCGCCTCTTCTTCGGGTCAGACTCTGCCCCCCACCTCAAGGAAAAAAAGGAAGGTCCCTTTCAAGCCGGTGGCCCCTACCCCCCTGGCGGCATCTTCAGCGCCCCGGCCGCCCTCGGCCTGCTGGCATCTTTTTTTGAAGACGCGGACAAGCTCTCCCGCTTGGAGAATTTCGTCTCCGTCTATGGCGCGACCTATTACGGCCTTCCCCTCAACAAAGAGAAGATCCGCCTCGTTAAAAGAGAAGAGCCGGTAGCCTCGGAGATCGGCGGAGCCATACCCCTCCTAGCCGGCGGCGCCTTGAGCTTTAGCATTGAACACAGCCCGGGGGTAAAGGCATGAAAATCAAGATCTCTCCCGTCATCTGCGCGGTTATTATTATTTACTCAGCCTTAGCCGGGCAGGCGGCCGCCCAGGTGGGCGCTTGGTCTTTGGGCATATCCATTCCAGAAGGCAATTGGCAGAACTACCCTGCCCCGGACGGCAGAACGAATCGCTTTGGCTTTTTAGGCGTCGCCGCAGAGCTCCAATATCACTATGGAGCCTTCGATGCCCTCTCCCTCAAGGCCGGCTACATCTTAGACCACCCCCAACCCTTTGGAGCCCGCCTTGAACGCAAGCCGGAAACTATCCCCGGCTTTGACGGAGATACCCGCCACGCCCATGGTTTCTTTTTATTTTTGCAAAACAAGCGCGGCCTCCCCTTTGGAGAAGCCCTATCCACGGCCGGTTCATACCAAGGGCTCGACCTAGGCTATGGGCTCTGCCTCAGCCTGATGACAAGGACAAAGATTGCCTGGGCAGACGGATGGCCGGTAGACTCGGAGTCCTACATAAAAAAGGATGTCGAGCTGGGTTTGGTGGGAAGCGCTGCCTATATCAGCCCCTGGGATCTCTACGCTTCAGTCCAGTACGCGCCCAACCTCATCAAGCTGGCTAAGCGACGGAGCGGCTTTGACTACTCCCACCTTGCTTTTCTAGATCTTGGTTTCCGCGTGGGCCGTTAAGGCCTCAGCTAAGACCTACTCATCAAAACTCAGTATCTTACAGTGGGTCAGGGCTTCGGGGCCGGACTCGGTCATAAGAAAATCGTTCTCCCAACGCAAGCCGCCTGAGCCCGGGCTGTAGAGTCCCGGTTCCAGGGTAAAAACCATACCGGGCTTAAAGATCCAATCGTTGTCGGCGCGATTACGCAAAACAGGCGCCTCATGGGCTTCAAGGCCGATGCCGTGCCCAAGGGCGTGGGGCATCTTCCAGCCGGCGGCGGCAAAGACATCATCGCAGGCGCGGGCAGCCTCTATGACGGGGCGACCATTGCGCGCCGCCGCGAGTGAGGCGGCATAGGCATCCTCCACCAAGCCCAGCATTTCTTTTTGCCGGTCGCTCAGTTTACCGCGCAGTACCGAGAGCGTGACATCCGTGCAGTAGCCCTCCAGCTTCAGGCCAAAATCCAGGATGGAAAAGCCCCTACCACCAAAACCCGCGGCCGTCCAACTGGGGAAGGCGTGAATGCCAAAGCTACGCTCAGGTCCCGCGCAGAGGGTTTCAAAGCCCATAGCCTCACAGCCCAGGTCGCGGGCCGCTCCCTCCAAAAAGAGGGCTATCTGAGACTCAGTCTGAAAGCGCCCATGTCCAAGACCCTCAGCAAGTTCGACTAAGAGCTTGTCCGTCAGGGCGGCGGCACGGCGGTAGAGGGCAATCTCGCTATCGTCCTTGATGGAGCGCATTCCCACCACAAGTTGGGCGGCGCAGTCTTCCTCCTTGCACAGGAGCTTGTAGTCGCAAGCGCGGGATAGCCGCTCGAATTCGGGGTAGTAGCTGTCTGGGGGAATCTCTACCCGGGCCCCAGGCTTTATGCCCATCTCGGCAAGGAGTTTTGAGAGTATGCCGCTTAGGTTGCGCCCGTAATCGGTGTAGGGCAGAATTTTGTCCGCATGGCCGTTGCGTTGTGCCATCTCCAGGTCCCAGCTCACTAAAACGCTCCGCCCCTCGGCGGTGACTACCAGGACGGCGTCGGCGTGCTGGCCGCATAGATAGCGCAACGCGGGATCGCGGCGGCCTTCCTCGTCACGGAAGACGCAGGCCGCTATCCCGCGGGCGGCTATGAACTCGGCAACTCGGGCAAGCCTCTGCGCGTAGGCCGCATCGCTCATCGAGCCTGTATCTGCTTGCGGGCGTCGTCGGCGGCCTTGAGCACGGAGCCCGACCATTTTTGATTGGCATTGACCGCCATCAAGGAGGGGAGGACCTTATCGTTCTTTGTGGCCCCCGCGTTTTGTATGGCGGCTTTTATCAGGCGGTCCACGTCAGAGGATGTCAGGTCGGAAAGCCGCGTAAGGTTGAAGTCAAAGATGATCTCGTTGAGGGCCAAGGCGGCGGCATCGCTTTTATTGGCCCCGTAGGCCGCCAACAGAAGCAGGCGCTCATCCAGATCCGCCGTCAGGTAGGCGCTCTTATAAAGCTCCACCGTTTCTGCCTTGCCATCGGCTAGGCTTATCAAGCTCTCGGTAGCTATTCGCCTGAGGGTAGTGGCGGCGGATTTATCCGCGTTAAGAGGGCTACGGGTTTCAATACCCTTCTTTAGTGCCAAGCGGCAGACATTGATCTTAGACTCAGCCGGGGCCTTGGACTCAACCACGAATTTTAGGGCAAGCATCCTTTTTTGCATAGTATCGGACTCTATCACCGAGCGTGCCGCCGGGGTGGGGTCGTCCACCATGGCCGGAAGGGCCGCCACAGCTGCTTGCTTAATGCGGCCGGTGTACCAGGAATTTGAAGCTTCAAAGACCGAGGGCCAGCCGCGGATATCGCGCATCTTCACCAGGGCCATTACGCAGCCATAGGCAAGGGTTTCGCCAAAAATCGGGTCGGCCGTGGACGCCATGTTGGTGGAATTAAGGAGTTTGACAATCTGCTCCACGTGCTTGAGAGCGCGCAAACGCCCCAAGGCTATCAAGGCCTCAGCGCGGAGGTTCGGCTCGTATTCGCTCAGGGCAATTTTCAATAAATCGTCTTGGGACTCTGCGTTGCGGTAGAGGCCCACCGCCGCGCAGAGTAAACGCAATATCTTAAAGTAGGCGTCGCGCTCGGTTACCGAGAATTTGGAAGCGTCCATCCGGTTCAGCTCGGCAAGGGCCTCGCCTAAAACGGAGGCGGAGGAAGCGTCGCTTAACTCCACCAAGACGCTCATGATCTCATATTTCTGCACGATAGAGGGAGCCGCTAGATAGAGCCGCTTAAAGGCCTCCACGTTTTCATTCGCGTACAAACCCAAGGCCGCCAGGCCCAGCACAACACATAACGCAAGTTTCCGCATCATCCCCTCCAATATCGTCATCATTTCAGCCTAGTATCCCGCAATTAGGCGCCGAGCATCTTCCGCCGCTTTATGCACCGAGGCCGACCAAGCCCGGTTGGCGGCAACCGCGGAGAGGGCCGGCAAGACAACCGGGCTCCGGCAATCAGCCGCCGCCGCAATAGCCGTTCGAATCAACCTGTCTATATCATCGCTTACGTAGCCGGCCTCACGCCGCTGGTTGAATTCGCTTATGACCGTCTCCAACTCAATGGCGGCCGCCTCACTGCGGCTAGCCCCGTAGCCGGCAAGTATGGAGAGTTTTCCATCCACGCTCGCCGTATTCCAGGCCAGGCGGTAAAGCTCAAGGGCCTCAGGGCTTCTGTCACCCGCCTGCACCATCCAATCCATTGAGCGCTTCCGTAAAAGGGTGGCGGAGTTTATATCCGTACCCTTGTTTCCGCTCGTTTCCAAGCTTTTTCGCAAACCAAGCCGAGCCAAGGCCAGCTTAGACTCCGCCGGGGCTTCCGAAACCAAGAGATATTCCATTGCAAGCAATTTTAAATCTAGCCCTCCACGCTCAATAACCGTTTGAGCGCCCAGACTCGGGTCACGGGCAATAACCCTAAGGCCGGTGCTTGCCAACTGTTTTAAGGAAGCCGTATACCAGCCCGTAGACGCTTCCAAAAGGGCCGGCCAGGCGCTCACCCCACCCATACGGATAAGGGCTTGAACACAGCCATAAGCAATCAGTTCGCGCTCAGGCCCGCCACCGACAGCCTGGACATTGATTGCCTCAAGCATCGACGTAATCTCATCAACATAACGAACGGCGCGCATTTTACCAAGTGCTATCAAGGCCTCCGCCCGTAAGACACCCGGATCCTTTGAACGGGCAAGAGCCATCAAAGCGTCCTGGGACTCGGCGTGGCGATACTCGCCCAGAGCGGCGCAGAGCAGGCGCATGGCGCCCAAGTGAGCCTCAGCCTGGCTAGGTGAAAGCAGGGAGCGATCCACCCGCGAAAGATCATAGAAGGCCTCAGCAAGGTCAGGTGCCTTGGAACGATCGCTCGCCTCCACCATCTCCGCTACCAGAGCGCAACGATGGACCAGGGAATTCGAGCGCCGAAATAAGAGGAGAAAAATATTCCCCGAGCCTTGGGCAAGGCCAGCCGCACAGAGGAAAAGAAAAAACACCCCCGCGGCAAAAGCGCGGGGGAGGCGGAACATCCTACCTATTTTTGTAGGAGAATACCGAGTATCCGAGCACATTACCCCTACCATCCTTTAGAATCTTCTTTTCCGGTACCACGCCGCTGCCGTACTGATATTCCACGGAAGAACTGATAAATCCCTCAGGCCCGCGTTTTTCCTCACGTGCCAGGCGTCCGCCCTCGTAGAATTTAGTCTCGCTCGAGCGCAGCGTGCCCTGAGGCCCAAGATACTCGCGCTTTACCTCGCGGCCGACATCGTCGTAGCTAAGGACAACCTCGCCCTCAGCCTTACCGGAACCGTCCTTCATGACAATCTTAACCAAGCGGCCCTTTTCATAGACATAGACGTTTTCAGCCATAGCCAAGCCCGCCCCGTCCATGACCGACCAAGAAGCAAGCAAACCGGAGGCGTCATAGGCATAACGCAGGCTCACCGTTCCCTTGCCCTTAGCGTCCAGCTGGGTTTCTTCCTTTTTGCGACCCTTCTCATCATAGGCATACTTTTTCTGCAAACGCAGGGTATTGCCCTTTTCGTAGGAGGACTCAAGGGTCAAAAGCTCGCCGGAATACTCGTACACCACGCGGGCGTCAGGCTCGTTCCTGGTAGCCTCAAAGGTAGACTCGGAAAGGAGAAGCTTTAAATCCGGGCTCCAGGCATATTGAACCGTCTGATCCAGGACACCGTCCGAGAAAAAGCGCTGCTCGCTTACCATCGCCGGCGGAGGCGGCGTGGGAGCCGGGGTCGGCGAAGGTTCGGCAGTCTTGACGGGGACGCTTGCGGTTCCGGCATCGCCCTTGGGGCCGGAAATACAGGAAACCATGAGCAGGGACAGAGCTATAATGGCAAACCAGATCCTTTTCATGAAACGCTCCTTACGTGGAATCTTCCTACCTAGTATGCTAAAGTGAAAAGGGCCGCCGCGCAAGGACGGAAGGGCGGAATTCCGCAAGGGGGACAAGCTGGAAGCCAAAGAACCGATCATCCTCAAGCTGGTAAAAGACGCCAATGCCTACTACACCATCTCCTGGTCCCTACTGCGCAAAGCGGACAAGTACGACATCATCCGCGCCGTTCCCGCCATGGGCGGCATCGCAGAACTCTATTACCGAGACGAGTACGGCAAACTCAACCTCTTTTGCGTCACCCGCACCTGGTACGGCGGCCTGCGCTCCTCCATCCGCGTCATGACCGACCCCGAGCTGGAAAAAGACCCCGTGCGCCACCAAATACTTCTCGACTACCCCAAGGAAATCTACTACCGCTACAGCCTTACCGAGTCGCTCAAGGACATGAACGATATCCTCTTCTTCTTCATGGAAACCCTCGCCCCCGGAGCAAACACCGTCAAAGACTCCGGCCGCTACGAGCAGATATTCCTCAAAGAGATAGACCCGCAAAAACTTACCACCATATAGGGGGAGCGCAGGCATGGGCGTGCGCCAGGGCTCGGTTGCTTCACTAAGGGCAGGGCCTGGTAGGAAAAAACATCGACACGCTAACGCTGCGCTGCGCTTGCTAAGACGCGTGCCGATGTTTTTTCCTACCACCCGCCCTCAAGAGAGCAATACAGCCCTGGCGCGCGCATGGCTGGGCTCCCTGGCCGCGGGAAGACTGTGGCGGCTCCCCCTCGCTCCGTAGTCCTCGGAGCGCCGTAGTCGCTCCTCCGGTCTACTGCGCTACCCCCACTATGGGTGGAGCGCAGGTATGGGCGTGGGCCAGGGCTTGGTTGCTTTACTAAGGGCAGGGCCTGGCAGGAAAAATCATCGGCGCGCTAACGCTGCGCTGCGCTTGCTAAGACGCGTGCCGATGATTTTTCCTGCCACCCGCCCTCAAGAGAAGAAGCTAGCCCTGGTGCGCGCGCATGGCTGCGCGGGCTAACTGGAAGAGGCTGGCCTTTTAAATGCGTTGGCGCCTTAGCGCGCAGGCTTCGATAATCAGCACAGCGCGGGTGCCGGGGGAAACAAGGGCCACAACGATTAGGCGCGGTATACCATATCAAACCCGTATCATACTTCGAAGTTGCGCCGGGTTGTGGTCCTTGTTTCCCCCGGCAGGCCCCGTGCTTTTTTAGACTTCAGAGCCTGCTCGTTATGGTACACACGCTGGCCCATGGCTGCGCCGGCAAACTGGAAGAGGGGACTGAGGGAGGCCCTTAAATGCGTGGCTGCCTTAACGCTCAGGCTCTGTGAATTAAAGCAGCGCGGGTGGCGTGGAAAATAAGGGCCACAACGATTAGGCGCGGTATACCATATCAAACCCGTACCATACTTCG
>JBGSOB010000059.1:0-10243 GCA_041739325.1 Treponematales bacterium
GTCCTTAGCAATCTATTGATCTCATTTGCGCATTTCGGGACCAACCCGGCTACATCAACGCCAAGGGAAGTAGCCCAGTCTTTCACCCCCGGCGTACTCGCTGCTATAGCAAAACAAGCAAGCCCGCCGTCAATGATTGTATTACCAGTATTCTTTAAACGTTGGCCAAAAGGATCTGTGCCTCCGGCTAGCGGGGTAAAGCCGTTCACTGGACCTGCCAAAGAAATAGCAGCCTTAAGATTACTATTCTTCATTTTCCGCATCTTTGAGGCATAGTGAATGGCCCGCATGCCACCCTGGCTGTAGCCGATTGCCACTTGGTTGGCTATGTTGCCGTACTGAGCGTAGGCAAGGCTCATCGACTCTTCAAAGGGGGTATTTAAACCCGTTTTTGGCTTACCGGCGGCGTCGACCCCGAATTTAGTTCCTGAACCGCTGAAAAAAACGCCCGTTGCGTCTTGGGAAAAGAGGCTATACGCAAGACAGGCAATACATATTCCTAGGAGTATCTTTTTCATGTTCTACCTCCCCGCCTGAACGCGGAAAAAGGCGTCACTCAGGCAATTGGTTTGAACGCTTTCATAGACGGTCACGTAGCTTTCCCTATAGTCGGGGTCGCTCGGGTCGCCAAGCGTTACCATGGGAACCTCCATGGCGGAGCCCTCGGCAATGAGGCTATCCAGTTCTTCCTGGCTTGGCTGGGGGCAGCCGGCGGGGTCGTTCAATACGCCTAAGGCAGAATCGGATACGTCCAAGGTATAGGGCATGTCATGCTCTACCATATTGACGCTCCCCACCGGAACCTGGATGCCATCTACTTCTTGGTAAATCTTTGTGTCGGTAGAGACGATGCGGGTACCATCGTCTTCCACTTCTATGCTCTCGGTTCCGGCCATAGCGCCGGATGCGGCGTCAAAGAAGAGCTTAAAGGAAAAGGGTCTTGAGCGCTTGCCGGCGGCTAAGGAGCTGCGCGCAAGAAGTTCCTGGGGCATGCTTGCCACCATAAAGCCGGATTGGGAGAGTTCATCCTGAACGTCGTAGCCGAGACTCCGGAACTGAGCGGATATCTTGGGAAGGTCTAGTTTGGCAAAGAGGGAAAGGTCGGGGGCGATCCTAGCCGCTGCGGCATAGTCGGTGCTTGTTGAAGGCATGCGCATTTCAACCTCACCGCTTGAGGGCTTAAAGACTACCGTTTCCTCAGGCCCCGTGATAACGGAGCGTTCGCTCGTGCCTAGCTGGGGATTATTGTAGTAATCAAGCCGGGTATAGATAGCCCCATCGATAATCTTGGTAGAAAGGCGGTACTCCTGGTGAAGGCGCTCAGAGCCGGCAATGCGGTTGTGGGAGTAGTAAACCTTAACGTTCGCCTGGTAGTCACGCACGGCTAGCTTACTGCCCTCTCCCAAGCGCACGATGGGCTTAAAGGGCTGTGCTTCGTCGTTATTACCCCGCTGTCCGCCTAGGTTACAGGCTAGGCAGAGGGCCATTATAAAGAGGGCTACCCCCCCCCGGCAGATTCTATGCCAACATTTCATTTCTTCCTCCTTAACGTTTTGCATCCGCAACTCTTCGGATAAGGGAGTATCTCATGCGGCACAGTTGGCGTCAATGGATATTTCTTTATAATACATGGTTTTAGACAAATTGAATTCGCCTACGAATTATTATTGGCCACTTGCTTTTCTTTATTGATATCCCTGATTAAAGCCTTTATAGAAATGGGTTTATAAAATAATTAAAATGCAAATTCTTGCATGAACCAGGCTAAAAGGTAGTCGAATTGAATTCGGCTACGCGCTCACAGTGGCTGGAAGGCCCAAGCCTATCTCTTGCGCGCCCTTTCTAGGAGCTCCTGCCAGACAAGCTTGTCCTTCTGCTCGAGGCTTTCAAATTCGGCTTGGCGGCCGTAGGCGGAAAGGTCGATAAAGCGGTCAGTGCGTTCAAGGAGGGTCTTAAAGCGCTCTTCATGAAAGTCTTTGAGCCAGCGTGGGGGCTTTTTCTTGGCGCAGGCAAGGAGGGCATAGTGGGAGAGGCAGAGGCCCTCCGAAGCTTCAAAGGCAGCCTTGAGTTCCCCGCTGGCGGAGGCTAAGAGGCCAAGGTACTCGGCTTCTATTTTGCGCTGCTCTACGCAAGCCGGGCAGGGGCCTGAGGGGGCCTTGCCCTTGGCAAGCTGGCTAAGGCTCTCGGCCAAAGCGTCTCGGTAGAGGATGGCCAGGGCAAGGCCGTCGCGGGATGAGCCGAGGGCGCGGTTGTGCTCGGGGCAAAAGCCGCCGGCGGCTCGGAAGGCGGCGCGAAAGGGGCGGTCTGAGACGTGCTCAAACAGAAGATTGTCCATCCAACGCCCGCCCCGCTTTGCCACGATAGCGCAGAGGGGGCAACCTGGCTTGGCGCAGGCGTCTAAAAATTCAAACTGGGGAATGTGCTTGTCTTCACTCATCGTCTTTTCTCCTCCCCTCAGCCCTCGCGTCGCGCCAAGGAGAGCTCCCCGGTGGCTCGGTCCAAGAGGATGGAAAAGCCCAGGTGGCTCTCATGCCGTGAATTCGTGTAATAGATGTGGGAGCCGGAGAAGCGGTAGTCGCAAAGCTCGCCCTGGCGGGCAATCTCGTCCAGCTTGAGCCGGGCTTCCATGTGGGCGTAGCAACGAATGATCTGCGCGCGTAAAAGAAAAAAGATGAGCTGGGTTTCAGACAAGCGTTGGAAGCCTAGATCCTTCCATGTGCCTATCTTCTGCGCGGACTGCGGCGGTGATGTCCCGTCCGCGCGCTCGATGTCTGAAAACCAGCGCGCGCTTATGAGAACGCGGCGCGCTTTATCACTACGCATGAGGAGGGGGTCATCGGGCCGGTCATACTCGGCGAGGGCGGTCAGGGGCGCGTAGCCGGAGGGAAAGGACCAGGCAGCCGCCACCAGCATCGAGCTAGACTCTTCTTGGGCGCTTGAAGTAAGGCCGGACCAGGGGTTTTCCCCGCGCTCTACGCATAGCTCAAGGCCGATCCCTGCGTCTTCCATGGCCCTTCTCCTTAGCTCAGCATGATCTTTGCCAGATCTGGGTTCTTTTCAAGATCCTTTGCCAAACCGGCCTGACGGCCCTTGTTGACATAGCCCGATTCTTGGAAGGAATAGTGGAACTTAGTGTGGATGTCGTAGCTTCCCTTCATGAGGGCGTAGGCGTCTTCCGTCATCACCAGCTCTTCGTCCGTGGGAATAACGTAGACCTTGACCTTGGAGTCCGCGGCGGAAATCTCGCATTCGGCGTTGCGGGTGCGGCAGACGGCGTTTTTGGCGGGGTCAATCTTTATTCCCAGCTCCTCAAGCCCGGCGGTGGCCAGGCCGCGGATAACCGGGCTCATCTCCCCTACCCCGGCGGTAAAGACAAGGGCGTCCACGTGGCCTAAGGCGGCCATATAGGAACCGATGTATTTTTTAATGCGGTAGGCTTCCATGCTCTGGGCAAGGCGGGCGCGTTCGTCTCCCTTTTCCGAGGCTTGGAGAACGTCGCGGCGGTCGGCCCACTTTTCGGTGATGCCCAAAATACCGGAGAGTTTATTGAGGGTCTTGTCGATATCGGCCGTCCCCATCCCGGTTTGGGAGGAAATATAATTGATGATGGCCGGATCGATGTCGCCGGAGCGGGTGCCCATGATAAGGCCTTCTAGAGGGGTCAGGCCCATCGATGTGTCGAAGGAACAGCCGGCCTTGACGGCGTTGATGGATGCCCCGTTTCCGATATGGGCAATGATGAGGTTGACCGCAAAGGGCTCCTTTTTAAGGAGGACGGCGGCGCGCTTGGCGGTGTAGAGAAAGCTCGTGCCGTGGAAGCCGTAGCGCCGCACTTGGTAGCGGCTGTACCACTCGTAGGGCACGGCGTACATAAAGGACTCAGGCGGCATGGTTTGGTGCCAGGCGGTGTCCATCACGGCGCAATGGGGAATATTGGGCAGAACCTTCTGGGCTGCGCGGATACCGGCAATGTTTGCCGGCAGGTGGAGGGGGCCTAGGCTTTGCAGGGCGCTGAAGGTAGCCATAGCTTCTTCGGTGACAATGACGGACTTGGTGAATTTATCGCCGCCATGCAGAACGCGGTGGCCCACGGCTGCTATCACGCCCATATCGCTGATAACCCCGTTCTCGGGGTCGGTAAGGGTTTCGATGATAAGCTCCACCGCCACGGTATGGCTGGGGCAGTCGTGCTCAAGGACAAACTCGTTGCGCCCCATCGCCTTATGGCTGATGAAGGAATTCCCCTGGGTTACCCGCTCCACCACGCCGACAGCCAAGACTTCCTGCTTTACCCAATCGTAGACCTGATATTTTACGGAACTTGAACCGCAATTCAGCGTCAAAATGACCATGCTCTACTCCTTCATTCGCTTACAAAAACCACGCGCCGGGCCATGGTAGATTTTCAATGTGACAGGCCCTGCCTGCGCAAGGCATCCAGCCAAGACTCAGGCCCGATAAAGCGCGCCCGTGGGGGAAGCCGCGACAACAAGGAGCCAAGCTCCCTAGGCAGGGGAGAGTCCTGAGGGTCGCCAAGTATCTGGCCTAGGCGGCTTTGAAGCTCGGGGCTTAAGGATGCAAGCTCGGGTCCCAAAAAAACTCCTGCGTCCATGACCACTCCTAGGCGAACAATTCGAGCTGGCTCTTGAGCCGTTTGCGCCCGCGCTCTTGGGCGGGAGCCTTAGCGGCGGGCTTGTAGCGAGCGGCGAGGCTTGAGAGGCTGCTGAGGCCCGGGCTGGATCCGATGGCGGCCTTCGGGGTTGAAAGCCCCAGAGCGGGGCCGATCTCCGGTGAAAGAATACGGGCAGCGCGAAAAAAGCGCCCCAGCTCCGGTTCAAGGGCGGCAAGAAACTCAGGGGGAAAGCCGTAGCCATCTTCCAGGGTGGAGCGGGCTCGGCTGGCCGCTTGATCTATCACAAGCGCCCAGGCGGCGATATCCAGTTCTGAGGAAGATTCTTCCAAGGCGCGGGCCCCGGCCTTTGCCCAGACTAAGAGGGCCAGCAGGGGCCGAGAATCGCTTAAGTAGAGGGCGGTTATGCGCAAAGCCTCGGCTTCGCCGAAGAGGCCCCCCATGACATTGAGAAAGTCGTCTGCCGGGGCGGCGTTCTCTTCAATCTGAGCAAGGATGAGGAGGGCGGCCGCGCGGGCACAAGCCTCGGATCTTTGGCGGAGCTCACGCAGAAGGCGGGCGCAGGATGCCATGCACAGCTCAATCATGCCCTCCCTGAGGGCTTCGCCTATCTCCTCGGCAATCACGGAGAGGGAATCCGAATCCGGAAAGAGCCGCTCCATAAAGGGATCTGCCTCTCGCAGGGCGCGGGGCATGAGGGGCTGATTTGAAGACTGCCGGGCCAAAAGAGCGCCCATGAGGCCCTTAAGCCGAGCGGGGTAGGATGCCGGAGGAATCTTGGCAAGCTCGGTTTCTATCCGCCCCCTGTCCGCCTGGTAGAAGGCCAGGATCGCCCCGATGAGGGCCTTCCAGGGGCTCCATACCGATGTCGCAGGCAGGGATTCTAGGGCGATAAAGGCATCGGGGGCCGTCATGCCGTTTGTTGCCGCCTCAAAGGCGTCTCGAACGATGAGGGCTTCCTGCTTGAGAAAATGGCTTTCGGGAATCGTCTCACAGCCTAAGATATCGTTCGGGCTTGTGACGCTGGATTGGAGGGCGAGGACAACCTCGGCCAGAGCCTCCGGCGGGGTGGACGGGGACACGAAGGCCCGTACCAATTTTGCTATATGTTGATGCTCTCTGGCTTTACTACTGTTCATGAGTTGTCCGGGTAAGATGCTGAGCGGGGCTCGGGAATCACTCTAGCCCTTTGGGGGGCTTTTGTCAAATGCCCCGCAGAGGAAAAAATCTCTGGCTAGAGCCCCTTTTTCAAGCGCCGAGTGCAAGGTAGGTGCCGAGGAAGAGGAGAACGCTAGCCGCCAAGGAAAGAGAATGCCAGGCAAGATGGGCGGCGTGCGACTTTTCCTGGGAATAAAAAATGGTCCCACAGAGATAGACGAACCAGCCGCAGGCTAGGAGGACAAAAGCTCCTATGCCAGCTGCGCGAAAAAGAGGCACTACAAGGACAAAGATCCAGGCTAGGCCGATAAGCCCTACTAGGGGCAGGGATCGAAAAGCCCCAAAGTAGACAGAGGAAAAGATGATGCCGTAGATTGCCACGACCCACATGATGCCAAAAACGAGGTAGGCGCTGAATTCCCGGTCCGGCAAAAGGCAGAGGGGGGCAAAGGCGGCGGCAACGGCAATATACTACCCCGTATGGTCGATAGCCCTAAAAACGGAGGCGGAGGCTGTCTTGCTCAGGGCATGGACTAAGATGGAAGAAAGGTAGCGATAGAGAAGAGCCGCTCCCCACAGCGATACCCCGACGGTCATTGCGGCGTTCTTATGGGAGGCTGCCTTAAGCACCATGAGGACAAGGCCAAGGGCGGAGAGACAAAAGCCCGCGCCATGGATGATGGCAGAGGCTAGATTGACTGAAAAGGGCTGGGGAATATCCTTTCTATGGGCAAAATCCATGATCTTTCTATCTTAGCACCATCAGGCTATTCTTGTCCAAAGCCCACGCGCCAGGTAATATGGCATAACGATGAAAAAGTTCCTTTTCCGAGCCCAAATCCACCCTAGGCCCGCAAGACAAGACAGAGCCCTCCTCGCCGGCCTGGGAATTAACCTGGGCCTTGCCCTTTGCCTTTGCGCCTTCACCGCCTGCGCGTCGGGGGGCAAGGCCCTTGATACCCGCGCCCGATCTATCATAAACGCAATGGAGAATGAGGAAAAAATCGGTCAACTCTTCATGGTCTCCGTATTCGGCAACTCAAGGCTCTCCAATGCAGATAAGGAATTTCTGCGGCTTTTCAAGCCTGGCGCCGTCCTTTTCTTCGGTTTCAACGTATCCGCCGGTCCGCGCGCCACCCGGGATCTTACGGCGGATATACAAGACTGCCTTGCTCCGTCAGCCCTACCCGCCCTCATCGCCATTGACCACGAGGGGGGGACGGTGTATCGCTTTAAGGATCACTTAAGCCGTCTGCCTGCCGCGCGCGAGGTAGGCAGAAATCTTTCACTCAAACAAACGCAAAATTTGGGGGCTATAAGCGGCAAGCAACTACGAGCCCTGGGAATAAACCTCAATTTGGCCCCCATAGCAGAACCGGAAGGCGACTGGAACCGTGATTTTTTAGGTAGCCGCGCCTATTCGGAGGACCCCAAACGCGCGGCAGACTACGCCGCCGCCTTTGCTAGGGGGAATCAGTCCGCGAGGGTTGCCGCAACCCTCAAGCACTTTCCCGGAAACGCCTCTACCGACCCCCACCATGCCCTACCCCATTTGGATCTTTCAGCGAAAGACCTAGACAGGCTGGGCATTCAGGTCTTCAAACGCGCACTCGCGGCTTCCAATGCCAAGGCTGTCATGCTTTCCCACGTGCAGGTACAGGCTCTCGACCCCGACAACCCAGCCTCACTGAGCCCCGCGGTCATCGGCCTCCTAAAAAAAAGGCTCGGGTTCCGCGGGCTTGTCATAACCGACGACCTTGAAATGAAGGCCCTCACGCAAGGGGGGACAGTGGCGGACAATGCCCTCAAAGCCCTCATAGCGGGGGCCGATATTCTCATGATATCCTCCAGGCAGAGTCTTGATCCGTCCCGGCGCCTCATCACAGCCGCCCTAGCCTCCGGCAAGCTCCCGGCCGCCCGGCTTGACGATGCCTTAATGCGCATCGTCAAACTTAAGCTCAGCCTAGGCCTCATGGAGGAGCGGGACCCGGCCTTGCGCCAAGCAGGCTTCGAAACCCTAGGCAAAAACCTTGAAGAGGGAAGGGAGCTTATCAATGCCCTGGCAAAATAAACCGATAATGAAGCGGACGCACAGGCCCTTTTGGCGCTATACTGTGAAGGTGGAACGATAATTCATATGAAAGCCCTCAGACTTGCCGTCAGCATCCTCATCCTCCTCATGCTTTGCCAAGCTGCCTTAAGCGCCCGCGGACAGGCGGCTATAGATCTTTCTTACGCCGACAAGCTCATAGCCCAACGCGACTACAACGCGGCCCAGACCTATCTCAAAGAATACATGCTCCGCTATCCCCAATACTGGGAAGAGGCGCAAAAACGGCTCACGCGCATCAACCGCCTGAGGGAGGAATACAACTCCACCACCGAGGCCCTCATCAAACTTCTCATCGAGGATCCCGGCAACGAGGCAAAAAAACTTGAGTACACGAATCGCCTGCAAAACCTGGGTAAAAACGCAAATAAATCCCAGCAGGAATTCCTAGAAAAAATAAACATCACCGCCGCCTTCCGGGTAAACCAAGAGACTTACGAAAACATTTTCAAGCGTGGGCGCAGCCTCTTGGACGCCTCGGAATACGTTAAGGCCGCCCGGCTCTATCAGGAGGGCTATGTCCTCTACAAGGCTGAGTTTGACGCCGCTCCCAGCAACGCCACGGCTATAGTTCCGGTTAATGAGGGCTTGGCGCGGATAGACTCAGCGCTACTGAAATTCGAAGGCTTACAGCAATCTCTTGCCCAGGCGGCGCAGACGGTGCGCCAAACCATAGCCGGGGAGCCTGAAATCCTAGCGGCCGCCATAGACGCCCATGAAGAGACGCTTCGAAACCTTATAGAAACCCGCAATATCGTGGCCTCTGAAGGCCTAGCCTTTGAGAATCGCTTTAACGCCCAGAAGGCGCTCAACCCGGAGCTCACCGACTCAGGCTTCCTTCCCTTCGCCTTCCGCTTTACCTCTGGGCAGAAAAGTGCGGATATCAGCAAAGCGGAGGGCATCGTAGGTTCGATGGACTCCCAGTTAGCGGCGATCCTCGACGACTGGGAAAACCGTATCGATTCAGCGCTACGGACAAATTTTGATGATATACGCAAGGCTTACGACACAGCGGCCTACGATAGCTGCGTAAGCCTAGCCGAGCGGCTGGCTAAGCGTAGCGTCCAAGGGCGGCGCATACTGGCCTTCTGGGAGCAGGTTCAGGTCAATGAAAACGGCCTGCGCGCCTTTGAGATCGAGCGGACCCTTAACCGCGCGGGGAAAAACCTAGCCTTCCAATTCTTAAGCTCGGGGGCGGAGCTGTATTCCAAAACGGCCCAGGTCATGAAAGAGGAAAGCTCACTCTTGGCAGCGGAAGAAGGTCGCTTCTCATCCTATACCCTAGCAAGCGCGCAACGCACGGACCCCGCCCTGACCAATCAGGTAGTGGCTTCATTCCTCGATAGCCGCGAACGGGCACGCGACCAACGCAACAAACTGCAAACCAATATCAATGACGCGGCCCGCGTCAGGCAGGCCTACGAGCGCTACGCGGATGGCCAGGTGGGCGGAGGAAGTCGCGTTGAGAGCTGGGCAAGCATGCAGCAGGATCTTGAGACAAGGCTGCTGGCAGCGGACAAAAAGATCCGCGCGGACGAGATAACCCTGGTGAGCAGGGCGGCATCCATTGAATCCGCCCTGCTTTTGCGCGGCATTGACGGCGAGGATAAGAACATAAGCCGCGCCAGGGAACTGATTACCGGAGTGCTGACAAAAACCGCAGAACAGGGAGATCTTCTTTTAAAAGATCCCGCGGAAAGCACGTCTATCATCGTCAAGACAGGAACTTCCCTCAAAAGCACCTTGGCCGGGGTTAAGGCCCTATCCGTGAAATATTTAAACCTCGATCCCTTTATCGTTCAGTCCGAGCCCCTACGAGAATGGCAGATTGCATCACAGGACTTAGAGCTACGCATCAGCGGCCTGATTGCCTCCGCCACCGAGGTAGAGCGTTTGGCGCGCGGGCAAAAGCAGCAAGCCGACTCCGCTAAGCTCGACGGAGATAGGTTGCTCAATGAGGCGCGCGCCAATTTGCGCTCGGAGAATTTCCCCTTTGCCCTCGACCGCCTCACTCGGGCGCGGGATCGATACAAGGCATCCCTAGCCTTGCAGTGGGATCAGCGGCTCAAAGACTCCTCAAGCCAAAGTGCCGACGAACTTGAAGCTTCCATCATCAGCGCGCGCCGCAACAAGGTCGTCCGGGATTTCCGCGGTCTCATAACTCAGGGAACGGACGCCTATTATCAGAGCGATTTCGAGCGCGCCGAGAGCCTCCTCATTCAGTCCCAGACACTCTGGCGCACGGCATATCCAGATAATAACGCGGAGGCGGATTTCTGGCTGTCCCTGGTCAACACGGCGGTAAGCTTCCGCTCCGGCCGCATCATCGCCCCGACATCGCCGCT
>JBGSOB010000077.1:0-8819 GCA_041739325.1 Treponematales bacterium
AAGCGGGAGGGAAACCTTAGCAAGGTTTCCCCCCCGCCCCCCCCTTTCCAAGGGGCACCCTCCTTCCAAGGGGCACCCTCCTTCCAAGGGACTCCCAAAGAAGGGCAACCCGTCCAAGGCCCCTTTACGAAAGCAGTCACCGGCCCTATACTCCAGCCCATGCTCTTACGCGAACTCGACGCCTATTTCCAAGCCCTTCTGGATATCCCCGGCTTTGCCGCCGCGGACGACTCCCTCAACGGCATCCAAGTTGGCCCGGCTGACCGCGAGATTCGCCGCGTCGCCTTTGCCGTAGACGCCTGCCTGGAAAGTTTTTCGCGTGCCCAGGCTGCCGGCGCCGACATCCTCTTTGTCCATCACGGGCTATTTTGGGGAAAACCCCTGGCTATTACCGGCAACCATTTTAAGCGGATCAATTTCCTGCTTAATAACGACCTTGCCCTCTATGCCTGCCATCTGCCCCTAGACGCACATCCGGAGCTGGGCAACAACGCCGTCCTCGCTTCCCTTCTCAAGCTAGAGAAGAGGGAACCCTTCGGCATCTACCACGGCCGAGCTATTGGGTTTAAGGGCAGCTTCAATCAGCCTATCAGTCTAAGCCAGGCAATCGAGCGCGTTCTGCCCGACGGCTCCACACCCTTGGCTGTCTATCCTTTCGGCCCCAGGGAAATCCGCAGCGCCGCCTGCATCTCCGGGGGAGCTCCCTGGGAGTCGCTTCAGGCCCTGGATGCCGGCATCGACCTCTACGTAACCGGAGAGGCTTCCCATAGCATTTATCACAGCGTGGAGGAGGGCGGGCTTTCCGTCATCTGCGCCGGCCACTACGCGTCCGAGGTCTGGGGGCTCAAGGCCCTTTCAGAGCGCCTCAGCCGCGACTGCGGCCTATCCACTATCTTCATTCACCTGCCCACGGGCCAATAGGAGACATTATGGCAACTCTGAATAAGCGCAAGCTCATCCCCTTAGTCCTTCCCATAGGAATCATCGCACTTGACCAGATTAGCAAGGCCCTCATCGTATCCGCCAGTTCTGACCGCATCATGGTCATAAAACGCTTTTTTGGGGACTTTCTCTTTATCGTCCACCAGCGCAACCTGGGGGCCGCCTTTTCCCTGGCTGACGGTCTGCCCCCTCTTGCCCGCTTCCTCGTTCTTGCCCTCCTGCCCCTGATTGTCCTTGCCGCCGTCCTTGTCTTTTATTTCCGCAGCAAGGAGCTGAGCCGCCTCCAGGAATGGGCCCTCATGGGAATCATCGGCGGCGGCATAGGCAACGTGATAGACCGCATCTTGAGGGAAAAGGGCGTTGTAGACTTCATCTCGGTGAAGTTTTACGGCATCTTCGGCTTTGAGCGCTGGCCCACCTTCAACGTGGCGGACTCCGCCGTCGTCGTCTGTTCCATCATCATCGCCGTCAGTTTTATCATCCAGGGCATAGGCGACATGGCCAAGGCCAAGTCCCTCAACGCGGATAAGGGTCCCAAGGCCTAGGCCTTCAAGGTCGGTAGGGGGCTTACATAAGGTGGGCGTAAAAACAGCGGGCATAAAAAAGGCCCTATCAGCCATCCTTCACGCGGGACCCGGCCGTATCTGGGAGCTCGATGCCCTGCGCGGCGTCGCCGTCATAGCCATGGCCGTTTACCATGCCTTTTTTACCGCCCACTACATAGGCCTTTCCAGCATTGACCCCTATACAGGCTTTTTAGGGGTCTTTCCCCTCTTTATCGCCGGGTCTTTTCTCTTCATCTCAGGGCTTTCTTTAAGGCTCAGCTATGAACGCAGGCCCAGCCCCCGGTCCATCCTGCGGCGCTCGGCCCTCCTTGCCCTCTGCGGCCTCCTTATCAGCCTCGTTACCTTTTTAGCAGCCGGTTGGGAATCCTTTGTAGCCTTTGGCGTCCTCCACTGCCTTGCCCTCTCCGGCATCATATGCCTGCCCCTCCTAGGTCGGCGCTACCTTCCCCTGCTCCTAGGCCTAGCCCTCGTCATCCTAGGCTTTATCTTTCTCCATGGTCGGGATTTCCCTCTCTGGACATGGTGGATCTTTATCCTGGGCACAAGGCCGCAAAACTACTACCCGATAGACTTCGTTCCCCTCATACCCTGGTGCGGCTTTTCCTTCCTTGGCGTCTTTGCCGCCTCCTTCCTCTATAAGGGCGGGACGCGCGCCTATCCCCTCGCCTTTTCCGGCGCAAGCCCTCTTTTTCGCGCCCTTTCTTTCCTCGGTCGGGCATCTTTACCCATCTACGTTGTTCATATCCCCCTTATCTTCGGCGTCCTTTTTCTTATTAAGCTGGCCCTTGGGCTCTGACCCCCTGCCCGCCTCGGCCCTATCTCCTGCGCTATTAGCGCCGGAAAGCTTCACATTGCCCCGCCGATGCACTATCATAGATGAAGCATGGCCCGCCTTATTAACGACATCTTATGGATTTTCAAGCGCCTCAGGGTCTACGCCCTGGTAGGGGAGAGCGGCACTGGTAAGAGCTTCCGCGCAAAACTCGTGGCTCAAAAATACGGCATCTCCGTCCTTATAGACGACGGCCTCCTCATAAAGGGAGACGCCATCCTTGCCGGCAAGTCTGCAAAGAAGGAAGCTGTCTTTATGAAGGCGGTAAAGACGGCCCTCTTCGATGAAAAGGCCCACCGAGACGAGGTGGCCAAGGTTATCTTCCAGCAAAAGCTTAAAAAGATCCTCATCATCGGCACCTCGGTGCGCATGGTCAACAAGATAGCCGACCGTCTTCAGATACCCCAGCCCCAGAAGATCATCAAGATAGAGGAAATAGCCAGCCGGGAAGAGATAGAAAAGGCAATCTTTGCCCGCAAGGTAGAGGGCAAGCACGTCATCCCCGTCCCGGCAATCGAGGTGCGCCGCTCCTACCCCCGCATCTTCTACGACTCCATTCGCGTCTTCTTAAAGCGCAACCTAGGCATAGCCCCGCCCCGTTCCGACATCTACGAAAAGGCAATCGTCCGCCCCGAGTACTCCAAGCGGGGCAGGGTGTCCATTACCGAAGAGGCCCTCACCCAGATGGTTATCCACTGCGTAGACGAGTGGAACGAGTCTATCCGAATCCAAAGAATCACGATTCGGGCCGATTCTTTGGGTTATCGCCTCACTTTAGTGCTGGAAATGCCCTTCGGAACGCAAATTTCTGGAAATATCCATCAACTTCAGGAATATATTGTCGATAATATAGAAAGGTATACCGGCATTTTGATTGAGGAAGTCAACATCATCATAGACCGGTTGACGCAATAGTAAGGGGGAATCATGAAAAAGGCACTTGTCATCCTGGCGATCCTCGCCCTGATCGTGCCCATATACGCCCAGGAAACGGGCGATATAGACGCGGCCGCCTCAGACGTCGTGGAGAGCGCGGAAACCCTGGATTCTAGCACGGACGTCGCCGCCGAGGTTGAAACCCCGGTAGAGACACCGGAAGAGACCATGGTTGCCGATGATACGAGCAAGGCAACTGATTCCACCGCGTCTACGGAAGGCGCCGCCTCAGGCTATTCCTTCGCTAACGCCCAATCCCAGCGCTATACGGTTATCTCCGAACTGGGGCAGGCAGACGCGGAACTTATCGCCAAGACCTTGGACGCCTACTTCGAGCTCTACACATCCTACTTCCACTTTGACCCGGCTCTTCTTAAGGCGCGGCTCCAGGTGCGTTCCTTCGCAGATAAAGAGTCCTTCGACGCCTACCTTACCCAGATCATCGGCTCCTCCAAGGACGATTTCGTCTACCTCCACTATCCGACCCTGGAAAAATCCGAGCTCTTAGTCTACGCCAAGGACGATAGCGAGGATTACGCCCTTTCCCTTGCCCACCAAGCCTTTGTCCAGTACCTCAAAACCTTTGCTCCCAACGCCCCGCTCTGGCTGCGTGAGGGCTTTGCCGTCTACTTTGAAGAGTCTCGCTACGACCCCGCCACCGGCAAGGCCGCTTACAAGGAAAACCTCTCCTGGCTGGAAACGGTAAAGACCTATCGCAATGAAAAGAGCCTCCTTCCCCTTGAGTCCTTCCTTGCCCTCACGGTGGAAGAGGCAAAGAGCAAGATAGACATCTTCTACCCACAGTCCTGGGCCTTCGTCTCCTTCCTCCTCCATTCGCCCAGCCGTGAGGTAAACCGCCTCCTCTGGGACTCCCTGTCCAAGATAGCCCCGGGCCTGAGCCCCGAGGATGCCCAGGCTAAGCTCTTTGCCCTGGCCTCTACCTGGCCTGGCATGGATAAGCTCAAGGATGAATTCGCCTCCTATTTGGAAGCAAAGAAGACATTCCCCGAGCAAGTTGCCTACGGTATAGAGCTCTACAACCAGAAGAAACTCGTGGATGCCGCCGCGGCCTTCAACGCCGCCGTAGCCATGAACGCCGCCAACCACGTTCCCTACTACTACCTTGGCCTCATTGCCTACGCCAACAAGGAATACTCGGTTGCCGAGTTCAACTACAAGCAGAGCCTCTCCCTGGGTTGTGAAGCCGGCATCGGCAACTACGCCCTGGGCGTCAACTCCTTCGTCCAAGGGCGGCCCGACGACGCCCGCGCCTACCTGAACCTGGCTAAGCAAGCTTCGCCGGAAACCTATGGCCCAAAGGCCGATGAGGTTCTTGCCCGCATCAAGTAGTATTTGCCTTTATATTTCCAACCGCCTGGCTCCCCCCAGGCGGTTTTTTTCTGCGCCCGTACTGCCCAGGATCAGGAGGAGAGGATGCCCAGTTCAGACCTTGTGCTCTTAGTCAGCCGCCTCGTTTTCGCGGCCATCGCCAGCTTCCTGGCCATCGTTCTCTGGTCACGCACTAGGGACTCCGCCTGGATGCTCATGGTTGTGGGCACTATCGCCGCCTATGCGGACATCATCTATTCGTTGCTTGCCCTTTTTGGCGCCATCAACCCGGAAAGCCTCTCCCTCGGCGGCGTCCACCTCGGGGCACTTGTCTTCTCAAATTTGCCCTACCTCTTCTACTCCATCGCCTTTATTATCATGATCGTGCGCAAGCGGCTGAAATAAAAAAGGGTTAAGACTCATTGGCGACTAAGGAAGCTCTCCATGTTTACTCCATTGAAGTAGATAGAATACGTTCCTGCTTGATCAATCGTCACGCCAGGCAATGCATAATCGTGCTCTATGTCATAGCCGAAAGGGCTGGAAGATAAGCTGCCGCCAAGCAGGCTGGTATGATTGATTCTTATCGAGAAGCTTCCAGTGTTCAATGCGTGTGTGCCATTGAATGAATTTAGGCTTGCTTCGCCTACAAGGTCGGTGTCTGCATCTCCGGCTGGCGTGGCGCTACCGGTAATGGACAGGCTTGTTACGGGTGTGACATAAGCCTTTGTGTTCAAGTAATCTACGGTGATTTGGTAAAACCCAGCTGCGTTGATCTGGTAACCCGTTGGAGATGGGATGAGGTTGTTTTCTGAATCGACAGATAGTTCTACGCCGTAGAGGGAAGCGGTAGAGAGGGAAAAAGCGCCCTCTTTGAGGTAGGCGATAGAGGAAAAAACACCCCCAAGACCCATAGGGCAAAGATCAAATTGAATGGTTTCCGTTTCCAGCCTTTGTTCCACGGAGATACCGGTCTCCGTGGTGGGAAATACGATTGACGTCAAGTCAAGGGTGCAGAGAACCTTGCTGTCGGAACTGAGAATCCTTAATTGACGAGTGTTTTGTCCTGTATCCTCTGGAAGTAAGTTGATAGAAAGGTTGAAGGACTCTCCGGCGGCTAGCTCGACCGGAAGTGCTGTCATCGTGGAAAAATGCGTGTCAGCGGGCAGGATTTCGATACTTCCCGCAATGAGACTGGTAGCGCCGGTATTTTTTAGCAATATGACCTTAGAACGCAACGAACGGTCGCTTGGGCCTATGATGCCAAAGTCGATTCGTATGATCGGTTCATCCCCGTCATAGGCCTGAAGCGTCGGTTTTCCTATTTCTTGGGCGATCATGGTGGATGTCGAACCGTCAACACGAATTCGGTGATGCCTTCCATCCGCCGCTATCGGGAGTCGCCAATTCTGCATCTTGCCAAAATCGTCATGGGTCGCTTCCTTGCTTCCCTCTACATACCAGGGTCGGATCCATGTTTCCGGCTGTACTAAGCTAAAGACAAAATTTATATCCAGTTCGTTGGAATCGCTGGATATAATTTGCGGGGTTTGGTTGCCGAAAGTACCGATGCCTGCGTTTATCTGGAAAACGCGCTGTTCATTATTCAAAAAATCTGTGGCAAAGGTGCCTGCCCAGCTCAGTTCAGCACCGTCTTCCATGGGGAAGTTGATGAGTTCCAGGGATACGTAGGCTGATGGTACGGGATTAACGGTCAATGATAGTCTATATTCAGATTGGCTACCATCTTGCGCCTCCACCGTAATAACGCTTACACCCCTAAAGTCAACAACCGTGATTCCGCTAGTGATTTCCGTTGATCCTATCAACACGCGGGTTGCGTCGATGCTGAAGGTCGGTATCAATGCGCTTATATCGGTGGCGTAGGGAAGATCCACTTCTATATTCATGTTTGCAATCCTTCCCTGAGCATAGGGAAGGTCGGGAAAGCTAAAGCTCAGAAGGGTCTTTGAGTCGGTGTCTCTTGTATGGGAGGGCAGGCAAGGCAAAAAACAATGAGTAGGACGCTGATGGGAAGAATGAATTTGTATTTCATAGGGTCTCCTTTTTTGTAGCCTTTATTTCACCTCGATAATAGCACGCGTAATAAAGATGTCAATGGTTTGAATTTCTATATTTCACTAAGCCAGGCTCAAGCGTTAGGGCGCTTTTAGACGAGTTAGGGGCGGGGGTAGCCTATGTCCATACTCGCGTTTTCCCGCACTGGTTATGAAGGGGAGCTTATCACGGTAGAGGTCGATATCCGCCGCGGCCTACCGGGGGTAGACATTGTTGGCCTGCCCGACGGGGCTGTCCGCGAGGCAAAGGAAAGGATACGCGCCGCCATCCGCAACTCCGGCTTTATCTTTCCCCAAGATCGCATCCTCATCAACCTTGCCCCGGCTGCAATGCGCAAGGAGGGTTCTTCCTTCGACCTACCCATCGCCATGGCCATCCTCCAGGAATCCGGCCAAGCCCTCCCGCCAGCCCTTGAACCCACCCTGGTGCTCGGAGAGCTTGAGCTCTCGGGGCGGGTGCGCCCGGTGAGCGGGGTGCTTTCAGCCGTGAGCCGAGCCCTGGGCGCGGGAACCCGCATCTTCTTCGTTCCCCAGGAAAACCTGCCTGAGGCGGCATCTTTGGAAGAGGGCCTGCCCCTTGGGGTATCGAGCCTTTCCGAGTGCGCCCAGCGCTTTTGCCAGCTCCGCGAGGCATGGCCCCCCAAGGCAGATTCCTTCCCCATCGATTATCCTACCGCTCCGATCAGTGCCGCCATACAGAGCAGGAGAGATACCGCAAGGTTGGAAGCCTGGAGGAGGGGAGCCCTTGATGGCTTTTTTTCCCTGGGCTGGCAAGCGGAACTGATGCGTGCCCTCTGCGTCGCCGCCGCAGGCGGCCATCATGTCCTTCTCGCCGGCCCCCCAGGCGGAGGAAAGACTATGGCCGGTAGCCGCTTTCCCCTCCTTTTGCCTGATCTTCAACGGGAAGAAGCTGTTGAGGTAACCCGCCTTCACTCCTTGGCCGGCCTTCTTCCCGCAGGTAGCGGGCTCTTAAGCCGGCCGCCCTACAGGGCGCCCCATCATTCAGCCAGCCAAGAGGGTATGGTCGGCGGCGGGAAGATACTCAAACCGGGGGAAATCTCACTGGCGCATCGGGGCGTCCTCTTCCTCGACGAAGCCCCAGAGTTTGATCGCGATATCCTCCAGGCCTTGCGTGAGCCGATAGAAGCCGGTTGGATCAGCTTGAGCCGAGCCGGTAGCCAATTACGCTTCCCGGCGGACTTTCAGCTCATTCTGGCTGCTAATCCCTGCCCCTGCGGAAATCTGGGGCGGGCGGCCACAAGCTGCCTCTGCTCCTTGCAGGAAGTGGAGCGCTACTGGCGGCGCCTGGGCGCGGCCCTCTTGGATAGGATCGATATCCGCGTGGCGGTGAAGCCCCTGCCCCCGGAAAGGTTATTAAGCGGGGGCTCCGATTCAGGGCCTGCGGCCTGTGAGGCTATCTTAGGCGCCTGCCAAAGGCAGGCCCAGCGGTATCAAGGCCTGGGTTTTAGAAAGAATTCGAAGATACCGCCTGAACACATAGCCGTTTTTTGTCCCCTCAGCCCCAGCGGGAAAAGTCTTCTTCAAAGCCTGGGCAGGGGGGCGGGGCTTTCCTCGCGGGGCTCGCATTCCCTCCTTCGCCTTGCCCGCACAATTGCCGATCTCGATGGTAAGGATGCCATCGGGGAGGGGCAGTTGGTGGAGGCCTTCCGGCTGCGGGGCTTGGAGGGGGTGGGGGAAGAGATCTTGCCTAACATTATCTAGGATAAATCCACATCTCCTGTTGACATTTTTCAGCGGAGAATCTATAGTCCCCCTCGTCGCCCAATGAACGGGCGATACGCGGTGAATCGGCCAGAATCTTGGTTCGAAAGGCTTGACACTCCTGCGGTCCGTGAGCTAAACTCACCGAGCACTTCCTGCTGCTTAACTAGACAAGCACCTGAGGCTCGCGCGTGAAACGTGGAAAGTTATCCACGTTTTCGTGTTTTATTCGGTTGGCTTCAACCGAAAACACCGGGAAATGTAGAAAGCTAAAATCGTCTGAAAAGCGGCACAAGGCGCTTGACAGAGGAAAGGCTAAAGTGGTAAAACCGCGTTCGCCTCCTGTGAGAACGGGAAAGCGAAAGCGAATAAAGCCTAATAAAGAAAAGGCGAAAGTCGATTCTTGAGGGCGAT
>JBGSOB010000131.1:0-2450 GCA_041739325.1 Treponematales bacterium
TGAAGGGCGCAGGCGACGCGGGAGATAAGTAGGCCGAATACGTGGCTGGCTTGGGGCGCCGTGCTGCCAGAGAGGATGCAGGCTGAGTAGGAGCCTCCCCAGCGGCTTATGCAGCCCCGAGCGATAAAGGTTCCAAAGGAATGGGCAAAGAGGATGATAGGTTTTTGAGGGAATTCGGCCTGGATACGGAACCGCAGTTCTTCGATATCTTCCATGACGCGGAAAAATCCGTCTTTATCGGCTAAATAACCAAGCTCATCGCGGCTTTGAGCGCTCTGCCCATGGCCGCGGAGGTCCGGCGCAAAAAAAGCGTAGCCATGGGGGCAGAGGAAGGAGGCGAGCTCGCGGTAACGGTAGCCATGCTCGCACATGCCATGCACAAAAAGGATGATGGCCTTGGGCTCGGCATCCGGCTCCAAACGCCAGAGATGGAGCTTCTTTCCGTCACTGGCAATAAAATCCTCGCTCTCTTCCTTCATGGAGGCCTCCGCCTGGGAGTCTATACCTGAGGGTTGGAGTGGGCAAGGGAGGGGCCCATGAGGGCGTATTGACAGAAAGAGTGATTTTATCTAGCCTGAGGGAGAGCTTGGATCCCGTTAAGGTGACCGAGACTCGAGGTGAAATGTTTCTTCTAAGCCCCGACTGCGGATGTCCCTAGTGGATTATATCCGCGCCCGCGAACTCAATTTTTCCTACCCCTCCTCTACCCGCCCCGTGCTCAATGCCTTAAATTTTTCCATTCAAAGGGGCGAATACCTTGCTATCTTAGGCGCCAACGGCTCTGGAAAATCGAGCCTTGTCCGCTGCCTCATAGGCCTCTTGCCCGTGGAGGAAGGCCAGCTCTCGGTTGGCGGTTTTGACCCCAGCCGAGAATCCGAGCTGCGGGCCATACGAGGTGAAGTATCCATGGTCTTTCAGTCCCCCAATGACCAAATCATCTCTACCGTCGTGGATCTCGACGTAGCCTTCGGCTTGGAAAATCTGGGGGTAGAGCCGCAGGAGATGGGGCGTCGGGTTGATCGCGCCCTTTCACAAACGGCGCTTGAGGAGGAAAGATCCAGCCCTGTCCATGTCCTCTCCCCCGGCAAGCTCCAATCCCTCGCCCTTGCCGGAAGCCTTGCCATGGAGGGCTCCTGCCTTATCCTTGACGAAGCAAGCTCGATGATCCCCCCTGAGGCCCGCGCCTCCTTGCTAAAGCTCCTCGACTCACTTTCCGCCCAAGGTAAGACTATCCTCAATGTCAGCCATTCCATGGACGAAGCCGCGCGCGCCCAGCGCGTGATCGTTCTCTCCCAAGGCCGACTTGTCTTCGACGGTAGCCCGGCTTCCCTCTTTGAGCGGCCGGAGCTGGAGGATTGGGGGCTCTGCCTCCCCTCAAGCCTCAAGCTGAGCAGAAGTCTCAAGGCCTTGTGGGATATCGATCCGGAAGAGGGTCAACCCCCCGTCATCAATCCCTCGGTCCAGGATTTTTCACAGAGGATATTCAAGCGTCTTGCCAATGCCGCCTTGCCCGCTGAGAGCCCCCCGCGGAGGCAGGGACCAAATGAAGCGGCCATCGTCTTTGAAAACGTTTCATTCAGCTACCCGGACGGCGGGGGAGAGTTGCGCCATGCCCTCAGGGAGGTTTCCTTCAGCATTGGACGCGGACAACTCTGCGCCATCCTGGGACCCTCCGGGGCGGGAAAAAGCAGCGCCCTGCAATTGGCTAACGCCCTCCTCTTCCCTGAAAGCGGCCGTGTTCTCTGTTTGGGTGTAGATACCCGACAAAAAAAAATAGATATAGCCGCCCTACGCCGTCGAGCCGCCCTCTGCCTGCAAAGAGCAGACACGGCCCTCTTCGAATCCAGCGCGGCCGAGGACGTTGCCTATGGGCCACGCCAAGCCGGCATACGGGGAAGAGAGGCCTTTCGAAGGGCTAAACGCGCCATGGATAGCATGGGTCTTGCCTTCGAGACATTTCAACACGCCCATCCCCGCGCCCTTTCCGGCGGAGAAAGGAGGCGCCTGGCAATAGCCGGTATCCTCGCCCTCTCCCCGGAGATCTACCTCTTTGATGAACCGACATCCTCCCTTGACCCGATAGCCCGGGAACATACTCAAGCCCTTATGCGAGGATTGAGGGATGAGGGCAAGACGGTGATCTTTACCAGCCATAACATGGAGGAAGCGGCCATGGCTGACAAGGTTATCGTATTTAAGGGAGGGCGAATTGCCTTTGACGGCAGCCCGCAACGCCTCTTCTACGACAAGAACCCGGAAGCCTGGGGTTTGGAGCGTCCCTTCTGCGTTAGAGTGGCATCAGAGCTTCCGGCCAGCATCCGCCAAGCTCTGGGCAGGCCCCTCGATAGCAAGGCCCTTACCCAGCGCCTCCTCTTTCTTGCCGGCTTGTGTCTGGATACCCAAGGAGCAAAGCAGAGCCCGAAGCAAGCGCCCCAGACGGCTAAGAGCCT
>JBGSOB010000162.1:0-26023 GCA_041739325.1 Treponematales bacterium
AGGAAAACCGCCGGGGGGTTTTCCTCCCACAAAGCTTTGCTTAATCCGTTTTTTCGGGTTCCGCCAAAAGACTGCGCATTCCGCCCTTGGGCAGGACGCCCACGCTTGAGTAGATGGCAAGCTTGTCGCGGGAGTCGCTAATGTCCAGGTTGCGCATCTGGAGCTGGCCAATGCGGTCTAGGGGGGAGAAGGCCTCGGAGTCCACCTTTTCCATGGAGAGGCGCTCGGGATGGTAGGTGAGGTTGGGGCTCTGGGTGTCGAGGATGCTGTAGTCGTCGCCGCGGCGCAGTTCCAGGGTGACGGTGCCTGAGATGGCGCGGCCGATCCACTTGTTGAGGGTGTCGCGCAGCATGAGGGACTGGGGATCGAACCAGCGCCCTTCGTAGAGAAGACGGCCCAGCTTGCGGCCTAATGTGCGGTAGTTGTCTATGCTGCCCTCGTTGTGGATGCCGGAAAGTAGGCGCTCGTAGGCTATGTGGAGGAGGGCCATGCCGGGGGCTTCGTAGATGCCGCGGCTCTTTGCCTCGATGATGCGGTTTTCAATCTGGTCCGACACTCCCAAGCCGTGCTCGCCGCCTATGCGATTTGCCTCGAGCACCAGGGCCACGCGGTCTTGATAGGTTTTGCCGTTGATGGCCACCGGAAAGCCCTCGTGGAATTCCACGCTAACTTCCTCCGCCTTGATCTCAACCGAGGGGTCCCAGAATTTCTTGCACATGATGGGCTCTACGATGCGCAGGCCGTTCTTGAGGAACTCAAGCTCCTTGGCCTCGTGGGTGGCGCCCCAGATGTTTGAGTCCGTGGAGTAGGCTTTTTCCTTGGGCATCTTATAGGCAAAACCGTGGTTTACAAGCCATTCGCTCATTTCCTTGCGGCCGCCCAACTCGTGCACGAAGTCTTGATCAAGCCAGGGCTTGTAGATTTGCAGGGCGGGGTTTGCCATAAGTCCATAGCGGTAGAAGCGCTCAATGTCGTTGCCCTTGTAGGTGGAGCCGTCTCCCCAGATATCCACCCCGTCTTCTTCCATTGCCTGGACTAGCCGCGTGCCGGTGATGGCCCGCCCGAGGGGGGTGGTGTTGAAGTAGGTTTTGCCGGCGCTGCTTATGTGGAAGGCCCCGCATTGGAGTGCTACTAGGCCCTCGTGAACCAAGAGCTCGCGGCAGTCGATAAGGCGGGCCTTTTCCGCCCCGTATTCTCGGGCGCGGCGGGCTATGTCCTCATAGTCCTTCTCGTCCGGTTGGGCGAGGTCGGCGGTATAGGCGTAGGGCTGGGCGCCCTTGTCCTTCATCCAGGCTATGGCGGCGGAGGTGTCGAGGCCCCCGGAAAACGCGATGCCCACCTTCTTGCCGATTGGCAAGGACAGCAAAATCTTGTTCAAAGTCACTTCCCCATTCGTAGTTTGGGGCATTTTAGCGGGTTTGCGCCCTTATGAAAAGATTAGCGGCGGGGAAATCGACAAAGAGGGAAAAGCGGGCTATGCTGGGCCTATGCCGGAGGTTCTTAGATGATGCGGAGTATTAGAAGAGCGACCCATTCCCTTGCCTGGGCCTTAGCCCGATTGCTCTGGCTCATGATAGCCCTCTGCGCCCTGAGCCTTCCCCTTGCCGCCCAGGCGGGCTCTAGCTCCCTGATAAGCCCTGAAGCGGATGCGGTGAGGATTCTGGATAAACTTGCGGAAAACTATTACCAGCCAACTGCCCTGACGGCCTTTGGGGCCTTTACCTTCCAGTATACCGACCTGCCCAGCCCCTTTGCCCGCTACGCCCAAGACATGCTTGCCCAGGCCGCCACGGGATCCAAGCGGGTGCAGATACTCAACCGTAACGCCGCCGCGGCCATGGACCCGGCCTTTGCCAAGGAATACGCGGACTTTTTCCGGGAAACGGGTATGGGCACCCTGCTTCACGCTAAGTATTTCCTAGAAGGAAAAAACGTGCGGATCCATCTTGAGCTTACGGATATTTCCACCCGCACCCTCGTTGGCTCGGCGGATTGGATAGTCCCGCGCGCATCCATTCCCTCCTACGCCCCGGTAGAGCCGGGGCAGGATGCCCTTAGCCGCGCCGAGGAACTTGCCAAGCTGGGAGTGGAGGGAAGCGGGGGCTTGCAGGTTTCACTAAGCACGGATCGGGGAATAGGGGCCGCCTATCATAAGGGTGAAAAGCTCACCGCCCTCCTTACCGTCAACAAAGACGCCTACGTCAGGCTCTACCATATCAACGGCACAGGGAAGATCCAGCTCATTTGGCCCAACCGCTTCGGCGGCGGCTCCGGCTTCATTCAGGCGGGAACGACGGTTAAAATTCCCGGCCCGGGGGATCCCTTCGATTTCACTATCGAGCCGCCCTACGCCACCGAGTTTCTCAAAGCCGTGGCCAGTAGCGCCCCCTTTGCCGGAGCCCAGGGAGACTTCTCTGACCTAGGCACTAACTCCTCCGTGATTACCCGAGACCTAAGGCTCTCCGGCACGGGACCTGCTTCCGCGCAGAGCGGGAAGCCCGCCGCTTTTGTAGACCTTTCCGAGGCAATGGCCGCTTACAGCAGCATGCCGTAGGACATTGAAGGCAGGGCGTAAGACAAAGGCCTACATAGCGAGCTGCCCTTTATGAAGGTGCAGCTCGCTTTTTTTTAAGCCCCTACTGTTTTGTGAAAACCATCACCTGGGTCGCGTCTAAACTCGTGGGCTTGAGGGTTAGTGTGCGTTCGTTTACCACCGCGCTGAATACCACGATATTTCCGGAGATGAGGGAGTACTTTGTTGCCATATCGCCGACAATCCAAGAACCGGTAGAGGGTGTGGGCAATCCGGAAATCGATGAGCTGATAATAGTCCAGCTATGGTTTTCTTCCTTGATAAGGAGGGTCATCTCTTGGAAACCCTTGGGCGCCAGAATCAAGGCGCGGTCATTGACCGAAGTCAGATTCCAGAGGCCAATCAAGGGATCTGCCCAGACGGCGTAGAGTTGGGCGTTTTGGGCTTCCATGGTGAAGTTGGCAGGCCCGAAGATGCCGCGGGCGTCATAGGTAGTGCCAAGGCCGTCCGCTTTTGTGTTCCAGCCATTGAAGGAAAAGCCCGAATTTACAAGGGTTCCTTCATTATTTCCCTGAACGACAACCGTTGCCCCAGCCGGGTAATTCGACCTGTCTTCCGGAACCGTTCCCCCCGTGGAGTTGTTGGGGTAATAGCGCACCGAATAGGTTTCTTCGACCGCCGCGGTGAATTCCTCCCGTGGAGCCTTGGGCGCGCTGAGACATCCTCCTACAAGCAAGGTTACCGATAAGACGCTTAAAAGAGCTATTAGACTTCTTTTCATAAGAAACCTCCTGGAAAAATTTGAAGGCGGAAAAAGGCTTATGCATTTCCCTAGCGCCTTCATGTTTAAAGTACGCAAAAAAAATTGCGGCGTTTGTTCGCTGGCGAACAGAGGCCCAAGCGAGTGGAGGTTTTTCAGGATATGTGAGCTTTACCTTGCTCCGTTGAAAAAGAATACATATATTAAACTGATAAAGGATTTAGGTTTGGAAAAAATCAGTTGCGAAGACATACCCTCTCCCAAAAAAAACCATCTCTTGGATGTTCTTGATAAGGCTGAATATGGCCGGCTCGAACCGCACTTGGAACTGCATTACCTAGCGCTGGGGGACATCCTCTATGAATCCGGCGGCTGTCTATCCCATGTTTATTTTCCCGTGTCATCAATCGTGTCACTGCTCTACGTTATGGAAAACGGAGCCTCGGCGGAGATAGCCGTAGTGGGCAACGAAGGCATAATAGGCATTGCCCTCTTTATGGGAGGCGAGACAGTTCCCAACCGCGCCGTAGTTCAAAGCGCGGGCTATTCATACAGGATGCGCGGTGACAATCTACGGCAGGAATTCAACAAGTCTGGGGGGCTCCAGCATCTTCTCTTGCGCTATACCCTCTCTCTCTTTGCGCAGATGGCCCAGACGGCCGTGTGCAACCGACACCATTCCATAGACCAGCAACTTTGCCGCTGGCTTCTCCTTAGCCTCGATAGGCTGCCCGCCAATGAATTGTGCATGACCCAGGAATTGATAGCCAATATGCTGGGGGTGCGGCGTGAAGGGGTAACCGAAGCCGCCGGAAAACTCCAGGACGCGGGCCTTATAAAATACAATCGCGGAAAGATAACCATACTCGACCGCCCGGGGCTTGAGGCGCGGGTTTGCGAATGCTATCAAGTGGTACGCAAGGAATCCCTGCGGCTATTGCCCTGCAAAGCAACTGAATAACAGAAGCGCTTGCCATTCCGGGTTTTGCAGACCCGGAATGGCTTATCGCTTATTGTCGCGTGTAGGTAAGTGAAAGCCCGCCGCCGCTGGGAGCCAGGGTCATTTCAGACTTATCCGAGTTGAAGGAGTAGGTATAGCTATCCACCGTTTCGTCACTCCAGGTCTTGGTGATGATGCTAGAGGCGGAAGTCCAGGTACCGCTCCTGGTAAGGCCCACCTGGCCCAGGGAGTTGGTTTCCGTACAGCTTCCATCCGCGTTGAAAATGGCGCTGACCGTTACTCCAAGCACGTTCGTTTGCCAGGTGCCAATGACGGGGTTGATGAGTGAGCCGATGGCGTTGCAGGCGACTATGCTCATGAGGGCGGCAAGCAAGATGGCAAAGCCTATGCTCTTAATCCAGAGCTTAGCCTTTGTTGCGTCATACAGTCTGTTCTTATTCATAGAGAGTCTCCTTAAAACGTAGAACTCAGACAACGCAGGCAGAAACCTTTGCGCTGTCTTGTTGAATTGAAGCTACAGCGAGAGTGGCGGGTAGTCTGTACGCTAACGAACAGACTGCAGGATTAGCTATGACTATTCTTAGGAGAGAAGCTTAGCGGGGAGAAATACTATGCCAATTATTCAATTGCTCATCATGCTCATTGTCGTAGGGCTTGTGTTGTGGCTTGTTAATACCTACATACCCATGAACTCTGCCATCAAGACAATCTTGAACGTTGTTGTTGTCGTGGTTGTATTGATCTACGTTTTAAACGCTTTCGGAATAGTGGGTCCATTCATACGATTTAGCAATAGGTTGCGTTAGGCCGTTAAAGCTTTTCATTTTTTCTATTCGTGAAAATCCCTGTTCACCGCCTCCGGTCCGGAGACGGCCTCAAGATACATGCGCTCAACCTCTATCCTGGCCCAATTGTTTTTTCGTAGGAATGTGAGGCTGGACTTAATGCTTGGGTTGGAGAAGAAGCAATTGATCTGTACTCTTTTATTCATTTCTATCCAGCCGTAGCGTTCGACTAAGTAGAGGAGTATCTTTTCAAGGCTTATGCCATGGAGGGGGTTGTTCTGCTGGCCGCTTGCGGCGGGGGGAATATCACTCATTGAAAACTCCGCATAGCCTGATTAAGGGCAAAAGCAAGAAACTTAACTAGGTTTTTCATTCCCCCTCCGATTGGCTAGGCGGCGATCTATCCCGAGGCCTTAGCTCATTATGACTACAAACTCAGATGAAGTCACCGTAGGGCTGATTGAAAACGAACTGCTTTCGCGGGTCGCTTGCCGGCTCGATCCGAAAAGCTGGATCGGCGCTCAACTCCCGGTACAACCTCAGCCGTTCTCGGCAAAGCCCAAGACTTGCGCGTAGACTGAAGGATACTGAATGCTTAGCGAATGGCTTTTTTAACAAGAAAAATTGACGGGATAAGCAATATAAAGTACCATAAGCCATAATCCCGCAAAGGAGCATATGGATGAAAAGTAGAATAAGTCTTGCCGTTTTCTGCTCAGCCTTGGCCATTTTGCAGTGCCCATCCATATTTGCCCAATCGAACATGGATCGACTTTTCCGACTCGATTCCCATTTAGCAAATATCCAGCATGACGCAAAAACAAAGCGCGAAACGAGAGGGGGACTCATTGTCGGTTTGGGGATTTTATGCATAGGAGGCGGCGCGATCTCCTTTTCCCTAATGACTTCTGAAGAAAATAAAGATATCGGGCAAGTTCTTGGCTCCGTATTAGTTGGCACCGGCGCCCTTTTCACGGGCACCGGTGCATGTATCCTGGCTTTTCCAAAACAATACGAACTCTTACCTCGTAAATTTTCCCTCATGCCCGAGGTCACGGAGGAAGATATTCTGAAAAAGATCGCCAAAGGAGAAGTCAACCTCCAGGGCTTGTCGAATAAAGCGCGCATGGATCGCTTATTGGGCGCTGGAGCTTATGTCGTCCTGGGTACAGCCGGTTTGCTATTCCTGCCCGAAAATACACGTCTCTACAGTTCGGCTACAGCGCTGGGCATGGGAATTATCACGCTTTTGATCGAAAGCGTTCCAGAAAGGGAAGCAAAGAACTACAGAAAATGGGATGAGGGACTTGCTCTGGACACAGCACAGCCCGAAATGCTCGCTTTTCAATTACTTCCCAACGGAATAGAATTTTCACTGAAACTCTGAAAAAATTAGGCGGCAATCCTATACAAAGGCGATTATTTTATAAATAGAAGCAGGTAAAGGCTAATAACATGGCTAAGACATAACTGGAGATAAGGCCGGCTTGCTTGCCGTTGCATTGCACTAGCGTGGATTGGGTTGTGATTTGATAAAATGGACCCCATTGTCAAGACAGCCCTATGGCGATCATTTAGCGTGCCAGCGGCTATACCGCCAAGCGCCGATGCTCGTGCGTGTGATATTAAGATTTTTGCCCCCCTTCTACCGTTTCTGGTCTTTGCAGAATGCCTGGACGGCTTCTTTGCCGGAAAGGGCTGCCGTGGGCAGGCCGAAGCCCTTGGCCCACTGACCGGCTAGGTAGAAACCCGAGATGCCGGGGAGACGATATTGCGTTTTCATAGTCATTTCTGAGGAAAGATCCGGGGTCATAACGAAGCCCAGGGCTCCCTTCCAGGTAGCCGTGTAGCGGCGGACGCTGAGGGGAGTGGCAACGTCGCTTGTCTCGATCCGCCCTCCAATTCCGGGCAGGAATTCCTCGAGGAGTTCCACAGTGAGCGCGAGTATGCGCTCCTTCTCCGCCTTGTATTCCGGCCCCGGATAGCTGAAACCCTCCCAAAATGAGAAGTCCGTAGGGTAAAGCACGGTTAGGGCTGTCTTCCCCTCCGGCGCCATGCCGGGGACGAAGGCGAAGTGCTGGAACCAGAGTTCATTACGCTTCCGTCCGGCCAGCTCGTATTCCGCGGAAGTCCGGGCCTTCAGCGCGTGCGGCGTCCCGCAGAGGTCCATGGCAAGCCCTAGGCTCACCTGGACGAAGGATTCATAGAGGGGTTGCGAATCGTAGCGCCTGAGGAGGGCGGGCGGGGTGAAGGCCCCGCCGAGCATCTCTTGGAGGACTGTCCGACCGTCGCAGGCCGCTATCACCGCGTCGGCATCCGCGAAGCTGCCGTTTGAGAGGACGAGGCCCCGGGCGCGGCCGCCCTCCACGGCGATCTTTGAGACGCGGGAACGGTAGACGATGCTGCCGCCTAGATCGAGGAAACGCTTTTCCAGGGCGCGTGCCAGGGCTAAGGAGCCGCCCTCCGGATAGGCCACGGCTCCCAGGTGCCAACCCGCCAGGATGAAGGCGAGTTGGGCAAAACCGAAGTCGGGACAGACGAAGAGGCCGGAGAGGGCGCTGGAGATGAGAGGATCCTTGAAGCGTGCGGCGTAGTCCCCGAGGGAGAGTCCGCCCATACGGGAGAGTATCACCAGAGCCGCGCCCATGTGGAGAATGCGCCTGAGCTTCATGAGGGGCGAGGGGCCCGGCTCCCGAATCATCCAAGACAGGTGTCGAATTGCCGCGCAGAGGCGGCGGATCTCCCATCTGTCTGCCGGCGAGAGGGCAAGAAGATCGGCCTCAAGGCGGTCTGCGTCGCCGTATATCGTGAGTGTCCGACCGGCTGCATCGCGGAAGGAATGGAAGGATCCCGGCTGGACGAGGGGCAAGCCGGGAAGAAGGCCCAACTCCTCCCAAACCCGGTAGAAAGCGTGGATCGCCTTTGTCCCCGTGAGCATCACGTAGTGGAGACAGCCCTCGAAGAGGTAGCCCTTGCGCTTCCATGCCGCGCACATGCCCCCTGGGAGGCTGTGGGATTCGTGGATCACGGCTTTGAATCCTTTGAGACGCGCATGGATTCCCGCCGAGAGTCCGGCGACGCCGGCTCCGATGATGAGGACGCTTTTCATAGTGGATGCTCCAGATAACGAGGATTTCGTAAGACGTTAGCGATGAGGCCGGGCGGGAGTTCAGGCGCCCTCCCACCCTCAGCCATGAGGGAGAGGCCCTGTACGAAGGTGAAGTAGGCCGCGGCCAAGGTAGCTGGATCGCCCTGAATCGCCCTGCCCTCCGCTTGGGCCCGGGCAAGGATGGGGATGAAGACAGCGTAGTGTTGGGCGGATCTCTCGGCTATATGCTCCAGGAGTCCGGGGAGGGAACGGCCTTGGTGCAATGCTTGGAGCATGAAGAGGAAGTACTGCCGCGCCTGCCCCGTCAGGGCTTCCCGCTCCATGGTCGCGGAGAGTTTTTCTATGCGTTCCCAGGCCGTCCCCTCCCCCTTGAGGCCTGCCGAGATAGTTGAGATGGATGCGTCCAGGGCCTGGTCCACCAGGTGGCGGTAGACCGCTTCCTTGGAGCGAAAATAATGGTAGACAAGGCCATAGCTCTGCCCCGATGCTTGGGCGATCATCTTCATAGTCGCGCCGTGGTAACCGAAGCCGAGGAAGACTTCGAAGGCGGCGGCGCTGATTCTGGCCAGGGCTTCTGAACGCATGAGCTCATTGGATTCATGGCTTCTTGGAGACAATCTTTGTCCTCCTTATTATGTTGACTGACTGGACAGTCAACATAATAAGCCAGATTCTCTGCTTTGTCCAGAGTCCCCTTGGGGTCAGACCCCAAGGCAAGGCCTCACGGTGGGGTCTGACCCTTTGTGGCCTGAAGTCACCGTAGGGCTGAATGAAAACGATCTGCTTTGGTAGCTATAAGGGAAATTTCAAAGCCTGTAAAATATCTGATTCAGAACCTATTCAAGATGCACATCATTGGATTTTATAAGAACGAAATAAAAACTATGTAATCCTTCCTCGAACCGGTAGCCGATGCCTAAATTGTTCATATTCGGATCTTCCAGCCTATCCCAGGGGAACAGGTGAGACAGTGTTTCGGCAGGCATAAGTGTGGGGAAACCATAGTACATTTTCCATCTGCCATAAGAATTATATCGAATTCCTGAGGCTTCCAGAGGATCTCTCCCTGTTATTGGTAGAAGATATTTTTCTGCAACTTTATCTAGATATGGCATAACCGCGAAGGGTTGTAAGTTTTTCAATTCCCTTTGTCGGTTGATTATCGCCATGGCATTTGTAACAGTATTCCGGATAAATTCCGGCTTATTGAAAAATTCCGATTCTTTGGGGTCTGATACCGTTTGATAGCTTGTTTCAGTATCGTACTTGAGCACTCCCGGCATTGATCCGCCTTTGATGGAATACTGAGATGCAAATCCTGAAGATCCGATAGATTGTTTATTATTGTTGTCATCTATGATCGTATAATCATTGCTGCGGCTGTAAAAAAAACGCTTTCCGTTATAGTACCCTAAAAATACCGGATCAGTAATTGTACTGCTGTAAAAAGCCGGGTCTATTGGCGCCCAACCATAACCCTCAAGATAAAACTCGGACCAGGTATGGGAGCCGCCTTTGCCATCTGCAAGAACGAAACCTTTCATGTATCGCGCCGGAATTCCTTTATTTCGAAGCAATGAAATCAGAACAGTGGAAAGTGACCCGCATTCACCGCCTCCATTGGAAAAAATTTCATCTATTGTCTTCTGACTTCCGGTATCCTTCCAGCTGAGGGTTTTCTGTTGCCAAAGGTAGGCGCGACGGATATAGTCCAGGACATCCTTCGAATCCTCGTAAAGCCTGTCAGCGGCTTCTTCAATAATAGGATTGTCTGCCTGAATCCGTTCATCGTTTTTCAAGGTATAGCTTATATACTCCGGTTTTGTTTTGTCATAGGGATATAGTTTTCTGATTTTATTCCATAAAGGATAAAATTGATTTATTGTCAGGGTATAGGAGATAGTCAGATTTTCCAGCGGAACTTTTCCGGTGTACCTCAGATATTTTTCTTTTTTTCCTACAAACTGAAGAATTTTTCCGGCTGATATCCGGATATCGGATACTTCCTGGTACTCATTTGTAGAAGGAAGAGACATTACAACAAGAAAGCGCGGGTCCTTTGCGTTTGAAAGATCCAATGTGTTTTCTATGGCTGAAAGAGTTTGGGTGATCTTATAGACTGCCGGGAATTTCTTTTCCAGAAATAACGCAGGCGAATCAGGCATTTGGGCAAAAGATGAAATTCCTGTAAATATTAAAAACATAGCAATAATACTCGAATTCTTCAACATTAGTTTGCTCCGTTTATAATTGATAGGAACTGTCATCCGGGCGGAAAATGCCATTTTTGGGCGGAAAGCCTAAAACCCGCCCGCGCTTGAACTAATTTCGCACTCGGTAGAAAATCGCTAACAAAAACATTCCTAGTAACGCCGTGACTCTCATTTTTAGCTGCACACTCGCATTTGTCAAGTCGAATTTACGTGTATGCGTTCGGTGAATATCACCGCTAAACCAGCGACTTGAGCCAAAGCCCCTTTTTCATGCGAAGGGCAAAGACGAATGCCTTGACCACTTCTTCCAGGCTAATGCCCACAAAGGCGCCCACTGCCCCGAACTTAAAGACTATACCCAAGAGGTAGGCCAGGGGCCCGCCCACAAAGACAAAGCAGAGCAGGCTGATAGTCATGACAGAGACCGTGTCTCCGCCGGAGCGCAGGATGCCGGGGATGATGGAGTTGACCGTGGTGAAGAAAATGGAGACGGCAAGGATCATGGTGCAGGCGACGGCGATGGAAAAGGTTTCCGGTTCTATCTTAAAGAGGCTGACGATGAGCCAGGAAAAGAAGAAGACGAGGATGGAGGGTATGGCCATGATGCTTACGGACAGCTTGATGCCCTCGTTGGCCTTTACCCGGGCAATGCCCATGCGCTTGCGGCCCAATTCTTGGCCGACTGAAATCATGGTTGCCGCCTGAAGGCCGGCAGTGGGGATGGTGGCCATACCCTTGATGCTCTTGACGATGGAATAGGCGGCGTAGGCGTGGGAGCCCAAAAAGTTGAAGATGAGGGTATAGGCGATGCGCGCCCCCTGCCAGTAAATGCCGTCTATGGTCATGGGGTAGCCGATCTTGGCTATCTTCCCCAGCTGGCTGAAGTTTGGATTGAGGATGTCTCTTAAGCGAATGCGTATCTGGAGCTTGTGTCTCTTGGAATCGCCGCTATCCACAACGCTGCCATCCGAAGCGCGGCTTTCCGCAGTTGATTCATTCACCTTGCGGAACAAAATGAAGGCTAAAAGGATAATGCCTTGCAAGCCCTGAGCGATGGCCGTTGAGAGGGCGGCGCCGGCGTAGCCCATGCGCGGAATGGGCCCAATGCCGAAGATGAGGATGAAGTTGCCCAGGATGTTAAGCACGTTCATGGCCAGGCCGACCTTGACCGGGGTTTTGGTGTCGCCCATCGCGCGGAGGGCGGAGGCGACCATGGTGCCGGGAATGAAGCTGATATAACCGAAGGAGACGATGCGCAGGTATTCCCCGCCGATGTCGGATACCGCCGCGCCCCGGCCGAGGGTAAGCAGCCAGATAAAGCTTTCCCCGAAAAAGAAGGTAAGGGGGCAGAGGATGGCGGCGATTAAAAACCCTGAAAAGATAAAGGTTCCCACGCAGCGCTTGATGGCATCTTTGTCGCCCGCCCCGTAATACTGGGCTATAAGGATAGCTCCGCCCTGGCTGATAGCCGCGAAAAGCAGAAAGAGGAAGGCCGTGGCTTGGGAGGCGTTGCCGATGGCGGATATGACGTCTTCCCCCAGCTGGCCCACCATGAAGAGGTCGGCAAAGCCCATGAGGGTAGAGAGGATGTTGTTGACCATGATGGGCAGGGCGAGGGCCCAGAGGCCCTTATAAACGCGGCTTTTAAAAACGTGGCTGAAAAACTTGAGCAGGGGATTGGGCCTCATGAGTTGAGTTCCTTGAGGGCGCGCCGCGTGGCTTCCTCCATGCCTTCCAGCATCATCGGCAGCCTTTGCTTAAGGAAGCCCAGCCAGCCGAGCATGTGCAGGCGTTCTTCCTCGCTTGTTTCCATGCGGAAAAAGCGGGCAAAGTAAAGGGTTAAAACGGCGCGCATGGCAGGCAGGAGGGAAAGTTCCTCGTCCGAGATGGGGTATTCCTTGCGGTAGGCGCGCGCGAAAAGGAGGATGGACTTTGTCATGATCCTGATAATCTTTTCCGGGTCTGGGTTAAAGCCGGGTTCGCGCACGCGCTCTCCGTAAGCCTTACGTTTAAGCAGGTTTTCAAAACTCCAGATGAGGTTGACGGCGTCGAAGAGGCGCAGGTCTCGGCGGATGAAGTCGAAGTCGTAAACGGCGGAAAAACGCTGGAACCTAAAGGCCATATTGTACATGTGGAGGTCGCCGTGGATCATGAGGCTTTGGCAGCGACGCAGTTTTTCCTCGGGGAAGAGGCTGGGCAGGCGTTTGGCGAGGTCTATGAAGAAGTCTATTATTTTAAGCATGCCGGATACGGATTCCCTTCCCGTGTCGTCTGCTTCCAGCGCGGCCTTGAGGTCGGTGAAGTGCTTGATGTTGCGCTCGAACTCCAGGACTTTGAAGCGGTCGGTGTCGTAGCTGGGATCGAAGTCCGCTACGGCGCGGTGGTAGATGGCCATGCCCCGGGCGGACTGGCGCATATGGTAGCGCCTCGGGATGGTATGCCAGGAAGGGATCTCCCCCTTAAGGAAGCGGTACATGATAAAGATGTCGCCATTGTACTCCACATAGTCGTCTCCGTTTGTCGCTTTGACGACCTCAGGGGCACCGCAGCCCCGGGCGCGAAGATGCTCGATGAGGGCTATCTCCGTTTTTAAGAGTTCTATGCTATTGTTTTTAAGGCAGTTTTTAAGGACATAGCGCTTGCCATGCTTGTCTTTAAGGAAAAAGACCTCGTTAGCCATGGAAAAAAAGCCGAATTTAAAATTTTCTTTGGGCTCTATTCCGTATTTTTTTAGGACAAAGGATAGTTTCATCTGGATGGGTTCATGGGTCATGGGCCCATTCTATGTTAGGTTTTCGTTAGGGGCAAGCCGTTTCTTGCCGTCAATGCGCGAATTGCCCGAAATGAGGCATGATGAGCCTTGCCTTAGCGGATGAGTTTGATATTGCTTGACAGCGCCTCAGCGGACTGAAAGAATACGGGACATGAAAGCGGACAGAGATATTGAAATCGTCATCCTGGGCAGCAACGGCTGGTTCGACTCAAAAACCGGAAATACTATCTGCCTTTTGGTGAAAACGCCTCGCTGCAACATCGTTCTCGACGCGGGCAACGGTTTTGCCAAACTCCCTGCGTATCTGGGCGCAAGCAGCAAACCTGTCTATCTTTTTTTGAGCCACTTCCACCTCGACCACGTGGTAGGGCTCCATAGCCTAGCCCTCAACGCCTTTCCCGGCGGTTTGACTATCTTGAGCGGGAGGGGCGGGCAGGGGGCCCTAGCCGAACTCCTGCGCCCGCCCTACGCGGGGTTTCTGGATCATCTCCCCTTTAAAACTCGCTTTATCGAACTCTACCGGCCTGAAGAAGGGGACGGCGCCAAGCTCGAATCTTCTTCACGTTTTATTGATGACAAGGGTTTGGCGGTTGACCTGCCCTTCCGAGCCCAGGCCCTGCCCCTCGTGCACTCATCCGAGTGCTTCGGTATTCGCCTAGAGATCGATGGCCGGGTTATCAGTTACGTTGCCGATACCGGCGACTGTGAAAACGCCCGTAGCCTTGCCCGGGGCGCCGACATACTCTTTACCGAGTGCGCTTACCGCCCGGGCGAGGAAAACCCCGGTTGGCCCCACCTCAACCCGGAAACGGCAGCCGACATCGCCCTAAATGCAGGTGCAAAACGCCTGGTCCTCGTGCACTTCGACGCCCACCGCTATCCGGACTTCCCCATCCGCCGCCGCGCCGAAACTACGGCCCGGCGCGTTTTCAAGCCCAGCCGCGCCGGCCGCGACGGGGATAGCTTTAGGCTGTAGCGCTGCGCTTTTGATGATAGACGCGGCGCAAAAGCACGAAGGGAGCAGGTTATGAACTTTTTAAAGCTTGACGATTTAGACGCTCAGGAGGTGATGGCCCTGCTTGACCGCGCCGATACCTTGCGCGATCTTTGGTCTTCTCACGCCATGCCCCAAAGCTTGAAGGGAAAGCGCGTCGGGCTTTGGTTTTGCGGTCAAGGTTTTAGAAACAGAATAGCCTTTGAGATCGGCGCGCGGGCTATGGGCGCAGATGTTTCTTTTATCCCCGGAGACCTCGGCATTCAGGAACCCTTGGAGGATGTCGGGCACTACCTGCGCCATTGGTTCGATATCCTCGTCGTGCGTTGTCGCGAACATGCCTCCCTTTTAAGCCTGGCTAGTGATTTTGATAAATGCCTGGTGAACGCCCGCACGAGTTTTAACCATCCCTGCGAAATTCTCGGTGACCTTCAATACATCCGCCGCCAGCGCGGGAGCGTGGAGGGCCTCAAGGTTGTCTTTGTGGGAGAAACGACGAATCTTTGCATGTCATGGTTCGAAGCCGCCCGCGTCTTGCCCATTGAGGTTTTGCAGGTAGGGCCGGCGGGCTACACCCTCGGGCCGGATAAGGTTGAGCTTATGAACAAGGGAGCCCAGGGCCGGATTGCCGTAAGCCAGGATATGGATAGGGCCATCACGAAGGATACCGGGCTTATCTACACGGATTGCTGGCCGAAGGGCGAGGCGGGAGTTGAGTCAAAACTTTTTCTTCCCTACCAGATTACCCGGGGCGTAGTGGAGCGTATGGGGCCGAGTGGGCTTTTTCTTCCCTGCCCGCCGGTAACGCGGGGGCAGGAGCTCTCCGAGGACTCTCTGAGCGCTCCGGCATGCCGGGTCTATGAGGCAAAGGACTGCCTGCTTCACGCCCAAAACGCTTTACTGGAATACTTGAGCGCTGGAAGCTAGTTTTTCCCGCGCTTAGTCTTACCCGTGCTATACTCCGCGCATGAACAAGCTGACACGCATCCTCGGTTGTATGATCGCTGCTACAGTTTTCAGCGCGTCCTGCGCCCATGTCCCGGTAGGCTCAAAGTCCATTCCGGAGCCTTCTCTAGCCATACCGGGCCCGCGCGATTACGTGGCCTTTTTCGATCCCGGCAATCTCCACGCCTTCACGGTAGAGATTGCCAGAGTGGACTGGGATAGGCTTAATACCGACATGCTGAAGCACCAGGCGGAATTCAAGTCCATCCGCACCGGAGGTTACTACCCGGCGCGGGTCATTTATTCTGGGATAAACGGTAATGTCACCATGGAGGATGTAGGCTTTCGCACCAGGGGCAACACATCCAGAGTCATTCCTGAAAAAAGCCCAGGTGCATTCAAGCGCGCGCATTTCTCCCTAAAATTCAATGAAAGCTTTTCTATGGACTCCCAGGATCCGCGCTACGCCGAACGCGCTGAGCGCAGGCTCTTTAGCCTCCGAGGGCTGAACCTTAAATTGGCAGAAGATTCCCCCTCCGTAGTGCGGGAATTGTATGCCTACAATTATATGAACAAGATCGGGCTTAAGGCCCCCCGGGCGGGCATGGCAAGCCTTGAGCTGCGCATCCTGGAAACGGACGGTAGTGTTTTAAGCCGGAATTTCGGTTACTATACCGCCATCGAGCCGGTAAACAAGAGTTTTATCACCTCGCGCTGGGGCAAAGACGGAAACGACGGCCAGCTCTATAAGGGCCTCTGGCAGCAGGGCGGCCCGGCAAATCTTAACTGGGATGAAGCTCGGCTGAAACAGGGGACAAATCTTCTGGGGGTTGAGGATTGGACTACCGAGTATCGACCCTCCTACGATCTTTCAAGCGTGGAGCCTGAGGAAGCGCGGGCAAGCCCGCCCGAGCACGGCGCTCTTTTGGCCTTCATCAAGAAACTGAATGAGTTATCCGGGGCCGAGCTCAAGACCTACTTGGATGAGGCCTTTGAGATAGAGGATTTTCTCAAGTGGATGGCGGCAAACCTCCTCCTGGGCATGCCGGACGATTACCGCGCCATGGCAAACAACTACTACCTCTATTTTCCACTCCAGGGGCGCAAAGCTTCCTTCATCCCCTATGACTACGACCATGGCTTAGGCGGAGGCTGGAAGCCCTATGATACTGCCAATGTCGGTATCTTCGACGTGCCCAATCTCAATGCCCAATTCATGCGCCAGCCGGAAGAGAACTTCCCACATCCTTTGGTTGATAAGGTCCTTGCCATTCCCGAATATCGGGAGGCCTATGTCCGCTACTTCGAGGAACAGGTTGCGGGACCCTTTAGCTATGAAGCCTATCGGGCGTTCTACGCCCAGGCCAAGGGCCTCCTCAAGGATTTCGATTACCTGGGCATGGATGGGAAGGGCCCTATGGCGGCAAAGGACTCAGAGAAGGCTTGGATCGATGCCAGGATCAAGCGGACGCGCAAAGACATTCGCGCGTTTCGAGCAAGCCTCAAGGCTAGCCCGAAAAAAGGCGCCGAGAGCCTGCCTCCAGCCGAGCCCCTCAGCCTTGATAAGCCGGCCGCGGATTCAGGTTTTGTGGAGCTTGGTTCAGGAGCCTGGGGCATGGCCTTTCCGGATGAGGGGTTGCGGACATTCAGCCTGAGCATGAGCGCCCTTGACCCCGCCGTGAGCAGGGTGGAGTTCAGCATAAGCGGGGGGGAATCCTTTGCGCCTGTCATCGTAAAAGACAGCCAACCACCCTTTAGCGTATCATTCCAAACGGAATACACAAGCGATAGATTCTCGCTAAGCGTAAAGGCCTTTAAAAAATCCGGCAAGCTCATCTGGCAGCGCAACTGGGAAAGGTTGGGGAATCCCTATCTCTCAGACTACGTATCCGTGGAGAAAAAAGAAGAGGGCCGCTACCTATTCCGTTTTAGGCCAGCTAAGTATCACTCGATGGCAATTGAAGGGGTGTATCTGCGCGGCGCCTTGGACGGCTCCGGTAAGGATTGGGACAGCGCGCTGGAAATGAAGGAAAGGCCCGCCGGCTCCGGAAACTGGGAAGTGCTTACCGCGGCCAGCCCAGGCCAGCCCTACAAGTTCTTTATAGACATCGGCCCCGGTTACCCAAAAAACTCCTGGGTTGGTTCCTGGTACGTGGATAAGCAAAATCCGTTGACGGACGGTTTGGGCAGCCCCAGCTCCGTCGTGCCCTAGGGCGCATGCCGCGGCGGTCTTAGAGAATGGAAGCCCGACCGCCGCAGCGCCTGAGTCTCTGCCCTCAGATAAACACGATGATTGCGTATAAAGCGGAAAAACCGAAGAGCATCAAGGCCGGGGTATCCATGGAATGCGGCGCTGTCGCTTCAACCAACGTCATCGTGGCCGGTACTATCAGCAAGGCTGCCAGCAATTCCCGTAGGCTGTGGAAGTCCTGATAAAAACACAAAAGAATGACGATGCTCGACAAAAAAACGCAGGCGCTGCCTTCGATGGAGCGGGTATAGGATCTGGATGAAAACCAACGGGGGCTTTTATATGTGTGTTTCCCCCAATAGATGCCTACCGGTTCCGCCAAACCGTCGCCGATGCCGATGATAAGAATGATTATCAGGGCAAGATTGCCGAAGCCCTTTGCTTCATAAAGCTGGCGGAAGAGGATGCTAAGAAAGAGGCCGGGTAGGATGTTTCCCAGTATGATCCATTTTAAGGTATGCGGTCTGTCTTCCGGGCGGTCCAAAGAGTTGAACATCCGCATGAAGAACCTGCCGCGCTCCCGAATCGGCTTGATCATGAGGAGAAAAACCAGGAGAACAAAAAGAGACTCCCATATCTGGGGAATGATGCCGGGCGCCTTCTGGCCTGGTAGGGGAATATTGATGAGCGGCACCAGGTATGCGGCAAAATGCTGTAATTTTCTTGTATAATTGACCTTAAACCAGGAACTTTTTGTGGTTAGTATATAGCCGTCCGAATCTACCGTGCAAAAATGAGTGCAGAGAAGCCCGCCGGCAAACGACATCAAAAGCATGAGCGAGAGCTTTAGGGCGCTGAAACCAATAAAACGGATATTCGCGAAGAACTCCGGCTCAATGAGAAGGGTTAGTGTTCCCAGCACTGCGAGGCTGCTCAGCCAACCGAGCAAGAAGACAAGGTCAAAGCTTTTCCGCCAATCAGCGGAGTAATTTCCCGCCACCTGCCCAGGCGCCAGAATCTTGTGTGCCATGCGACAGCCCTCCTTGTTTCCTAGCCGTAGCTTGAGTCTTATCGACCCTTTTAATGATCGACTGTTACGCTCATTCAGGCGGCTTTTTTTCAATGATGTCGGCGCGTATTCGCTTCAATCTGAAGGGTGCGTGTAAAGAGCCTCAGTTTTCCTTGGCTAGCTGGGCACACAGGCGCATGAGCTGGGCATGGGTTGCCCCGTCTTCCGCAAGTGATACGGTGGTTTCGGTAAGCCGCACCGGGCTTGCCCAGAGCATGGCCGCCCGGCCGCGGAAGAGCCCCAGGCTGAGCATGGCGGAATCCAAGCCGGGCTCGCCCTTGTCCGCAAAGACGAAATTGCCCAGGGAGTAGGCGATAAGCTTGCCTTTGTAGGCCTCTATGCCCTGGAGTACGTGGGGATGGGAGCCGATGATCAAGTCTGCGCCTGAGTCCACCAAGCCGCGGAAGAGTTCGCGTTGCCTGACATTAGGCTTGGGGACGTACTCGTTGCCGGCGTGGATGAGGACGATGTCGAAACTCTCGGGACTAAAGCCTGAAGCGATGCCGGCCTCCGTTTTTGCGTCTGCCCAGAGGGCACCGGGGCGATCCGGCCCAGGGGCTACCATGGCGCCGTCAAAGCCGGAGCGCTCGGTTGGGAAGGCCGAGAGCCCGAAGCAGTGGAAGCTTTGGCCCTTTGCCTGCATAAGCCAGGGCTTGATAGCCGCCTCCCATGTCCAGCCTCCACCGCCCCAACCCAGGGTGGATTTTTCCAAGGCTACCAGGGTATCGGTAAAACCCGTCATGCCAAAATCAAAACTATGGTTGTTGGCAATGCTCATAAAGCTAAAACCGCATTCGGCCAGGGCGTCGGCTACCTGGGGGATAGTCCTGAAGGTGTAGGTTTTGGCCGCCCTTTCGCCACGGGTGGTAAGGGGGGCCTCCAAATTGCCGACAAGAATATCCGTGGCGCGCAAAAGGGGGAGGGTGTCGCGGAAAACGAAGCGCCGCCCGTTTTCGCCGCTTGCCACTTTTGCGTCCATGCCCAAGCCGAGCATGACGTCGCCCACAGCGCCCAGCTTGATGACGGCGTCTTCCTTGTTGTCTAGGGCCCCCTCAAGGGATTCAAACCATGTGAGGAGGGATGCTGGGGGCTGGGGCCCTTCAAGGGAGAGCCGGACTTCCTCCATCCAGGGATAGCCTGAGTCTCCGGGAAAGAGGGGAAGGCGGGGCTCGATTCCGGCGCATTCAGCCTGAGCGGCATCTGCCCCGGCGGGTAGACCTACATCCGGCAAGAGAATCTCTTCCAGGGGGCTCAGCCTCGATATATCCACCGAGCTTTGAGTAGGTAGCTCGAAGGGGAGTTCCCAGAGCAGAGAACGCTGAGCCCAGGGCCGGCTTAAAAGGCGCCGGCTTAAAAGCCCGTCGCTCGAAATTCCTTGCGCTGCCTTCATAGCTGTTTCCGCGGAATGGGCTAGGCCCTCCCAGGGGCGGTAGGAGCGCAGGCGGAGGAGGCTTCCCCCTGCCTCCGTTTTTCCCAGCCCCTCCTCGGAGTTTTTTATCAGGCTTATTTTTGCATGCCCAGGGAGTGGGTGGGCCCTGAGCAGGGCTTCCCAGTGGGCTTTCATTCCCGGCTCTATCTCCACGCTTATGGGCGCAGGCGCTGCGCAAGAGAAAACAAGGGCTAAAAAGAGTATTACAAGAAGGCAGTTTACAGCGCGCATCCCTTATTCGCCTACGATAAAGCCGCGGTCGGCGTAGTCGGAGAGGCTGATCTCCATATCCATGCGTTTGTTAAAGACAAGGAGATTCACGTCAAAACCTATGCGCATCCAATCGATGACGACGCCGGAGCCCTCATGGGCAGAAAAGCGAAGGCTGAAGTCAGCGTGCTTAACGCCGAGAGGCAGGGGTTTAAGCTTGTACTCCATTGCCGTAGGGCGGCCGGTTTCCGCTTCTATCCAGAGAAAGCCCGCGCTGGAGAGAGTTCCCTTTTTCTTGTATTCAAAGGGGAATTTCCAGGAATCCACCCCATCGCGGTTTTCCCGCACCGGGGTTTGGCGGATGACGCTGGCCCCCTTTTCCGGGTTGAGGGGATCGGGCATGCCAAAGCCCCCATCGCTCCCCATGCCGCCCCGGGGCGGGCCCTTTTGCTTTGCCGCCTCGGCGCGCTTTTCCTCGGTGACGTCCTTGCCGTCCTTTGTCGCCTTGATAATCTGTGAGCTACTTTTACCCGCCACATCGTAGCTGATGCGGCTTATGCTTTCTTCCCGCGAGAGGATCTCGCCCTGCTTGCCGTACTCCAGGCTCTCAAAGCGTATCAACCCTGGGCTGAGCCGCTTTGACTCGGCGGCCAGGCTTGCGGCGCGACTCCAGGCTGCGTCGGCTTCGAGGGGAAAAAGGTGGGGACTGACGAGCGCGAGACTCGCGGCCGCCAGCCCCCGGAGGAGGTTGAATGAAGCTCGGTTTTTCATCTTGCTTCACCTTGTAAAACCCAAAAGGGGGCCATGGTTACACCTTGACTGCGGATTTTTGTCGTCCTAGTATCGGGAGTATGATCGTCACCATAGTTCACGTCAAGCTTAAGCCCGGCCGGGCTCAAGAATTTAAGCGGGCCTGCCTGGCAAACCACCAGGCGAGCGTCAAGGAAGAGGGGAATCGCCGCTTCGACATCCTTCAGCAAGATGCCGATGAAGACAGCTTTGTCCTCTATGAAGCCTACGACTCCAAGGAAGCCGCGGCTGCCCACAAGGAAAGCTCCCACTACCGCGCGTGGCGGGAGGCGGTGGCGGACATGATGGCTGTACCGCGTCAGGGCATTGCCTATACGGCCATAGCCCCCAGCTAAGATGGAATCCCTCAAACCCAGGGCCCTCGCCTTTGAGCAGTATTTTCCCGGCATCTTCCTTGCCGGCCCCGGTGCGCGCTCTCAGCTGCCAATCCTTGCCCGGAGCATGGGCAAGCGCCTCCTCTTTCTTACCGGCGGCTCATCACTGGAAAAAAGCGGCAAGCTGGGTATCTTCTTGGATGGTCTCAACGCCGAGGGCTTCACTATCCTCCTTGAAGGTATAGACCATGAGCCGCGTGTGGAGGATGTGGATGCCCTAAGCTCTCGGGCCCGGTCCCATGGCATCGGGGGCATTATCGCTGTAGGCGGGGGATCAGTCCTCGACCTGGCAAAGGCAGTCGCCGCTATGTTCGGCCAATCAGGCTCGGTTCAAGACTACCTTGAAGGCCTGGGCTCGAAAAAGCACCCCGGCGGGGCCCTGCCCTGGATAGCCCTGCCTACTACCGCCGGAACCGGCTCGGAGATGACAAGCAACGCCGTCATTCGTGGCCAGAGCCTGGCAAAGACGGGGGAGGCTCGGCCCTTCAAAAAGAGCCTGCGCCATGGGAGTTTCCTGCCTACTGCCGTTATCGTAGACCCAGAACTCCAAGAGGGAATGCCTCATTCTCTTGCCATCAGCTCTGCCTTCGACGCCCTTGCCCAGCTCCTTGAGGCCGCCAGCTCGCGTCGGGCAAACCCCCTCACGGACGCCTATGTCTTTGAGGGCCTGCGCTTGATAGCCCCGGCCTTGGATGCCCTGCTTGCGGGCCGGGCAATGATAGAAGATAGGCTTAATCTATCCCTTGCCGCGTCCTTTTCCGGGATTGGCATAACGGGGGCCGGCCTGGGCCTGCCTCACGGGATAGCCGGCAACCTTGGCGCCCTGCGCGACATTCCCCACGGGCTCGCCTGCGCCCTCCTCCTGGAACCCTGCTTTAGATTGAGTCTTTCCCGTCTTGGCGTCCAGTCCGGGGAGCTAGAGAAGCGCTTTGCCCGCATCGCCTCCGCACTGGGCTCAGGCCTGAGCGGCTCGGGGCCTGCTGAGCTTCTTGCCTTGCTAAAGCGCTGGACGGCCCAAGCTACTTTGCCATCCTTAGCAAGCTTTGGTTTCACGGCTCAGGAATTGGCCTCTGTCGCGGCCGCTTCCACAAGCCGCGACTCCCTCATAGCCCTGGGGCCGGAGGCCGCAGCCTTGGTCCTTTCTGAGCTCTCCGCTTAGCGAGCTCTCCGCTTAGCGGGCTATCACTGTAATCGTCGTGCCCGCAGGCGCCTCAATGCTCAGCTTCACCTTGCCGCTTTTATCGCTAGCCGCCAAGAGGAGGGAATTGGAAAGCCCCATGGGTTTTGAGCTGATAAGATTATTCAATCTGCTGTCTGCGTTGAATTGCGTCAGGTTAAGGCCAACTGGCCCATCATAACTGCTTGTGGATGTGGTAAAGCGATAGTTCCACAGGTTGATGGAACCCAGACGGTACTCAATACCGTTTACTGTTGAACTAAAGGCTCCCCCGGTATTATAGCGGAAGCCATGGGGCGCTGTTGTTGAGTCCGATACGAGGGCGGCGGCCGGCCAACGGCGGAAGAGTTCGTCAAAGCTTAGACCGCCTGAGAGCTCGGCGGCGGCATCCTCTACCGCTTTCTTTCCAGTCGATGAAGTCTGCACAACCTTGCGCAGGAATTCCGCTCCCCCGTAGTTGCGGGCAAGGTAGGCGCCCAGGGCATAGGCGGGAGAGTAGCGGATGGCGGCATTCTCGTCGCCGTTCCAGTCGCCTGCTATTCCGTAGAAGGGGGCATAGTTATAGAGGGGAAGGCGGCCGTTTTGGTTGCCGGGGCTTCCGGCTGAATAGTCGTTATAGGCAACCCCGCGTGGGCCATCAATGGCCAGTTTGTCCGCAAGGAGGTCTTCGGTAAGGAGGGAGCACATCTCGTCCGTCCAGGCCGGATCCGTGTCTATTCCGCGGGTGCGCAGCATGTCCTTTTGGTAAAAATGGATCATGTGCTGGAATTCGTGGGCTAGGGTGGAGAATATCTCCGTTGACAGGGGGTCGGTCTCAGCCCAGTCTGTGCCGCCCGTAGCCGGGTTTGCGTCAAAGAGATCGTCGTCCGGATTGGCGAACATGACGGCGTCCAAGCAAAACATGATGCGTTCGTTGGAAACCCCAGCTTGGCCGATTCCCTCAACTGTAAAATTGTTTGCCGCCCAGAAGAAGCCCAGGATTCCCCCGTCGGGGGAATTGTCATCCTCGATATCGTAGAGGAGGATGGTGATGCAGTCGTCTCGGGGTATGACATCGCTACCATAGACGTTGCGCAGGTCTCCCCATTCCTGGCCGATGATGTTCGTAAGCCAAGCGTAGATGGAAGAAGATGGATTCCCCGCCTCCCCAAAAAAGCGTTCGGCAAGGGCGTCTACCATTGCCTGGGTTACCCAGAGCCCGCCTTGGCTATCGTCGCGCACCGCGGGATTGCTACCGGCCCAATCTTCATCGGCCACCCAAATAGAAAGTTTACGCTGAACGTCGTTGCCAAAGTCAATGAAGCTAGTCACGCCAGAGACGTAGCGGCATGTAGCGGCAAGGCTCCCCAGAGTAATCCCATCAATGAAGAGCTTCGTGCTTCCCACCGCGTCTGAATTGGGGGTAACGAGAGCCCGAGACTGGATGCTCAGGGCCCTATCGCTAAGCTCGACAGAGGGGCCGGATGCAGAGAGGCCCTTGAGAATGTCCATCCTACTTATTGGCGGAACAAAGGGTTTAAAGCGTCCCAGGGCCGGATTCCCCCCGGCACGCTCAAGGCTGGCCTCTAGGCTTCGGGCAGCGGCATCCTGGGAAGTAGTGGGGTCTATGGCATCTGTGGAGAGCCCCGATGCCTTGACTGAGATAATCTTAGAAGCCGTTTTTTCCGTGGGGTTGCCAAAGACAAGGTAGAGGTCGCGCGGGGTGGGGCCCAGGTCCGTCTCAATCTTCATTTCTCCGCCCTGGGAGCTCAGCATCTGGATGACGGGGATATTGGGATCTACCTGGGGGTTGGGGCAGGCTGAGAAGAGGCAGAGGGCTAGGGCTGTGCCCAGGGCAAGGACCGCGCCCAGGAGGGGATAGAAGGGCTTTTTCATAGACTCTCCCTTTGAGACTTGCTTTTTGGCTTGAAACGGTAGTAGAGGCCGGCATCGATGCCCAGGCTCAGGGGGTAGGCATCGCCTGAGAAAGAACCCGTCGCGTTGAGGGGCGTGAGCCCAAAGTCGCCGGAAAGCAGGAAGCGCAAAAAGAGCTGGGAGGCGTCAGCCTTCCCGCTAAGGGGAATATCAAGGCCGATGTCGGCATGGGCGGAAAGCATTGCCCAGGACCTTTGAGCTGGATTGCTTAATGTGCTTGTCACCCCGTTGACGATAATCTTTTCCAGGGGCGTAAAGGGCAGGTACCAGAGCCGTATCCCTCCGGCTAAAAAGGGCTGTAATTCGGCGAGCCTCATCCTTGTGCGGATATTCGCGCCCAGTCCCAGGCCCCAGGATTCAAGGAGCCAACTTCCGCTCAGCCAGGGATCTTCGCTGGGAGGGCTAGAAAGGCCGGCTGCCCAGGAGGCGCCCCCGATATCCCAACCCACGGCCAGGGCGGGTAGAAACCAGAGTTCATTCCCCACTTTGGCGCGGAAGCCCATTCCGGGCCGGGGTATGCCGGCCCCCTCTGCCAGGGATAGGACGGATGTGGAAACGGAGTCAACAAGGCTTCCGTGGATGTAATTCATGGAGGGGCCAAGGTTAAGGCTCATTCCGAAGTCCTGGGCCGCAACAAGGCCTGTTAGCGCAAGGAAGAGGATAGGGGCCAATAGTTTCTTCATAAATCTCCCTTTACCACTCAACGATATACCTATTTCAGGGCTTTTTCAACAAAGGTGCCGGAGCTGAACAAAAGAGTGCAAAAAGCCGCTACGGGGCGGGAAAAGCGGAAGAATCCATATTATACTAGGGATAAGCAGCCTTATCAGTACCTCAGGGAGCCTTGCATGCGGGATACAGCGTGGAAATACTTGGGCGCCGGCCTTCTTCTCTTTATGGCCGCCTGTGCCTCCATGAATGCGGACCTCTATATCATTCGGGAATTTAATCGTGAAGACAAGGCTAAACTCCTAGTAGAGCGGGGGATAGCCCTCTATAACGAAAAGCTCATGGAGCAAAACGATTTAAAGGCATTGCCCAAGGTTCGCTCCGCCTTTAACAACGCGCTCGGCGCAGACCCGACAAATAAAAAGGCCGAGGAATACCTTGCCAAGATAGCTTCCTTTAAGTCTGAGCGCCTTAAAACCTATATAAGCCGGGCGCGGAGCTTGCGGGAAAAAAAGAACCGTAGCGATCGAGATAACTATGAGATGATTCTCTCCATCCAGCGGGCGGCAGAGCTCAACTCCCTGCACCCGGACGTAATCAAGTTGAGGCTGGAAACAAACGATACCCGCAAACAGGTTATCCAAAAGCGGGTAGCCGCCCTTTCAGAGCTAGAAAAGAAGCTCATGGCGGAAAAAAACCAAGCCGCCTTTGAAAAGATGCTTCCCCAGGCAGCTCTAGCCGTTACGGAGATCTTGCACATAGACTCGGGGAATAAGGACGCTGAGAAGAGCCGCCAGGCCGTGGAAGACTTCGTGAAGGCCCGCTCAAGCGAAGAATTGTTAAAAGCCGAGGCGTCTTTGGCTAAAAAGGATTACCTTTCCGCCCAGGCCGCCGTCGGCCGCGCCGAGAGGGGGCTGGCCGCCGTATCTCTTAAACCCGGACCGGATATCAAATTTTTTAGGTATCGCTTGGCTCTACGCTGGGCTCAGGACCTCTACGGACTTAAAAAGTACCAGTCAGCGGATATCCGCATAGCCGAAGCCCTGGCCCTCAACCGCAGCGCTGAGGCCCTTGACCTCAAGGCTAAAATTTCCAAGGCCCGCTCCG
>JBGSOB010000187.1:0-32048 GCA_041739325.1 Treponematales bacterium
CGAGGAGCAGGGACTCTCGGTAGAGATTGTGGACGCGGCCATCCGCGCATCAGAGCTTACAAAACAGCTAGTGGCATTTTCGCATAAAAGCCCAATGCGCATGGAGCCGGTAAAACTGCACGATATCGTGAATGAGGTCTCTACGCTCTTAGAACATAGCATAGATAAGCTTATTTCCATCAATGTTGAATTGGGTGCCGCCTGCGACCGCGTCATCGGCGACCCGGTCATGCTCCACTCCTCACTGCTCAACCTCGGACTTAACGCGCGAGACGCTATGCCGGATGGAGGCGAACTCCAATTCGCCACGCGCAACGTTGAGCTGAGCGCTGAGGACTGCGCCGCCTTAGGCCTTGTGTTGGAACCGGGACACTATCTTGAGTTGGCGGTTTCAGATACCGGCCTTGGCATGCCCACAGAAGTTTGCAACCGCATCTTCGAACCCTATTTTAACGCCAAAGCCTCCGGTCGCGGCAAGAGCATGAACCTGGCAACCGTCTATTCCTGCATTCAAAACCATAAAGGCCAGATTAAGGTTCGCAGCCTAGTCGACCTCGGTTCGGTATTCACCATTTACTTACCGCTTTCGAACGCGGATGAAGAGATGGAAAAACCGAGCGAAGCGCCTACGAGCCAGCACGGGCTTAAAGCCGGACAGGGGCATATTCTCTTAATAGACGATGAGGAATCAATCAGGCGAACGACGGCCGCCATTCTTAAAAAGGCCGGTTACCGCGTCAGTTTGGCTGAAAACGGCATAGTCGGCATGGAACTCTACAGTGCAACCCACGAGGATATCGATTTAGTTTTGCTTGACATGATCATGCCCAAGATGAGCGGCCGCGAGGTTTTCCACAAGCTCAAGGCAGTGAACCCCCATGTAAAGGTATTTCTCTACTCAGCCTATGCCCAGCATCAAGTTATTGAGGAACTCATACAGGATGGCGCTTTAGGCCTCCTGCCGAAGCCCTTCCGCATGGAAGAGCTTACCAGGATGCTCTCCGCCGCCCTAAGGCCCTAACGGATTAGGGTTTTATAGTGGGGCGCCGTCCCTCCGCCCCTTGCGCCTGAATCCTGAGTAGAGCACCGGAAAAAGCCAACTCAGGAGAACGTAGCGGGGTCCAGCTGACCCGGTAGGATATTCCGCCCAGGCTCAAGTCTGTAATCGCCTCCGCTTGGGCCATGGATTCACCCATGGCCCAGGGAGGGTCCTTCCCCACGATACGAGAAATCGCCTGCCCCTCCGCCCCCGCAGCAAGAGCAAAAAACTCGCCGGCGCGCCTGTTAAGGTAGGCCAGGCGACCGGCCGGATCACATACAAGGATAGGCTCTTGCACCTCATCGAGAATGGTGCCAAAGCGCGCCTGAGATGAATTGATAAGCCGATTTCCGTCTTGATTAGCCCGTGCCAGGGCTATCTCTATGGTGGTTCTCAGGCTGCGTTCATCGAAAGGTTTGACTAAAAATCCATAAGCCCGCGCTTGGGCCGCGCGCCGCACGACAGCGTCATCGGAATAGGCGGATAGGAAAATAACAGGGATGCTATAATCGGACTCCAGCTTTGAGGCCGTCTCTATGCCGTCTTGAAAACCACCGAGCCTAATATCCATTAAAAGCAAATGCGGCTTATGCAGCTTCACGGCGGCAAGGGCTTCCTCACCGGAACTAATGGCTTGCGGAACGTCATAACCTAGGCGGATAAGGGTCTCCCGTATTTCCAGGGCTATGATCGGCTCATCCTCCACGATAAGAATCGTCTTTTTATCCATGTTCTTTCTCCTCTCTTTCCTTGTCAACGGCTATATGCGACGGCAACTCCATGGATAAACGCGCGCCGGAGATCGTGCCGCGAGTCAAGCTCATACTACCGCCTAAGCGGGAGCAAATACTGCGGATAATGCTCATACCCAAGCCCTGACTTGAATCCTTTCCGTTTTCCACCTGGGGGTAACCTGGCCCGTCATCCTGAATCTCTAAAAGAAGGCGTCCGTCTTCTTTTCTTGAAAGCACTATCTCCAGAATGGATCCCCGATTCATAGAAAAAACATGCTTATAGGCGTTGGTTACCGCTTCGTTGGTAATCAAGCCGATATTCACCGCCGCATCCAAGCCCAAACAAATGCCCCCGCCGTCTACGCGTATTCGCACCGCCGATCCGCTTCGATCGTGAATAGAGGCTATCGGCCCCACTAGATCCCGCAAATACGCTCCCGCGTCCACGCGGCCAAGTTCAGATCCTGTGCCGTACATGCGCTCGTGCACAAGGCTGATAGCGTGAATACGCCCCAGGCTCGATTCCAAGGCAATACGCGCTTGCCTATCGGCGGTGCGCGTCGTCTGCAAGCGGATAAGGCTGGAAACCACCTGAAGATTATTCTTGACGCGATGATTGAGCTCCCGCAGAAGCAGCTCTTTCTCCTCAAGCGAACGCGAGAGCCGCTCTTCTTGAAGCTTTTCCTGGGCTACCTCGCGCTCAAGATCCTTGGCTAGCTTCTCCAAGTCCGCTGTTCGCTCACGAACCTTGATTTCCAAACCCTCGGTAAGCAATCGCAATTGTGTCATTTCCCGCAATGAGATGATGCGGGCTATCACCCGCCCGTCCACGCCATAGACGGGGCGGATGGCCGCTTGGTAACGCCCATCATCCAAGCAGATGTCCTGGTCGCTGGAATGCTCCAGCACGGCTTGGCTCAAGAAACCCAAGCCCCGCAAAGGGTCTTGCGAATTTTCCTCCATCCCGGCGGCCAGTTGGCGCGCCCTCTCATTGGCGTACATGGGATCATTATTCTCGTCGAGGACGATGACGGGATCCGCCATCTTCTCCACAAAATCCGAGCGTGCCAGCGGCAGGGGGTTGAGAAGGCTCCAGCGCGCCGTTCCGATAAAAAGGAAGAGGCAGCTGATAAGTGCGGCTAGGGGCGCTAGGTCCAGACTGCCAAGGGATTGCGGATAGAGCATGTCACTTAAGGCAGCTATCATGGGGCTTAAGACTGAGGCAAAAACCATCCAAGAACGGCGGCGCCTGAAGGGCGGTAAGTATCTAATTGAGGATATGAGAAGAAAAAAACCGGAGAGTATACCGGTAAAAAGATAGATGATGTAGATGTAATACACCGGCCCTGCCTGCCGCTCAATGCCCAGACCGTCGGCGCTCAGAAAAAGCCTGGGAAAAGCATATGAATGCCAGGGGCTTGTCAAAAAGGCTATAAAAAGACCAAGCCCCAAGCCGGCCGCTGGTAGCAATATGCGCCGATGACCACTAGGCGTGAGCTGGCTCAAAGATGCGCAGATGCCCAACCAGAAGCTGGGCACAAGCACTAAAAAAAGATATTGGGCAAGGAACCAATTTCGCTTTTGCTCAAAGGAGGGGGAAACAACCTCCATAAAGCAGGAAAAAACCCAAAAAATGGCCAAGCCTATGATTCCCACAACAAAGAGATTCTTGCGCGACTGATAGCGGATGAGATAGAGACTGAGAAAGCTCCCTAAGCAGATGATGCCTAGGCACAGCAAGATTAGATATACGCGCAGGGCAAGGGACATTCCTACCTCTTGCCTGGGTCGTAGATCTCGCCTGCCGCTCGAGGACCGACTGCCTTGCCGGAAAAAAGCATCAGGGCGAAAATGGTCAAGGCGTAGGGGAAGAGGGAGAAGATTTCCCTTGGCAGGGAACTTAGGAAGGGAATATCCTTGGCATAGAGGGAGAGTACCTGGGAAGAGCCGAAAAAGAGCGCGGCGGCCAAAAGCCCAAAGGGTTTCCACTTGCCGAAGATCAAGCAGGCAATGGCGATAAAGCCTGTGCCGTGTATGGAGATTACCGTGTATTGAATGTCCGAGCTGAGCACCATAGCCCCGCCGGCCAAGCCGGCCAAGCCACCGGAGATGAGCACGCCCCAGTAACGCATACGCGCCACGCTCAAGCCCATAGACGCTGCCGCCTGGGGGTTCTCGCCGCAAGCGCGCAGGCGCAGGCCAAAGGGCGTTCGCGCCAAAATGAACCAGGACAAAACGCAAAGCCCGAGGGCCGGATAAAAGACCGGGTTGATGTTACGGAACAACATCCTCCCTAAAAAGGGGATGCCGGAAAGCAAGGGGATATCAACCTTGGCTAGACCCACCACGAAAGCCGCAGTTCGCTGTTGGCGGAAGATGATTTGACAAAGAAAAACGGTGAGCCCGCCCGCGAGAATATTTAGGGCCGTGCCGGATATCACTTGATCCGCCTTAAGATTGACGGAGGCGAGGGCGTGGAGACTTGAATAGATAATCCCTGCCAGGCTACCCACCGCCAAGGCTAACCAAGGGGTAAGCAGGGCCATGAGCTGGTTGCCAAAACCAGCCCTGCCGAGGAATAAGGGCTCAAGCAAAACGGTGACGGTGGCCGCGCTAAAAGCGCCTACCATCATGATTCCCTCGATGGCGATATTCACTACCCCGGAGCGCTCGGAGTAGAGGGCGCCCAATGCGGCGAGGATGAGGGGCGTTGCGAAGCCCAGACAAATGGGCAGGATGCCGAGTATCTGTTCCATCACTGCGCCTCCTTTGCCGCGCCGCGCCGGCGTATGATCTTTGGCAAGAGATAATCTATACCGCGTTTCATAGCCACGAACAAAACGATGGAAGAGGAAATGATTCCGCCAATTTCTTTTGGAATACTCCGCGACTGCATGAGGGGGCCGGCGGCCTTGAGCATGCCAAAGAGCATGGATGAAAGGAGAATACCCAATGCGTCATTATTGCCTACCAGCGCCACAGCGATCCCGTCGAAACCATAATACTCAAAGCTGGGTAGGTAGCGGCCAAGGCCAAAGGTACCCATGCAAATGACGGCGCCTGCCAAACCGGCAAAACCTCCAGAGATGGCCATGGAAAGGACAATGTCTCGGTTGACCGACATTCCCGCGGCGCGCGCGGCGTCCTTGTTGAAGCCAACTGCGCGCAGCTCATAGCCAAAGCTGGTTTTATTGATGATGAACCAATAAGCTAGCAGTGCAAGAACTACCGGGATAAAGCCCCAATTGAGCCTCGAACCGTTGCTGATGGCGGAGAGCAAGGGGTGCTGAAGCAGGGCACTGGCCGGGAAGGGGCTTGTCTTGATCTTGTCTACCGTGCCTATGACGTAGAGCAGAAAATAGTTTGAAAAATAGAGGGCGCTGTAATTGAGCATGATGGCCACGACCACTTCGTGGATATTAAAACGCGCCTTTAGAAAGCCTGGAATGGCCCCCCACAACGCGCCCGCCAGAAAAGCGGCGAGGAAGGCAAGCGGGATATGGATAAAGGCTGGGGCGCGGACCCAGAGCGCTACCATGGTGGCGCCTAAGGCGCCCATCATAAGCTGGCCCTCTGAACCGATGTTGAACAAGCCGGTACGGAAGGCAAAGCCGACGGAGAGGCCGGTCAGGGCAATAGGCAGCACTTGAATGATGAATTCACCGATATAGCGCGCGTTGAAGGAGGGGCCTGCCAAATTCACCCCGCTGACGGCAAAGAAAAGAGACGCGAGCATATCCAGTGGGTTGCGGCCGGTGGCCAGGAGAATGACCGACCCCAAGAGAAAACCGCCGCAAATAGCGATGAGCGACACCATAGCCGCTTGTGGGTTTTTTTTCATATCAGCCAACCTTCTTAAGGGAACCCGACATCATGAGGCCAAGTTCTTCCTCAGACGTTTCTTCCGGCCGCACCAAACCGACAATCTGCCCGCCGTGGATAACGGCTATCCTGTCGGAAAGATCAAGTATTTCATCAAGCTCAAAGGAGACTAGGAGGATGGCCCGGCCGCGGTCGCGCTCGGCAATAAGGCGTTTGTGGATATATTCGATGGCTCCCACGTCCAAACCCCTGGTAGGCTGGGCAACGATGAGAAGTTCCGGGGAACGCTCGATTTCCCGGGCCACGATAGCCTTCTGCTGGTTGCCACCGGACATGGAGCGGGCGCTCGTGGTGGCGCCATTGCCCGCCCTCACGTCAAAGGAGTCGATGAGGCGCTCGGCATGGGAGCGCATGACCTTCGGATCCATGATACCCAAACGAGCATAGGGCGAGCGATCATATTCATGTATGACCAAGTTTTCCTCAAGGCTGAAATCGAGCACCAAGCCATGCTTATGCCTATCCTCAGGAATAAGGCCTAAGCCTGAGTCCAGTCTTTGACGTATAGCTCGATGGCTGATATCTTGGCCCTTAAGCCGGATAGTACCGGAATCCAGGGCTGTCAAACCGAGCAAGGCCTCGACAAGTTCCGTTTGGCCGTTGCCGTCTATGCCGCAGAGGCCGAGGATCTCCCCGCGGTGGAGGCAAAGTGAGAGGGAGCGCAGGGCCGGCAAGCCGCGCGCGTTGCGAACGCAGAGATCTGTCAGTTCCAGTATGGCTTCCCCGCTCTTGGCCGGGCTCTTTTCCACGTGAAAGGAAACATCACGCCCCACCATCATGCGCGCCATCTCCTCCACGCTCGTGTCGGCAACCCTAACCTCTCCGACGAGCTTTCCCCGCCTCAGAATTGAACAGCTTTCCGCCACCTGCTTTATCTCTCGCAGCTTATGGGTTATGAGAATGACCGTCTTGCCTTCTTGCTTGAGCTTGCGCATGATCTCCATGAGCTCGCCTATCTCCTGCGGCGTGAGGACGGCCGTCGGTTCGTCAAAAATGAGGATTTCAGCGTCACGATAAAGCATCTTAAGTATTTCCACGCGCTGTTGCATGCCAACGGAAATGTCCTCGATTTTAGCCTCGGGATCCACGTCCAGCCCGTAAAGGCTGGAGAGGGCGCGTACCCTTTTAGAGGCTTCTCGTGAATCGAGGATGATGCCGCCCTTGCTTATCTCCATGCCAAGGATGATGTTTTCCGTGACGGTAAAGCAGGACACGAGCTTGAAATGCTGATGAACCATTCCGATACCTAGGGCTGTAGCGTCGTTGGGCCCGTGGATATGGACTTCCTTGCCTCGCACCAAGATGCGGCCGGAATCGGCCTGATAGAGGCCGAAGAGGATGGACATGAGGGTTGACTTGCCCGCGCCGTTTTCCCCCAGGAGAGCGTGAATACTCCCCTGCTCTACGTTCAGGCTCAGGTTTTGGTTAGCCTTTACGCCGGGAAATTCCTTATTGATGTTGAGCATTTGAACCAGGTATGGCACGCCTTTCCTCCCCTCTTAAGGGGGATTATAACAGGCCTTTGCCGCCAAGGCAAAAAAAACCGGCCGTTTTCTGAAAAAACGGCCGGTTCCCGGAGACGGCCTCAAGAAAGGCCATACATCATCTTAGCGAAGGGGTATCTCGCTGACCTTGATCTCACCGGCTTTGATTTTGGCGGCAAAGCCGTCAATCTCCGCGACAATGGCTTCTGAGAGGTTGGGATTGACGGCCGGGATGCCCACGCCGCCGTTCATGAGGTTGTAAACCAATGTCTGTCCGCCGGGGAAGGTACCGGCCTTGGCCTGGACGGAGACGTCATAGGCGGCAACATCAACGCGCTTCATCATGGAGGTGAGGATGGCGGATTTCTCGCCTTCGTAGATACCGTCAGCATACTGGTCCTTGTCTACGCCAATGGCCCAGACGATGTCGCCCTTGAGACTGCGCTCGCGGGCTTCTCGGATGAGGCCGTTGCCGGTGGCGCCAGCTACCTGGTAGATGACGTATGCGCCCGCGTTGTACTGCTTCTGGGCAAGGGCTTGGCCTACGTCGGGCTTGTCGAAGGCGCCGGCGTAATCGTAGAGGATCTTGCACTCGGGGTAGACGGCGGCGACGCCCTGGCGATAACCGGCCTCAAAAGCCTCAATGGAGGGGAACTGCATCCCGCCGATATAACCAACGGTGTTCTTTCCATCGGCCTTTGCCTTAAGACCAGCGGCGGCGCCGACTAAGAACGAGCCCTGCTCGGCACTGAAAATGGCGCTGGCAACGTTGGCCATATCTGCTACCACGGAGTCGATGATGAGGAAGTTTACCGCCGGGTATTTGGCGGAGACTTCAGTGATCGCTCCGGTAAAGAGGAAGCCGGGGGCCACGATAAGGTTGAGCTTCTCATCCGCGAAGGTTGAGAGGTTGGTGACGTAATCCGCTTCCGCGGTGGACTGGAGGTACTTGTAATCGACGTTTTTCTTCATCTTGTTTTCAACGCCGAATTTGACCACGCCTTCCCAGGTTCCCTGGTTGAAGGACTTATCGTCGATACCGCCGACGTCCGTAACCAGACCTACCTTGAATGCGGAGCCGGTTTTGGGGCTACAGGCAACAAGGGCCAAGAGGGCCAGGGCAACACAGAGAACCATAATGATCTTCTTCATAGAAACGCTCCTTAGAGATAGCGATTGTGTCACCTATGCTACTCAATCCGGGAGAGAACCGCAAGGGGTGGGGGCTAACGCCCGATTTTTATACAGCTGGCATCGAACTATCTGGCCAGCCTTGACTTGAGCAAGTTCAAGGCGCGGATTATACTGGGAAGAGATAAAGGGGTGGATACAGATGAATAACGATTATGACTTTAGGGTAAAGAATTTAGGTGAGCGCAAGGTGGCTTCGCCGATAGCCCTCTCACGGGTCTTGGGCGACTCTATTGCCAACTACGTTAATGACGATGAATTCGTTCGCCACGTCGTCGACGTCAAGGTGGGCCCCCAACCCGACCTTAAGGCATCCCAGCTTCTAGAAAAAGCAGGTCCTCGTGAAAAGCTCTATTTTACCCCCTCCCGCGTTCACGCCGGAATCGTTTCTTGCGGCGGCCTCTGCCCCGGCATCAACGACGTCATCCGCTCCATCGTCCGCTGTCTTTGGCAGCGCTACGGCGTGCGCCGCATCACCGGCATTCCCTTTGGCTTCCGAGGTTTCCTCCCCGAATACCACTACCAACCCATCAAGCTCGATCCGGACGTGGTTGATGACATCCACAAAATAGGCGGAACGATACTCGGCACTTCCCGCGGCGGGGGAGAACGGGTTACCGAGATCGTAGACGCCATAGAGCAGCTCAACATCAACGTCCTCTTTACCATCGGTGGTGACGGCACCCAAAAAGGAACGCTCGAGATCTCCCAGGAGATCGAAAAGCGTGGTCACAAGATAGCGGTCATAGGCATTCCCAAGACTATCGACAACGACATCTTCCTCATCCAAAAGACATTCGGCTTTGAGACAGCGGTGGAGCTGGCGGTTCAAGCGGTGACCGCCGCCCACACCGAGGCCCACTCCTCCATAAACGGCATCGGATTGGTTAAGCTCATGGGTAGGGAGTCTGGCTTTATCGCCGCCCATACCGTGCTTGCCGTCCACGAGGCCAATTACGTACTCATCCCCGAGGTGCGCTTTGAGATGGAGGGTCCCTCCGGCCTCCTCTCCCACTTGGAGTCGCGACTCAAGGATAGAAACCACGCCGTCATCGTAGTCGCCGAGGGCGCCGGCCAAGACCTCCTGCCATCGGAAAACGAAAAGGACGCATCGGGCAACAAGCGCCTCTCGGACATCGGCTATTTCCTGCGCGAACGCATCAACGACTACTTCGAGGCCAAAGGCACTGAGGTAAACGTAAAGTATATCGACCCCTCCTATATCATCCGATCTTCGCGCGCCAACGCCTCCGACTCCGTTTACTGCGAGCGCTTGGGCGCCAGCGCCGTCCACGCGGCCATGGCCGGCAAGACGGAAATCATCATCGGTTTAGTGGCCAACGAATTCGTCCATATCCCCACGCAAATCGCCGTGTCGCGCCGCAAACACGTAGACCCGGAGGAAGCGCTCTGGCGCGACGCCCAAGAGGCGACACAGCAACCCCTGTCCATCACCAATCCCGTCAAACAAGGGTCTTAGCATGGGGGATTCGGGGGCAAGGCCCGTCATATGCTTGGCCTGCGCCGACTCAGGCCAACTCGTCCAAGCCCATAGCTCTGGAAGCGAGAGCCTCTTTTTGAGCGAGGGCGATTATACTGCGCTTTTGGAAGCAGGCGCGGCGGAATATAGCTTCACCTCTCTTAAGGGGGAGGATATTCGGGTTCTGGATCTTTCCAATCCCAATGCCCTGCTTTCCGCCAAGGCGCCGCGTAGCGTGGACTTGCGCACTGAGACGGCCCATGAGCTCCCGGCTGGTTTTTCCCTTGTCAACCTGCGCGCCCTCATGGGCAGTCTCAACACCGATGCTGAGGCGATAGCGGTACGGGCAAGCCACCTTCTCCAGTGGCGCCGCCGTACCCGCTTCTGCCCCCACTGCGCATCCTCGCTCAAGCCTAAAATGGATGAGATTGCCCTCTCCTGCCCACAATGCGGCTTGCTGGAATTCCCCCGCATCAGCCCGGCCGTCATTACCCTCATAGAGTACAAGGGCCGGATAGCCTTGGGGCGCAACGCCCACTTCGGCAACAATATGCATTCCCTCTTTGCCGGTTTTGTGGAAGCCGGGGAGAGCTTGGAAGAGACGGTGATTCGCGAAGTCCGCGAGGAGATAGGGCTTGAGATCGAGTTTCCCCGTTACTATGGCAGTCAAGGCTGGCCCTTTCCTGACGCTTTGATGATAGGCTTCCGCGCCCAGGCCTTACATCCAGAAATTAGGGTAGATGGGGAAGAGATAGTGGAGGCGGCCTGGTACGGGCCCGACAACCTCCCGCCCATTCCGCGCCATGGCTCCATAGCCCGAGCCATGATTGACGGATGGCTTTTAGAAAGAGGTTTTAAAACCGTATGAAGGCACACATTGATCTTGAATCCGCCGTCTGGGATAAGGACAACACGCCCTACCGCCGCCTAGACCTAGAGGGCCTAGTGCGGATGGATGGCGTCTTTAAGCTAAAACCCGAAAGTCTATGGGGGCTCTCCCGCCAAGCCTTCCACGACATCAGTTTTTTCTTCAGGCCGGGCCACCTCTCCCAGTTGGCCGCCGTCTGGGCCGACCAGGCTACATCTCAAGCGGACCGCTTCGTCGCCCAGAGCCTTCTTAAGAATGCCCTTATCGCCTCCGCCGGCGTGCTTCCCCTCTGCCAAGATACCGGCACGGCATGCGTTGCCGCGTGGCGGCCGGAGGGTATTCTCAGCAGCTGTGACGAGGCCGAGTTTATCGCCCAGGGCGCCCGTGAAGCCTATGTTTCCGACAACCTGCGCTTTTCACAAGTCTGCCCGACATCCCTCTACCAAGAATTCGACACAGGCGACAATATGCCCGCCCAGGTGGATATCCAGTTTTCCAACCAGGACATCTATCGCTTTCTCTTCATCGCCAAGGGTGGAGGTTCTTCCAACAAGAGCTTTTTTTACCAAGAAACAAAGGCCCTCCTCAATCCGGCTAGCCTAGCCGATTTTTTGCAAAGAGAGATTCCCAAACTGGGAACCTCTGCCTGCCCACCCTACCACCTAGCCCTGGTTATCGGGGGCACAAGCCCGGAATACAATCTTAAGATCCTTAAGCTGGCAAGCGCCGGGGCACTCGACGGCCTAGCGGATTGCAACCAGGGCGGATTCTCACAACAGCCGGATTCCGGCATCTTCCGCGACAAGCTCTGCGAGGAGCTCATGTTAAAAATTGCCCGAGAAAGCAAGCTGGGGGCGCAGTTCGGCGGCGCCCACCTAGCCCTCGACGCCCGCGTCATTCGCCTCTCGCGGCACGCGGCCTCACTCCCCATCTCGCTGGGGCTTTCCTGCAACGCCCACCGCAATGCCCGCGCTTATATCAGCCAAGCAGGGGTCTTCTTGGAAAGCTTGGAGAAAAACCCGGCTAGTTACCTTGAGGGATTAGGCACGGCGGCCATACCCCGCGGCAAGACGATAGAGCTCGACCGACCCATGAGCGAGCTGTTAGCGGAACTCTCCCACTTTAAGCCAGGAGACCTCTTACGCTTAAACGGTAGCCTCATAGTAGCCAGGGACGCCGCCCACGCCCGACTGGCCGCCCTCCTTGATTCCGGAGGAGAGCTTCCCCCCTGGTTTAAGGAACACCCCGTTATCTACGCCGGCCCAGCGCAAACCCCGCCGGGCATGGCAATCGGCTCCTTCGGGCCAACCACCGCCGGCCGCATGGACGTTTACGTTGAGCGTTTTATGGAAAAGGGCGCTAGCCTTGTCATGATAGCCAAGGGCAACCGCTCTGCGGGCGTAAGCTCCGCCTGTGCCCGTTTTGGGGCTTGTTACCTGGGAACAATCGGTGGAGCGGCGGCCTTAATAGCCAAGGAGCACATTCTCAGTCAGGAGCTCATTGCCTACCCCGAATTGGGCATGGAAGCCGTGCGACTCGTGCGGGTACATGAACTACCGGCCTTTGTCATGGTGGATAGCCGCGGCAAGGAGCTACTTCACCGTTAATGGCGTGCCCCAGGCGTTGCCCTGCACGGCTTTATAGGGTAGAATGGCGGATAATGAATCGATGGCCCCGGGGTAGATCAGCGGGGAAACGGGAGTGCCTGATAGCATGAAGCAAGTTCTCATCATAGACGAATCTGAGCTCTTCCGCGAATACCTCAAGGAAAAACTGGAGGAGTTCGGGCAGATTCAAGCGGCTACGGCCGTAAACGGCCTTGACGGCATAGCCAAGATGCGCGGCGCGGTTCCCGACCTCATCATCACGGACTACCACCTGACGCGCAAAACATGCCGCGAGGTTTTAGAGGAAAAAAAACGCAATCCCAACACCTCGAAGGTACCGGTGATAGTCACCGCCACCAAGATAGATAAGAACCGCATTCTGGAGCTCGTCCCTTTTGACGTGAAAAAGGTTTTTTCCAAGCCGATCCGCATAGACGGACTTCTCAACACCATCGGCGCCCTGACCGGCACCAGCTTTGAGCTGGACACGACAGCCTGCGTGTTAGACGCCCACGTCAACGACAACATCATCTTCATTGAGGTAGCCCAGGGCTTGAACCGGGAAAAAATTGGCATGCTGCGCTTCAAGCTGCGCGAGCTCTTGGACCTTTACCGCATTGAAAGCCCGCGAGTCCTCCTCCTCATGAGCGACCTTGACCTCTCCTTCGCGGACGCGCCCAACCTGGACAAACTGCTGTCAAACATACTCACTTATTCGAGCGCCAAGCCCAAGCATATCAAACTGCTTACCCAGTCCGGTTTCGTGCGCGAGTTCGTGCGCGGTCATAAGGAATACGCCGATATCGGAGTGTCGGACAACCTTCAATCCGCCATCGACGGCCTCTTGACGGATTTTTCCTCCTTCGAATACGGAGAGCGCCGCGCAGAGGTCATAAGCGAGAAGCTGCTCTCCCCCACCGCCAAGCACGGCCAGGGAGAAAGTTTCCAGATGCGCTTTGACGCCGAAGCCGCTCGCGCCTTCGCGGTGGATGAAGCCTCAGAAGCCGGCAAGGGCATGCTGATAGCGATAGTGGATGACGATCCTGTCATCCAGGAGCTCATAAAAACCACCTTCAAGGCGATAAACGCGGATGTTCAGGGCTTTGACAACGGCAAAGACTTCCTTGACACCCTGCGCGGGGGCAAGGGCTTCGACCTCATCTTCTTAGACCTGGTTATGCCCAAACTTGGGGGCTTTCCCGTCCTCTCGTCTTTGCAGGCCCTGGACATAGATACCCCCGTCATCATCCTCTCTGCCATCAGCCAACGCGAGGCTATCGTCAAAGCCTTCCAAGCCGGGGTCAAGAGCTACCTGATCAAGCCGCTCAAGCCGGCCGCGGTCATTAAAAAGGCGGCAGAGATCCTCAGGGCGAACTTCTAGGCTCGGCCCATGCCCGGATTGGAGCCGAACGCGGCATCTTTACTCGCCGCCCTGCCCTGCCCGGCACTTCTGCTTTCCGCCAAGGGCGCCTGTTTAGCGCGCAATGGATTATTCGAATCTCTTTTCACCCGGCTCTCAGGCTTTTGTTTTGACGAACTCGTGCTGAGCTTTCCCAGCTATTTAGACAGCCGGCAAGCTTTCAACTTTACCCGCCTCCTTGCTAAGCTTGCCCAGAGCGAAGAAGAAGGAAGGCCCGGCCAGGTGGAAAGCTTTGAGGCATCCTTCCCGCTTGCCGACTCTACCAGGCTCTTCTTGCGTTTCCGCCTCGGCGCGGCGCTCCTGCCCTTGGAGAATACGGCTTCTAGGGCAGGGCAAGAATTAGTGGAGAAAAAAGCAGAGAAAAACCGCCTCTTTCTCTGCCTGATAGACGACATCAGCGAACAAAAGCGCCGCGAAGAAGGACTGATCGCCGCTAAGGAAGAGGCGCAACGCGCCATGGCGGTGCGTTCCAGCTTTCTAGCCAACATGAGCCATGAAATTCGCACCCCCATCCAAACCATCCTTGGCCTTATAGAATTGGTGGGGGAAACGAAGCTAGACCATGAGCAAGAGGAATACCTGCGCCAGGTGTCCTTCGCCGCGGATATCTTGCTCACCCTCATCAACGATATCCTTGACTTTTCAAAGATTGACGCCGGGAAGCTGAGCCTAGAATCCATAGACTTCAACCTGCGGGATTGCGTTGAGATGTCCGCCGACATGATCTCCTTGGAAGCCCACCGCAAAGGCCTGGAATTGGTTCTCGATATCTCTCCCCAATTGCCGCCGATCATGAACGGAGACCCGGCCCGCCTACGTCAGGTTATCGTCAACCTTGTTAAAAACGCCGTCAAGTTCACCCCGCATGGGGAGGTTCTCATCTCCGCCTTTCCGCTCCAAGATTCGAGCGGCACAAAGCTTGTCCGTATCGAGGTTGCGGATACCGGCATAGGCGTCTCGCCGGAAATCCGCTCCAAGCTTTTTACATCCTTCTATCAAGCGGACTCTTCCCATACACGCAAGTACGGCGGCACGGGTTTGGGATTATCAATTGCCAAGCAACTGATCGAGCGCATGGGCGGAAGGATAGGCATCAAGGAAGAGGTAAGCCAGGGTTCGGTATTCTTCTTCGAGATTCCCATCAGCAACGCCTCCTTTGCCTTGCCTGAGGAAGAAGCCAGTCTTAGGGGAAGGCTCTTGGTGGTGGATGACCGCTTTTCCGCCCGGCGCGCGCTCTGCGCCCTTGCCGATACCCTCGGTATGGAAGCCGAGGGTATCGGTTCCGGCAGCCTAGCCTTGGATAGGCTTGAGGAAGCCGCTGGCTGCGGCAAGGCCTTTGATTTTTGCGTTATCGATCAAAACATGCCGGGCATGGACGGCTGGCGCTTGGCTTCCGAGATATCCGCCAAAGAAAACCTCAAGGGAATCAAACTCATCTTGATGAGCCCGGAAGGAACCATCGGCCCTGAGGCAAAAATGAAGCTCCTGGATTGGTTCTCCGGCTACGTGACCAAACCGGTGAAGTCCCGTGAATTCAAACAAGCCATCCTTAAGGCATCGGGAGCTGACTCATCCATCGATCCCCTGGAAGAACTCTCCAGCGCCCTCGACGACGGGGAACGCAACCTAGTTTCTGCCAGGGTCCTTATAGCCGAGGACCACCCTGTGAACCAAGCCCTCTTCAAGGTCATCCTTGAACGTTGCGGTTGCGAAACCCAAGTTGCCCAGGATGGGGCGGAGGCAGTGGAGCTTAACCGGCAAAGCCCCTTCGACATCATATTTATGGATATCCAAATGCCGCGCATGAACGGCTATGAAGCGACCCAGGCCATTCGGCGCTCGGGCTCCACCATGCCTATAATCGCGGTAACGGCCCACGCGGGCAAGGATGAGCGCGAACGATGCCTGCAATCAGGCATGAACGATATCCTCACAAAGCCCTTCAGAAAGAAAGACATCCAAATGATGCTCGGATTCTGGGTCAAACACGGGCTTTCCTTTGCCGAAGGAAAGCTCGAGGCAGGCACCGGGCGCAGCGAGACGGAACAGGACAAGCGTTTCCAAGACAGGGAAGTGCTGGATCTGGATGCCGTCATTGAGACATTCTTGGGAAACCGCGACATCGTGCTCGAGCTTTTGGTGAAGTTCATGGATCGCACCAAGGAAAGCGTGCGGTCCATCGATAAGGCCGCAGATGCCGCGGATTTCGAAACGGTAACGCGGGAAGCCCACTCCATCAAGGGTTCCGCCCTCAACCTAAGCGCCCAGCGCATGGGGCAGGCCGCCTTAGTCCTTGAAAAAGCGGCAAAGGCGGCCGACGAAAAGGGAACCGAGGAAGCGGTGGAAAGATTGCGGGAGGAATTCTTCGAGTTCGCCCAATACGCCCAGTATTTCGTTACCCAATCGCTCTAAGGAGCCTAAGCTCTTTATTCCTAGTTTCCGGGAAGATAAACGGAAAAAACCGTTCCTTCCCCAAGGCGCGACTTGACCGTAATGCAGCCGCCATGCTTCTTGACAACGGAAAAGGACACGGTAAGCCCCAAACCGGAACCGCGGCTCTTGGTTGTGTAATAAGGGTCGAATATGCGTTGCGCGATCTCAGGATGCATGCCCGGACCGGAATCTTGAACGTCTATCTTCAGGTAAGGACCGGGGCTCAGCGGCAGGGTTTCGGCGCGGGTGATAGAGACCAGCCTGGCGCTGATGTTCACCGTGCCGCCCATCGGCATGGCCTCGCGCGCGTTGAGCACCAAATTTTGCATAACCTGGTTCATTTGCGACGGGTCAGCGTGAAGCAGGTCTACGTCCGGGGCAATATCCAATACATAGCCAACGTTTGAGCCGCGCAGGTTGATGGAGCAGGCCTCCTCAATAAAGCCGCGCACGGAGATGGATTCCTTGCGCGGATCCGCCCCGCCCTTTGCCATGAGGGAAAGCTGGGCGGTAAGGCGCTTGGCCTGGAGTATTGCCTTTTCCGCTTCCGCCAGCAAGCTGTAATTTTCCTGAGACTCATCCACGTTGAGCTTGGCAAGAGAAATATTCCCCAGTACGGCCATGAGAATATTATTGAAGTCGTGGGCTATGCCGCCGGCCAAGATGCCCAGCGACTCCACCTTTTGTATTTTTTCGATCTCGCGCTCCATGGCGCGGCGCTCGGTGACGTCCAAGAAGATGAGGACGGCGCCGGAAACTTCGCCCTCCTCGTCGATGATCGGGGCGCCGCGCTCGGAGATCTCGCGCAACTCGCCGGAGCGCTTTTCAAGGTAACTGTCCGCCGAGCTGGAAACGATGCGCCGCTCGGCCAGGATATCGCGAACCGGGTCTGAGAGCGGATGGGAGTCTGATCCGTAGCGTATTCTAAAAACCTGGCCGATGGGCTTGCCTAAGGCTTCGCGCTCGTCAAAGCCGGTTATGCTGGCCGCCATGGGGTTCATCAGCACAACCCGCCCCGCCGTATCTGTTGCGATAACCCCCTCGCCCAGTGAGCGCAGGGTCACGGAAAGCCTATCCTTTTCCTCGTAGAGGGCGCGCTGTACGCGCTTCATCTCGGTAATATCAATACCAAAACCCAGCGACGCCCCCTCTTTAAGACCGGGAACCTTAAAGGGCGCCAGGGAAAGCTCGATGATACTGCGCTTGCCGGAGGGGGAGGTATAATTGGTCTCCGGGATGAGGAGGGACTCCCCGGTGAGAATGACGTGACGGTCGTCCGAGAGGAAACGCTTAGCCTCAGATTTATCCGGGTGGAGCTCCTCCAGCCGCATACCAATCAGATCCTGTGGCTTACGGCCGTAAAATTGCGCGAGCGCCTTATTGGCCAGGATAAAGCGCCCCTGGGCGTCGCGCGCGAAAATGTATTGGGGCGATTGATCCAGAACGTCACGCAAGAGGCGGCTTTTTTCATCGTTGGAGAATTCCAGTTCCTTGCGTTGGTTTATATCGGTTATCTTTCCCACACAGCGAAGCAAAGTGCCGTCAGGGGCCCGCTCCTGGCTGACGTTGCGGTCAAATACCCAGACATAGGCGCCCTCCGCGTCCTTAAGGCGGTATTCCAGCCCGTATTCGCGGCCGGGGTCTTGCATGAAGGCGTCAATGATGGATTGCAAATTTTTCAAGTCTTCCGGATGCACGCGAAGGAGGTAATCCTCAAGCGTGTAGTTAAAATCGGCGTCGCAGGGTAGATCGAAGCGGGCGCACCAGGCTTGGTTTGCGCGCAATCTATCTCTCTGGCCATCGTATTCCCAAAAACTCGCGCTCTTATCCTTATAGCTGAGGGGAAAGATACCCGTCTCAGGATCGATTAAGTCGCGCGGCATGCCCCGCCATTCCCCATCGTCTCGGCTGATCACGAACATTCGCCGTTCTCCGGAAAATGTAAAGCATTGGAGACTCAGGCTTATGCGAAGCGGCTTTCCCTCTTCATCCTGTCTATCACAGCCGGAAAAGCTCAGGCTCTGACCCTGGGCCTCCACGGCTTGGAAAAGGCCCTGCCAGACTTCGGCTAAGGGAAGGTCGGCCGGGGCGCTAAAAGCCGAACCGAGGGCGAGAGCGCCCAATTCCGGGTAGATTTCCCAAATAGGCTTGCCAAGAACTTCGGAGCCGCTTTTGCCAAGATGGCGGGCTATCTCAGCTGTCCAGCTCAATACCGTCCCCTCCTGGCTCAGCATCCCGAGGCCGATACCCAGCCCGGAAAAGAGGCGATTGATACTATTCTCGAAGAGCGAATCCGCTTGCGGCATTATCACCATTATCCATGAAAAGACCCAAGCTGCAAAGGCTTTTTTTTGCCCCCTTGCCTTTTTAGCGCCTAAGGCAATAGCATCTACCCATGGTTTTAAGCAATTACCACTGCCACAGTCTTTTGTGCGACGGAAACTCAAGCCTCGAGGATATGACGGCCGCCGCATTCCAACTCGGTTTTCAAGTCTTAGGGTTCTCGGCCCACGCCCCCCTGCCCTTTCCCAGCGACTGGAACATGGCTAAAGGCGATATGGGAGAGTACCAGCGGAGAATTCAAGCCTTGAAACTAGCCTACGCGCCAAGGATGGAAGTCCTCCTCGGCTATGAAATGGATTGGATAGAGGATGTCCGCGGGCCCCGTTCCCCCTTTTGGCTTGGGGTGGAAAGGGACTTCGCCATCGGCTCGGTGCACTACCTTAGATCGCCCCTAGGCGCTTCATTCACGGTAGACGATACTCGGGCAAAACTCCTCCCCATCTTGGAAAAGGATTATGGCAACGACGGACGCCGGCTCTGCCAGGAATACTACGGGGCACTCAAAAAGATGATTAGCGAAGGCGGCTTTGATATCCTTGGCCACCTAGACCTTATCAAGAAAAACAACCAGGATTCGCGAATCTTCAATGAGGAAGAGCCCTGGTACCGCGACGCCGTTATGGAATGCCTAGAAGCCCTGGAAAAAACCCAGATCGTCGTAGAAATCAACACCGGGGGCATAGCGCGCGGCAAAATCAGCGATTGTTACCCTTCAAGCTGGATTCTCAAAGAAATGGCCTCGCGCGGCTTGCGGCTTACCCTCAATTCAGACGCCCATGCCCCCGAGCATCTGCTTGTTCACCGGGAACAAGCGCTGGCGATCCTCAAGGCGGCCGGATATAGGGAGGCTTGGTACTTAAGCGGAGGTAAATGGCAGGCAAGCCCCATCGACTCAGACTAAAAACTGTCGATGGCAGGGGAAATCCTTAGCGGTTTCGCCTTTCCTCGCCCTTCTGGCAATCGATGCACATAACGGCGTAGGGAATGGCCTTGAGGCGCTCAAGGGGTATCTTCTTACCGCATTTGATGCACAGGCCGTAGCGCCCCTGCTGGATGCGGGTAATGGCGGAATCTATCTGCCTAAGTCGCTTGAGGTCGGCGGAGCCGATGGCCTCTATCATCTTGCGGTCGATATCGTCTGAGGCGACGTCGGCAAAGTCCTTGGGATCCATGCCCTCGACGATGGCTCGAAAATCCGCGTTGTTGGCGACTAAATTCTCTATAATTTCCTTCTTCAACGCGTTCAGGGATTCTTTCATGTTGGCGGTAAACTTCTCGTCCATATGCTTCCTCCTGGGCGTCAAAAAGTCCAGGAAACATGGACTATTGGGGGAAAAAAGTCAAGAGGCCCAGAGCCTGAAGCTCAAGGTTGACAAGAAAGAGCCGAAAAGCATAAGATAGACAGACTTAGGTGAATCGAACGAGACAATCCCCCAGGAGGAACCGTGGCGAAAGAAGAGGCTATTGAGGTAGAAGGCGTGGTGAAGGAATCCCTTCCCAACACCATGTTTCGCGTCGAGTTGAAGAACGGGCACGTCATTCTTGCCCATCTTTCGGGCAAAATGCGCAAGCATTACATCCGCATCGTTCCCGGCGACAACGTCAAGGTAGCCCTTTCCCCCTATGATCTCAACCGCGGCCGCATCATCTATCGGGAAAAATAAGCCAGCCCTCGCTCCCATCCTCCAATCTTAACTTCCGCCACAGTACAGCCCCCACATCGACATAGTCGCCGATTTTGAGCGCCTTGGTTTCAGTCACGCTGAAGCTGGAGGCGTCTGTGTGCGGTAGGGCGTAGAGCTTTGTCCCGGATTCCACCAGAATCACCTCAGCCTTCGATTTCCTTACCGAACTCAAAACTCCCCAGGTCCCCGCGATAAGCGCGCCGCAGGCTACAAGGCAGAGGAGGATGGCCCCTTTTTTCCTGCCGCTCGGGAATAGAAAGAGGGCCGCAAGGAGGGCCAGCGTGGCGAGGGCGTAAAAGATAAAGGAAAAGATGGGGAGGATGGGGGATGGGCCCAAAGCATCTATCCTTTTCACCTCTGGCGCTTCCGCTGACCCCTGCCCTCCCCCCTGGGCGTCCGGCAGGACTTCGAGGCTCAGGGGCGGAATTTCCACCAGCTTTATCTTCCCGCTGAGGGGCTCGTAGACGGCATAGGGGGCAAAGGAAACCCATGCCCTGCCTGCGGCCAGAGCACGAAGGGGATAGCGGATTAGTAGCCGCCCTTCTCCGTTTTGGGCATCGTAGTCGGGGTAGCGTCGCGGCTGCCCAAGCTTGAGTGCCTTTGCCTCATAGAGTGGGCGCGGCGCCTTAAGGCCCTGAAAACGTCCACGGCCTTCTATGCTGAGCTCCAGGTAGAGGTTTTCCCCTTTCCCTGGCTTGGGCCTGTCAAAAGCTGCGGAAAAGCGGAACTCACCGAGAGCCTGGGCCTTTTCCGCCCCAAGCGGAAGTTTGCCTGAAAGCCAGGAGAGTTTTGAATCTGCTTCCTTAAGCGGAGGGGGGCTGGCTTCTGTCCCATCCTGTGCAAGCCCAAGGGACTGGGCCGGAATGATAAGCTCAAAGCTGGGCCAGGAAACCCGCAGGGACGGGAAGGAAGAGGCATTGCTTCCGGGCTCAAGGCGGAAGCGAATCAGTATCTCCCATTCTCCCTTCCTTGATCTGAGCGGCTTCACGAAGAGACTCTCTAGCTTCACGCCGCCTAGATCCTCCGCAAGCAGGCCCTCCGGGCTATGGCTTTGAAAATCAGGGGGGGAGATAAGCCCCAGCTGATAGCTGTAGACCCCGTCTTCCAGGGGCAATGGCGTGATATGGGCCGAGAGGAGGCGCGCCTCTTGAGCCGCGAGGCTGGCTACGGCAAAAACGCAAGCAGTCAGAATGCCCAGGCGCCCCTTAATAGTCATCACGATCTATCTCCTGCCGCCCTTCCTCTGAGTTCTTGTAGCGATCCCTTTCCGCATTGCGGATGATGTCGAATTCCTCCGCTTCTCCGCGCGCCCCCTGGCCGCGCTCCGCCTCTGCATTGCGTGTGGATTGCGCGCCACCATCCTTTTCTATGCGCTCCCAGGCAAGCTCCAGATTGATCTGGGCATCCCTGGCGGAGGGATCCAACCTCAGGCAGGCCTTAAAAGCCTCGTAGGCCTCGCGATAGCGAGACTGGGCAAAATGGATGCTGCCGATAGCGTAGTGCGCGTTGGCCGACACTCTTTTATCCGTGGAGTCCGCGGCGCGCTGGGCCAGATCCAAGGCCGGGCCAGACTCACCTAAGGCGGCATAGCAGAGGGCCGTATCGTAGAGGATGGTGTGGGAATCTTCCGCGCCCACCCGCGGCAGTATCTTTAAAAATTTGTCCGCCGCGCGGGAGTTTTCCCCACGGCTGGCCAAGAAAATGGCGTCCGCGCCGCCTAAGACGGCCGCCGACCTTTCACATGAGGAAAACAAAAAGGCCAGGCACAGGGAAAGGGCAAGGGCCTTTCCCGCGCGGCCCGGAGTCCCTGCCTGTAAAGCACCGCCCCAACGCATGACAATTACGGAAAAAAAGAGAAGGAGGGCGGCGGCGGCGATAAAGGGAGGGCTGCCGTCAATCCGGCGCAGGGCTAATGATCTCTGCCCTGAGCTTCCCAGCGAGAGCCGCAAGGCCGCTACGATGGAGGCAAGGCCGCTCGAAGACTCTTCATCGGCGTAGAGCCCGCCGGTGGATTGGCAGATCGATTTGAGGAGTTTACGATCTCTTCGGGATATTACCTGGGAAAGCCCTGGAACCTCGGCCCCCGCTTCACGCCCGAAGCCAACGGCATAGACGCTCAGAGCTGCGTCCTGCACCTGCGCCAGGGCCTGGGCCACGTTCCCTGAGAGCCCCTCTCCGTCGGAAAGCAGGATAAGGCTACGCGCGCTTGAGCGCAGGGAAAGGGCGGCGGAGCCGGCCTCCAGCAAGGCAAGATCGATATTGGTTCCCTTATCGCTGAGCAGATGGCTTCCGGCCGACTCAAGGAATTCGTCTATTGCCTCCCTGTCATCCGAGAGAGGGAAGAGGGTCAGGGATCGGCCTTTGAATACTACCAGGGAAAAACGGCTGCCTTCCAACTGATCCATGAAGACGCGTATCTGCCGAACCGCTCTCTCAAGCCGTGTGGAGCCCTCTTCAACTACATTCATGCTTCGCGACACGTCGAGGGCAAAAACCACATCAAGGCCAGTTGTCCATTGCCGGTAGGCGCGCATCCCCGCCACGGGGCCGCTTAGCGCGAATACAATGACACACAAGGCTAGAGAGCGGAGGGTTAACGCTAGGAAGCGGCGCGCTCGCCAAGCGCGAGAAGCCTCCACCCCCCAGAGCGCCGCAACGCTTGGCCCGAGCCTGAGTATCCTTAAAAGCTCAAAGCCGAGCATGGGAAGGAGTAAAAAGAAAAGCCATAAAAACTGGGGGCGGTTTAGGGACATGAGGCCTCCTGGGTAAAGACGCACTCAAAGAGAAAGCCCAGGATCAAGGCAAGCAGGGCCAAGCTAAGCAGGGGAAAAACCAATGATGAGCTTCGCGTGGTTTCTCTGCTCCGTCCCAAGGGGGCGGCGGCGCGAAGTATCTGGGCCTTAACCCGCTTCAAGCCCGCTTCATCCCTTGCAAGGTAAAAAGAGCCGCCGGACTCCATAGCCAGTTTTTCAAGCCGCGACTCGTCAAAATCGGAGGCATAGCGGCCTTCCATGATTTTCCCCGTTCGCGGATCTGTCCAAGAAACCAAGACCTCGCCTCTGCTTCCTATGCCTATCATCACCAAGGCAACCTTGGCCTCACGCGCCAGAGAAGCCGCCCTCTCAGGGCTGATCTCACCGCAATTATTCTCGCCGTCGGTAAAGACAACCGCCATGCGCGAAGGCGCCCTGGAGGAGCGAAGATGGTAGAGGGCGGTTGCCATGCCCATGCCCAAGGCCGTTCCGTCTCCCAAGGCCCCCGCCTCCAACGCGTCGAGTCGCTTTAAGAAAAATTCCCTATTCTCCGTGGGTGGAACGATGAGGGCGGCCTCTGTCCCGAATGCAACCAGGCCTAGGGAAGAGTTGCCTCCGGCTAGGGCGAAATCACGCATGATTTGGCGGCAGCTTTCAAAACGGGAAAGCCCCGTGTCCATGGCCGTCATGGAGGGCGAGCTATCCAGTATGAATATCAGATCCTGCCCCCGGTCCAGGTAGAGGCGCTGGGTACTGCGCAGGGCCGGCCCCGAGGGAAGGGCGCAGAGGATAAGCAAGCCCAGCCAAAAGAAGAAGCGGGAGAAAAAAGCGCAGGCGCTTGCCAGGGCTAGCGCCAAGGTCTGAGGCGGTCTGAAATCAGGGATGGGGGCCTCAGCCTCTGCTTTTACGGCGCTTGTGGCGCTTGGGCTTTGAGTCAAGGAAAAGGGAAGACGGCTTTCTCTCCTGTGGCCAAGACGGCGCAGGATGAGGGCTAAGAGGGCAGGTAGAAAGACAAAGATAAGAAGGAGAGGCCGCTCGAATTCAAGCACGGTTTGCCTCCATTCCATCGACAACCCGCGTCAAGCTTCCTAAGTCTTCCTCCCGCTCATGGCGGCTTGATGCCAGATCCGCAAACCTCACCATGTCTGCCCTTTTAAGAATTGCCGCCACGCAAGCTGAGTCCTCACCCAGGGCCTGAGAAAAACGCGAGCCGCTGAGACCGCCCTGAGCGAGCTCTCCGGCTGTGAGTGAAGAAAAATCCTGGAAGAGCCGCGCAGATGCCCAAGAACGGAAGGCTGCCGAGAGTAATGCGTAGAAATAAGCTTCATCCCCCGCATTCAAGCGTTTGCGCAAGATGCGCGTTTGGTGGAGATAGCGGCGATACGGCCGGCGTGAGAGCTGAAGTTTGATGCGTCGCTGTAGCAAGGGATAAAAAAAAGAGAGAAAGGCCCAAGCAAGAAGAATCAATGCCGAAATACCGGAGATAAGAAAGGCCACAAAGCTTTTCGTGCCTCGAAGAAAGATAAAACCACGCATGCCCTGGAGCCGCGGCTCGCTGTCGCTTAGTAGGCTTTTCACATGCAGCCGCAACCCGGGGCTGCTTAAGCCCTTGAGCATATAGGGAAGGAAATCGATACTGCCAGACTTCCACGGAATAAAGAAGAGGACAAGGGAGGCCTGCTTGCCTGAGGATTCATGGACGACCTTCACGATCTCATAGTCGGACTCAGGCGCCGGCGGCGGAATTTCCCCATAGCTGGAAGGCCCTGCGCCCGGAAGGCTTATATGGAGCTCGACTAAATCTCCGGGATAGAAATGGGGCGGGAGAAGATAGACACCTGGTGGCAAAGCCTGGGCTTCTTGGGCCGTGGCGAGGGCGGAAATGAGGCAGTAGGCAAAAAGCGCGGCGAGCCTCTTCATCCCCGCCTCCGCGCGCTTGAAAAGAAGTCTATCAACTTTGCCACAGGATCATCGCAAAGGCCCAACTCCAAGATAGAGGCGCCGCGGGCGCGGGCGCGAGAGCGTAAGAGACGGCAGCGCTCCGTAGCCCATTGCGTATAGGCCGCGCGGAAAGCGCTCGAACCAAAGGATGCAAGCAGTTTTTCTTTAGTCTCCGGGTCTTGGAGAGAAAAGCTGCCATGACGCGGCAGGCTGGGCTCACTCGCTTGGTTATCGCTCCCCGTCGGTTCCATGGGATGGGCCACGCGTAAAAGGATAAGGTCATGGCTGTTTGCGGCAAGAGCAAGCTCATCCTCCCAGCCCGAACAGAGAAAATCAGAGATAAGGATGATGATGCCGCGCTTCTTCATTGAGCGGCGGACGCTGCGCAGGGCCAAGCCAGGGTCGGAGCCCAAGCCCGTGGCGCGCAGGGAGGCCATGGCGCGAATGAGGCTCAGGACATGGCGGTTCCCCTTGCGGGGCCCAAACCATTTTCCAACATTCGAATCAAAGGAGCAAAAACCCACCCTGTCCCCGTTGCGCACGGCAGACCAAGCAAGGAGGGCCGCCGCCGTGGCTCCGAGGTCGAAGGGGCTCTGAGTCTCCCCTCCCGCAAGGGTCTGGGCGCTGGCCCCCATGGATGCGGAGCTGTCGAGCATAAGAAAGATGCAGAGTTCCCGCTCCTCTTGGTATACACGCACAAAGGGGCGCCCCATGCGGGCGGAAACGTTCCAATCAATGCTGCGCGCGTCGTCACGGTCGCTATAGTCGCGAACCTCGGAGAATTCAGCCCCGCGCCCCTTGAAGGCAGAGCGAAAATTTCCCGAACGCATGCCATCGGCTATCATGTCTGTTCTGATGAGAAGTTTGCGTATGCGCTTGAAGAGGGAAGGTCGGTCCATGGCCTACTAGGGAGCGACCACGGTGGACAGAACTAAAGACACCAGGTCCTCGGCCCGCATGCCCTCCGCTTCCGCCTCATAGGAGAGGACCAAGCGATGCCGGAGCACGTCGGCGGCGCTTGCCTTGATGTCGTCCGGCAAGACATACTCGCGGCCTTCCATGAGGGCGCGGGCGCGGCTTACACGGAATAGCGCTATGGACGCCCGCGGCGAGGCGCCGAATTCAATGAAATGGGCGTAGTCACGCACTCGCGGGTCCTTGGAAGCCGCCGCCGTTTGCGGCCTTGTGCCGCGCACGATGCGGGCGATATAGGCAACCAACTCCGGCTTGACCGTGACGGCTTGGGCCATAGAGCGCAAGCGCAAGATGTCCGCCGGGCCCAAACGGGCCTGAATGTCCAAGGGGCCCTGCCTGGCGTCCGCGCTGGAAATAATCCGCTCTTCCTCTTCTTGGTCCGGGTAGTCGGCTTGGATTTTAATAAGAAAACGGTCCAGTTCCGCCTCAGGCAGGGGATAGGTTCCCTCATGCTCAATGGGATTCTGGGTGGCAATGACGAAGAAAGGCTCGGGCAGGGCCAGGCTCTCGTTGCCAATGGTTACCCGCGCCTCTTCCATGGCCTCAAGCAAGGCGGATTGCACCTTGGCGGGCGCGCGGTTGATCTCATCCGCCAAGACTAGCTGGGCAAAGACCGGTCCCTTGCGGACGTTGAATTTGCCGTCGGCTTGATTGAAGACCAGGGTGCCGGTAACGTCTGCCGGCAAGAGGTCGGAAGTGAACTGAATCCGCGAATAGCCAAGGCCGGCTGCCGTGGAAAGACAACGGGCGGCAAGGGTCTTGGCTATGCCCGGAACGCCCTCAATGAGGATATGCCCAGGGGCGATAAGGCCGGCGATGAGTGAATCCACCAGGCCTTGCTTGCCGATCATTACCCGGCCAACCTCGGCCCGCAGGGAATCGATGAGGGGCTTAGCCCCTTGGCCCCCGGAGAGGCTAAAGCTGCTTTCATTCATGGCTCAGATTGTAGCCACTTTGGCTGGGACTGGCAACTCTAGAAAAATGCGTTAGACTCTATGCTATGAATCCACAACGAAACCTTGGCGCCCTCTTATCACTGGCTCTTTTTGTTTTTTTTAGATTCCTGCCCTTAGGCGCCCAATCGAGCGCCGGTGGCAGCAAAGTGGAAAAAACCCAAGAAGCGGGGGTCGAATTCAGCATAGATTCCAAGCCCCGCGGCGCGCGCATCGAAATCAACGGAGACTACGTGGGCCTAAGCCCCCTCGATCTTAAGGGTTACGGCCCCGGCTCCTACAGTATCGAAATATCCCTTTTAGGCTACCAGAATCAAATCCATCGCCTAAACGCCCAGGCGGGTAACCGCTACATCATCATGAGTAACCTGGAAGCCCGTCTGGGCATCCTCGACATCTCGGTGGACCCTCCCTACGCGCAGGTCCTTATCGATGATCAAGTGAGTAGCTCAGGCAGGCACAAGCTCACGGTGGGAAATCACAGCGTCCGCGCGCGGCTCTTCGGCTACGAGAGCCAAGAAGAAAGCGTGACTATCAGCGATCTCTTTTCAGAGTCCATAAGCTTCAGTCTGGAAGAAGCCGAGTTCGAGCTGAGCGGGCTCTCCGCATCGCGTTCACTCTTCAATCCCGCCGGCCCTGGCATTCTGGGAAAAAGCGACATAAGCTTCCGCGTCAGCGCCCCTGGCTCCGGCAGGCTCAGGATAGAAACCAAGGACTACGATCTAGTGGCGGAGGAGGAATACCCGAGTTTTGACACGTGGGAATACGGCTACAGCTGGAACGGACGGGACTCTCAAGGGAAAATACTGCCCGACGGCCGCTACTCGGTTATCGTCGAAGCAGAGGGAAGCGATGGCGAGCCTGACATGGCCCAGACAATCATCGTTTTGGATTCCACGGCGCGCTTTGTGAACCGAGACATTTCAAACGGAGTTTCAGGCTACGCCCACTGCCCTGACGCCTCCATCCTTCCTCGTGGCGGGATAGAATCCCGCATGGGTCTTGGTATGCCCTTTGGAAGCGAAAACAATCTTTTAGTCATCCCCTTTTGGATGGGCATGCGCGGATCCTTGACGGATAAGCTTGAAGCCTCCTTTGCCTTCGGATCCCTCTTTGGCCCAGGCTCGCAAAGCGGCGCAGCCCTAAGCGCCGCTGTAAAAATCCGGTATCTGAGGCTTAGCAAGCAAGAGGGGCTTGAAGCTGCGTTTTACGCCCAGGGCTTTGCCGCCCTGCCGCAAACCCTCGCCCGCTTGAGCCTAGGCGAACTCGGGTCGGGCTTGAAACTTGGCTTTCCTTTCAGTTTGAGTTTTGGCATTTTTGACGCGAGCCTTTCACCCTATCTATCCATGAGCCTTATCGAAGAGAATCTTATAGCACTGCATCTAGGCGGCCAAGCGGCCTTTGGCCTGCAGTTACCCCTCATGGATATCCATCTTTCAGCTAAGCTAGCCTACCGCCCCCTCTCCGGGGAATTCTCCCAGCCCTTCCGCTGCGCCCTCGATTCACGCCTTTTTCTGGGCTTTATTCCCCTCTCCGTGGGGACCGGGTTGGGGCTGGACATATACCAAGACGGACAGGTAACCCCCTCTATTCTCTTTGACATGGGCTTCATGATCTAGCGGCGGAAAAAGCGCCCGCTCACGTCTCGACGGAGAACGGTCAGTCAGGCTATCATGGAACTATGAACCGAGTTGTCGCCCTGCGCTCCTGCCCGGATTACCATCCGGAGCGCGTTCAAACCGCCGTAAACGCCCTCTGGGAAGATGCCCAAGCCCCCTCCATGAGGGGAAAGACAATCCTCCTCAAGCCTAACCTCCTCAAGGCCGCCCGGCCGGAGGAAGCGGTAAGCACCCACCCGGAAGTGCTGCGCGCCCTTATCCGCCGCATCAAAAAAGAAGATCCACGGCGTATTATCGTAGGGGAATCCCCTGGCTATCAGGGCTTTGAGCTTGCCGCAAAAAAATGCGGCATCTTAGAGGTTGTCGATTCCGAAGGTGTGGAATTCGACGACTTCAGCCAAGCCGTGGAAGTGGACAACCCCTCAGGCCTCCTTGTTAAATCCTTCAAGATAGCCAAGGCGGTGCGAGACGCCGACATCCTCATCTCCCTGCCAAAACTCAAGACCCATTCCCTCATGCGCTACACCGGCGCGCTTAAAAATCTTTTTGGCGTGGTGCCTGGCTTTGACAAGGCGGCCTACCACTTCCGCTTTAAGGACGTGGAGCATTTCGGGCAGATGTTGGTGGACCTAAACCTTTGCCTCAAATCCGGCTTTGCCCTCATGGACGCCGTTGTGGGCATGGAAGGCCCCGGTCCCGGTTCAGGCGACCCACGGCAGATCGGGGTACTCGCCGCCTCCAGCAATCTCCTTGCCTTGGATAGGCTTTCCTGCCGCCTTATCGGTTACGATCCAGACGATATCTCCTACCTCAAACAGGCACTGGACTCTGGCCACTGGCTCAAGGCTGGAGAGGAAGAGCTCATCGTCGGCGACGATATCCATAAATTCATGGTTCCCGGTTTCAAGCTCCTTAAAGAAAGCCAGCCGATTAGTTTTAGAAATAAAATTCCCGGGCCGCTCCACAACCTTATCCAAGGCGCCCTAACCAAGCGCCCAGCCTTTAGGCATAAGAAATGCATCCTCTGCTCCGGCTGCGTTAAAATCTGCCCGGCGCACGCGCTGCGCATCGATAAAAAGGTTGAGATAGACCTTAAGGCCTGCATACGCTGTTATTGCTGCCATGAAGTCTGCCCGGTAGACGCCATCAAACTCAGGAGGTTTTAGGCCATGGCGGGAAAGAAGCGCATTGCCATCGGCCTTTCAGGCGGGGTTGACTCCTCGGTTGCCGCCGCCCTCCTCAAAAGCCAAGGCCACGAGCTTTTGGGCCTTACCATGCGGGTCTACGACGAGAGCTTTGGCGTTCAGGAAGGGGCCAAGCACGCCTGCTTCGGCCCAGGGGAAAATGAGGATATTGAAGTCAGCCAACGCATAGCCGACAAGCTGGGCATAGCCTACCATGTGATAGACCTGAGAAAAGAATACCGCGAGCGGGTGCTGGATTATTTCCGCGACGAATACCTCGCCGGCCGCACGCCCAACCCCTGCGTGCGCTGCAACACCCTTCTCAAATTCGGCTTTTTACTTGACCGAGCCAGAGAAAGCGGTTTGGACTTCGACGCCTTTGCCACCGGCCACTACGCCCGTATAGGCCAGCGGCGCGGCAAGAGCTGCCTCATGAAGGGCGTGGACCCGGCAAAAGACCAGAGTTACTTCATCTACCGCCTCTCAAGCGAGCAATTGGCCGGCATCGTCTTCCCCTTGGGTGGATATACAAAACCCCAGGTGCGGGCGATGGCCAGAGAATTCGGCTTGGAAACCGCGGAATTGCCGGAGAGCCAAGACTTCATAGCCGGAGGGGATTACGGCTCGCTTTTCAAGGATTCCGCGCTTTCCGAAGGCGACATCGTGGATGAGGCGGGCAAGATACTCGGCCGACATCGCGGCATAGCCTACTACACCATCGGCCAACGCAGGGGCGTGGGGGTTGCCGCCGGTTCGCCGGTTTACGTAAGCCGCATCGAAGCCAAGGCAAACCGCATCGTCGTCTCCTCTGAGGACAAGCTCCTTTCCACGGGCCTCTCTGCCCGCGAGCTCTACCTGCAGGATCCAAGCGACAATCATCTGGAAGTGCGGGCCCGTATCCGGCAGAACCACGCCCCAGCGGCGGCGCATGCCGATATACTTGATAGGGAGCGCCTACACCTAAATTTCGAAGTACCACAACGCGGGATAGCCCCCGGCCAATCGGTCGTGCTCTACGAGGAAGACTATGTCGTTGGAGGCGCCGTTATCGAGTGCGCCGACAAAAGGAAAGAATGATGGATATAAGAGATGATCCCGACGTGCCGGATATTAGCGTCGCGGGGGTAAGGGCTTCCAGCGAGGAAGCGAAGGCCGTTTTCTTCGCCCGTGATTGGCGGACAATAGCTATCCCAGCGGGGACAAAAATCCAGGCCGGAGAAAGCCCTGACGGCTTCATCCTTCGTGGGCCACGCAACGCGGAAGCAAACCCTTCCAATAAGATATCCGGTATTGCCTTCTCCCTCTTTGCCAGTACGTGGCTCGGCTTTTGCTTCCTCTTTCTCCTTGGGCTAATCTTTGGCGGAGGTGATTTCATCGCCCTCCTCTTTTTCCTTCCCTTCCTCCTCATCGGTCTTTTTATGGCCAATGCCGGCCTGAATGCCATCTTTGGCCGCGCCGAGCTTGTCATAGGAAGGGATGAAGTAAAACTAAGCAAGGGCTTTCTCCTTTTCCATCGGAGGCTTCGTGCGCCCCTTTCCATTTTAGAAGCGGCGCGGATAGGCAAACCCGTAAAAGCAAAGGCTTCCAGCGCGGTAATCATTCCTCGCCAGGGAGACCTTGAGCTTGTTTTTGGGGAGGACTTGGGCAGGGAAGAACTTTCCTACGCGGCCGCCCTCATAAACGCTATCATCGGTAGCCGCTTATCAGCGGATCCGAGGGCTTAGAAGAAGCGGAGCATGGGGCTGAGCGGGAAATCCTCAGAAGCTTGACCACTGGTCCAAGCCGGGGTATATTAAAAGAGCATGGGGGTGCACCGGTTTCGACTGACGTGAACGTCGTCATGGGCTGCAGGTGGAGTGCCGACCTCCTGATTCGGCAAAACTTTTAGTTGCCAACACTGACAACTACGCTCTCGCTGCGTAAGTAGTTTGAGCCGGAGTCCCGGTTGCGCCGCCTTGAGCGACCGGTGACTCTGTAACTGACCAGGGCTTGTTCTCCGACCCGTCCGGGGGCTGGGGGAGACCAAATTCCGGAATACGGTTTGCGCGGCGTTCCGTTCCGCGGCGCTTGCCCGACAATGAACGAGCGGCCAAACCTGTAGACGTCCTTGGTGCGCACGCTAGGACGCGGGTTCAATTCCCGCCACCTCCAAAAAAAGTAAAACCCGCCGTAAGGCGGGTTTTTTCATTCAGGCAAGGTGGCGGGAATTGAAACCCGAGCGCGCGCGCAAGCGGAAGCGGAACAGGATGTTCCGCGCCAGCGCGAGGGGGCGGCCTGGAGGGAGGCGGCAGGAGGCCGACTCCCGGAAGGAATTCCCGCCACCTCCAAAAAAAGCTGGGGCTGTCCAAGAAGAAACTTTGGACGGCCCTTTTTTCTTAGTTCACAATGAAAATTCGACTTAGATCATGGGATTTCGCTACTCTCACACGTTTTTTAGGAAGATCAGACTTGTAACGA
>JBGSOB010000190.1:0-8962 GCA_041739325.1 Treponematales bacterium
TGTTCTACCTGCACTCGCGCTTGCTGGAAAGGGCGGCGCGGCTCTCCGAGGAAGAGGGGGGCGGATCTATCACCGCCCTGCCCATTATAGAGACCCAGGCCGGCGACATATCCGCCTACATTCCCACCAACGTCATTTCCATTACCGACGGCCAGATTTTCTTGGAAAGCGAGCTCTTTTACTCAGGCTTCCGGCCGGCGGTCAACGTAGGGCTTTCCGTCTCGCGCGTGGGGGGGACGGCTCAGGCCAAGGCCCTGCGGAAGGTTGCCAGCCGCCTGCGCCTTGACCTTGCCCAGTACCGCGAGCTCTCCGCCTTTGCCCAGTTTGGGGCAGACCTCGACCGCCTGACCCAGGACAAGCTTGCCCAGGGCGCTCGCATCCTGGAGGCACTCAAACAGAGCCAGGGCGCGCCCCTGCCACTGTCTGAGCAGGTGCTGACTCTCTATGCCGCCTCCAATGGGCAACTCTCTGATATTGAGATTCCTCAATTGCGAGACTTCTACAGCCGCTTGCGCGCCTATGTCCGGGATAACCGCCCGGAATTGCTCGAAGCCATTGCCTCCAGCGCTGAGATGGACCGCGAGACTGAGGCCGGTTTTAAGCAAGCCATTGAATTATTTTTAGCTATGAACCGGACGGGGGCCTAAGGTGTCAGGAACCCGCGAACTGCGGCAGAGGATGCGCAGCGTTGGCCAAACCCTCAAGCTGACCGAGGCGATGCGGCTTATCTCCACATCGCGCCTACGCAAGGCCCGGCGCGCCCTTAGCCAGAGCGTGCCCTACTTTAAGGCCATCCGTAGCCTGATGGAGGAGATAGCCTTAGAGGTTGACCCGGAGGAAGCCCTCTATTTTGACGATGGGGCGGAAAAGCCGGGCAAGCGCTCGGGCATCATTGTTGTGAGCGGCGACCGCGGCATGGCCGGGGGCTTCCACCACAACGTCATCGCCCTAGCGGAAGGGCTCTGCCAAGGCTTGGAGAACCCCTTTCTCCTCATGGTGGGCTCCCTGGCCACCCGCTACTTTGTGCGCACGCGGGTGCCCATCCTTGAGGATTTTAAGTCTAAGAGCGATATCCCCAGCATGGAGCTGGCGCGCCGAATCGGCTTTATGGTCTTAAGCCAGTACCGCCGCGGCTTGATAGACGAATTCCATATCGTCTACACGCGCATGCACTCGGCTGTGAAGATTGAGCCTGAGATCCTTAAGCTCATGCCCATACCGCGCTCGAGTTTGCGCAAGGGTTCCGGAGCGCGCGGCTCCCTTCTCTCCGGCTCAGAGGCCCCGGCGCCAGCTGAGCCGGGTTTGATGAGGCTGGAGATGGATTTTGAGCCCTCTCTGGAGGAGACTTTAAAAACCCTCGTGCCCCAATACATAGAGGGCGTCATCTACGCCGCCTTGGTGGAATCCTACGCTAGCGAGCAGAGCTCCAGGATGACGGCTATGGACGCGGCCTCCAAGAACGCTCGGGATATGTTGGATGCCCTTGCGCTTAAGTATAACCGCGCGCGCCAGGCGATCATAACCGCCGAGGTGAGCGAAATCGTTTCAGGAGCGGCCGCCCTAGGTTAGGGCTGGCAAGGACGGAGTATGGAAGCAACTGGCAACTACGGTACAGTCACCCAGGTAATCGGCTCGGTGATAGACATGAGGTTTGAGAATGGGCGCTTGCCGGACATTCTTAACGCGGTGGATATCGAGCGCCCGGGGGCGGGGCCTATCGTGGTGGAGGTTTTACAGCACCTTGGGAACGATGTAGTGCGCGCCGTGGCCATGTCTGCAACGGACGGCCTAGCGCGCGGGGCGCGCGCGCGCGATAGCGGCGGGCCCATCAGCGTTCCGGTGGGGCGCGAGGTTTTGGGCCGAATGTTCGACGTTACCGGCAGGCCGATAGACGGAGCCGGGGCGCTTACAGGCGGCCAACGCCTGCCCATCCACCGCCCCGTGCCGGGCTTCCTTGACCAAAGGCCCGCCACGGAGATTCTTGAGACGGGAATCAAGGTAATCGATTTGATAGCCCCCTACGCCAAGGGCGGGAAGATAGGCCTTTTTGGCGGGGCCGGGGTCGGCAAGACGGTGGTTATCATGGAGCTCATCCGTAACATAGCCAGCGAGCATTCGGGTTTTTCCGTCTTTACCGGGGTGGGCGAGCGCAGCCGCGAGGGCAACGATTTGTGGAACGAGATGAAGCAGTCGGGGGTGCTCTCAAAAACGGCGATGGTCTTTGGGCAGATGAACGAGCCGCCGGGGGCGCGTATACGCGTGGCGCTTTCCGGACTGACTATGGCCGAGCACTTCCGCGACGCCGAGCGTCAGGATGTTCTTTTATTCATCGATAATATCTTCCGCTTTATCCAAGCCGGCTCGGAGGTTTCAGCCCTCTTAGGGCGCATTCCCTCCGCGGTGGGCTATCAGCCGACATTGGCCACCGAGATGGGGGCCTTGCAGGAAAGGATAACCAGCACGCGCTCCGGATCGATCACCTCGGTGCAGGCCGTCTACGTTCCCGCGGACGACTTGACCGACCCCGCCCCGGCAACGACCTTTTCCCACTTAGACGCGACAACCGTGCTTTCGCGCTCCATTGTGGAATTGGGAATCTACCCCTCGGTGGACCCTCTGGCCTCCAATTCGCGGATCTTGAGCGCGGATGTGGTGGGGGAAGAGCATTACAGCACCGCGCGGCGGGTACAGCAGGTATTGCAACGCTATAAGGAACTGCAGGATATCATAGCCATTTTAGGCATGGACGAGCTTTCTCCCGATGACCGCCTTGTCGTGTCCCGCGCGCGGAAGATCCAGCGCTTTTTTTCCCAGCCCTTCCATGTTGCCGAGCACTTTACCGGCATGCCGGGAAAATACGTGCCCATCAAAGACACCGTGCACGGCTTTAAGATGATACTCGACGGCCAGGTGGACGGCCTTTCGGAGCAGTCCTTTTATATGGCCGGCAGCATTGAGGACGTGCTGGAGCGGGAGAAATGAGCGATTTCAGCCTGCAGATATTAAGCCCCGAGCGTGAGGTGCTCAGTTGCCGCGCTCAAAGCCTGAGCTTGCGCCTCTGCGACGGCGAGATATGCGTGCTGCCGGGGCACGCGGATCTTGTGTCGCCCATCGCGATTTGCCGCATGTCTTTGCTCTGTGAGGGCAAGCTGCGCCAAGCCTGCCTGACCGAGGGAGTGCTTATCATAAAGGCGGGAAAGGTGACGATACTCGCCGGGGCGCTTGAGTGGCGCGAGGACATAGACATTGAGCGGGCGCGGCGTGCCTTGGCGCGGGCTGAAAAACGCGTGGCGGAAACCCAGATGAGCTGGGAGCGCGAAAGGGCCATGGTAGGCATGGAAAGGGCAAAGAACCGCTTGGCCTTTGCCCAAAACTCTTTGGAAGGATAGGCTAGTAAAAAAGTAAATTGCTTGGCGTGCTGAGACCCCGCCGCGATCTGCCTTTAGCTAAGGGCTAGGGCACAGGCGGCGCTCATTCTCTCCTGGCAAGCGTCGGTGGCGCTTAAGAGACCCTCCAGTCCAAGCTTTGAGAATTGCGGCTCGTCATCCAGAATCGATTTGAGAAATTCCAAGCGCATAGCCCGCCGCTCGAGGTTTGTTTGCTCAACCGGAACGGCATAGATGGCAAGGAAGTCGGTGATGAGGCCGCTTTTTCCGTTGCAATTGCCCTCGGTCAGATCGATATAGCCCCAGGGACAGCTGAGAAAACAATGGTTATAAGGCAGCCAGCTGAGTTTAAAGGGGCTTAGGGTTGCGCTGATACCCGGCACGATGGAATCGTTCAAACGATAAAAACCCTCGATCCTAAAAATGGGGAGTTTGATCTCCGCGGCAAGGCGGGCGATCAAGCCGTGCTTTGTCAAGCAGTTGCCTTGGCCCTCCCTGAGAAGGATCAGGGAGTCATCGTAGCGGCTGGAGGGCCCGTAGGGCAAATCCCGCACGTATTGTGCCGCGCTGCGGAAGTCCCTTATGCCGAGGCCGAGAAAGACGCGGGATATGGGCAGGCCGGGTAAAAGCGCGGAGTCGGGTAGGGTAGAGGGTGAGAGAAACTTTATGTTCTTCATGCTGAACTCCTTGGATACGATTGTGTGTTATGCCCCAATGAGGTGGGGAAAAAAGAGAAGTAAGAGGCCGAGGGCGAGCATAGCCACTGAGCCCGCCGCTTTTGAAACGAGGACGGCCTTTGTTCCTGAGAAACTCCCTAGACTGAAGGCCGCTAAAGAAAACACGATAAGATCGTCCAACATGAAGAATAAGACGTAGATGGCCAAGTAGAGGTAGTACAGCGGGATGGAGAGCCCTGTTTGACTGAGTACCTTGGTATAAACCGCGGGGATGGCGGCTGAACAGGCGAATTCGATTGAGTTGACAATAAATGCCAGCACAATGACGGCGGCCACTAGCCCTAGGGAGATGGGCTTGCTGATAGTGGCGCGGATTTTCTCCATAAGGCTCTCTCTTCGCTTGCCGTCTCCCAGGGCGCAGGCGATATGGCCCTTGGAGCTGATGATCTCTTGAATGCCCAAGCCGCCAAAGCCTAGAGAGAAGGCGCCGATCAAGACGCTTACGATGCGTAAGGAACCGGTAAAGATGAATACGTTTAGCCAGGCCGTCATAAAGAGGTAGTAGAGGATGCCGGAAGCGAGGACGAAGCTACCCACGATTATCCAAATCTTCCGTTTGTCGCCTAGTCCGGCGATAAGCCCGATCATGAAGACAAGGACCCACATGGCGCAGGGATTAAAGCCATCGGCTAGGGCAAGCACTATAGTCAATGCCGGCAGGGAAAGACTTTGTAGGTCCAGGCCTCCTAGCAGGGGAAGCCGGATCTTTAAGCCCGCTAAGCCTGCGCGTGCTGAAGGCTCAGTAGCCTGAGATAGTTCAGGGTTTTCTCTGGCTGCGTGAGGAAGTCCCTCCAGCGCGCCTTGACGGTATTCCTTTATACTCCACAGTCCAACGAGAGCGGTTTTGCCAATAAAGGTAGTGGGTATGCCCATATTTTCTGGGGCAAGGCCCGCTTCCGCACTTAAGCGTTTATAGAGGGCGGCGTTTGCCGGTAGACTTGCGTCGAGGGCTTGAAAGGAAAAATTACCATCCTCCGCTGCCAATTCGTGTAGAACCTCCTCCTGTTGTGAGCAGTCGTGGCAGCCGGGGAGAAAAAAGAAGAGGGCGCCCTGCGATGCTTGGGCCCCTGCTTTTTTGCCTGCTTTATCTGCGGCGAGGCCGTGGAAGAGGGAAAGCAAGAGGGAAAGGAGGGCTGCGGTAAGACTTAGGCAGAGGATGATGATTTTCGAAGGCGATGAAAAGAAACTTCTCAGTTTACGCTGTACATCTTCCATGAAGCGCCGGCCCACCATGCTCCCCCTCTTGTGCGCGGGTTTCCCGCATAAACAGCATGACCGGCCGGGGTTGGCTTGCGGTGAGGGATAAGCAAGATTCAGGTTAGGCTAGCGCAGGGCCTCCAGCAATTCTAGGGCGATCAAGGGTTTTGGCATGGGGATGACTTGATTGATTGTGGCGGGAATACCCTGCACGCCCAGGGCGGCAGGATCTTGAGCCTCTACCGCGAGCCCGGAACGGAAGCCGTGGGATTTCCATGCCAGCTCTTGAATCACCGGATCTGACAAGGCTTCCAAGAGCCGCTCTCCCTTTTCCGTGAGGGCTATGAAGGCATGGCTGGACCATACCGTCGGCACAGGGTAGATGCTGCGGATGCGATGTGACACCCGCTCCCAGAGCTCGGGGTTTTTTAAGGAGAACTCCACGATCTGGTTTTCATAGCCCACGATCATGGGGTATTGCCCCGCCCCTTTCTTAAGGAATTCATCCTCAAAGAGGATGCCGGTGGAATGCTGAAGGTAGCCCATGCGGGCAAAGAGCCCCTTGACCCGCGGCGCGACGGCGCTCAAGGCCTGGGAGTCGATGACGTCGCCGGAGATGACGTTTGCCGCCAGCCCGGCAAAGAGCATTCCGGAATTGGAGAGGTTAGGGTCGGTGGAGATAAGGCTGATCTTTCCGTAAAAATCCAAGCCGAGGGCCGACCATTCTGTGGGCGCAAGGATTAGGTCAAAGAGTTCTTTATGCCTACGCAGGTAGAGCACGCCATCCGTTTCCTGGATCATGCCCTTGCTTTCAAGGGCGGCGGCAACCTCGTCCCAGGCGTAATACACCAGGGGGCTGGAAAAAATAAGGCCTTCCCTTTTAGGCTTATTGCCCCCCTCCTTATACAATTCAAGGGCCAGCTGACTGGAGGGCCAGAGAAAATCGGAGCCGGCGCCCATGTCGGTTCTGACCATCTCTATGGAACCGGCCTTGCGGAAATCGATTTTAAGCCCATGATTGAGCCGTAGGCGCCTGACAAGGGCCGGATCTTCAAGAAAGTTGCTTTTCTCGCTTCCGATGAGGCCGCTGACGGTGACTAATTTTTTAGGCGCCAGGTTGCCCAGAGAGGGTAGGCCTTCCCTGGCTATGAATACGTAGGCGACGGCAACGCCGATGACGACGATGATGATGATGATGCCCAGGAGTTTGTGCTTCATCAGTTGTAACCCTTGGCAGTCCTGAAGCTCTTAGCCAGGTCCGACCTTCCGTCAAAGATGCGCGCTTGGCTCAACTCTGACATTTCTTCAAGTTGTTCCGGCTTTGCCTCCCCAAAGGTTATGCCAAAAATGGGTACGGTAGAGCCGACGGCCTGCCATTGACCTTGAACCGCCGAAATGCCTGGGTCGCGGTTATCCTCCCCGTCCGTCATGAGGATGATGGAGGGGATGTAATCCGAGAGATTGGGTTGAGCGTTGATGAGCCGCAGGGCTTCCAGCACCGGACCATGGATGTCCGTTGCCCCTCCCGGGGGGAAGGCCCGGATTTCCTCAAGGGTTTCTAAAGCCTTTTCCGGCGCCCGGCCGTCTATACTCCATGTTTTAAGGATACTGTCAGAAAAGGCAATGATGTGAGAAATATCCCCTGAGGCTGGTTGGAGCATAAAACGGGAGGCAAGCTGTGGATCAAGGACGTAGCCGATAGCCTCTTTTAGTTTTGACTCTCCCTCTCCCGCCATTGAACCGGAGAAATCTAGGCAGTAAACGGTAAGCGAGGGCTTTCTGAATTCGGACTGGTAGAGATCGAGGGCTTCTCGCAAAACATCCCTGGCGGGAAGGGGCACCGGGAAGATGCTTTTTTGTCCGAGGGCGCCCCAGTCGGCGCGGAATACCTGAGGGTCCGGGGCGGCGGCCGTTCCGCCCAAGCCGGTGCGCCGTCCGAGCCCTTCAATGCGCTTTTGCACTGGGCTGGAGAGAAGGTAGGCTTGGAAATCCAGGAAGATTTTTTCCTTGTCTTGGCCCAAGCCGCGGTCCACAAAGCCTAAGGGTGAGTCTGCCGATGATATGCCGTCCGAGGGATAGACGATCCAGAGGGCTTCCTTGCCTTCCTTTTCAAGCTCGGCGTTGGTCTCGAGTATGAGGGCTTCATAGTTTACCATAGAGTCGCGGGGCTGTTTGAGGTAGAGCTCCTTGAGCCAGCCGGAACTGCCCGAAGAGCGCTCTACCCCGGCCAAGATGGCTTGAATGTCGCGGCGCAGGCTCTTGTCTGCAAGGTGGGTTGATTCGAGCATAGAAGGATTCCCGGCCAAGGCGTAGAGAAAACCCAGATAGGCGCCGGCCCCTGAGTTGGATTGGGTGGCGCTTGTCATCATGAAGGATAGCTTTCCTGAAGCGATCTTCTCAAGGATGTCACGTACCTGGACGCTCTTGCCCTTCCAGCCAAAACCCTCGGCAAGGCTTGAGCGCACGCCAAAGACGATGGGGCTTGTCATGATGGATTTGAGGTGCTTGACCCTTCTGTTTGTGTCTCCTAAGTGGACCCAGAGGCTATTAGCCGGCCAGACTGCGTCATAGGGGAAGTCTGCCTCTCCGAGTTCGAGCATCATATCCACCGAGCCCTTGTAGACCATTTTTATCTTGATTGACTTTGAACGCGCGTATTCTTGGATGAGGGGTTCAAGGCCTTCATTTTCCGAGCCGGAAAGGAGCACGAGTTCTCCGCCCGGCCTGGAGCAGGAAAGGCTGAAGGTGAGGGCGGAAAAAATGCCTAGGATGAGACAAAGGGCTAGAGGCATTGAGAAAAGCCGGGATCCTAGGGACCTGTTTAGATGCTTCATGGATGAACTCCTTCCTACCTGAGAGCGTGCTTTATCAGTATAGGATGGGAGGGACGGAGAGTCTGTATAGACTTATAAACCTAACCAAAAACTCATAATTGGAGCTTGGTTCAAAGGCTGTTTTGGAAGGATAGGGTCCGGGGAAGGAAACCTTTGCAAAAGGTGTCCTTCCCTGGATAGTTCTTATTCTAAGACGGCGCGGATGCGGCGCACCCCAGCCGAGGATGATTGCTCTTTTTGTATGATGAACCTGCCCATGGAGCCTGTGCGCTCTACATGCGGGCCGCCGCAGACTTCCTTGGAAAAATCCCCGATGGTATAGACCTTGACCTTGGCTTCGTATTTTTCCCCAAAGAGGGCGGTGGCGCCTGATGCCTTGGCGGCCTCGAGATCCATGATCTCCATGGTGACGGGGATGTCGCGGGCTATCTGCTCGTTCACGAGGCGCTCGACCTCCGCGATCTCTTCCTTTGTCATGGGCGCGTCGTGGGCAAAGTCGAAGCGCATGCGCTCGGCGGTGATGTTGGAGCCCTTTTGAGCAACGTGGTTTCCCAGGACCTTTTTGAGGGCCGCCTGCAAGAGGTGGGTGGCGCTGTGGTACTTGGTTGTCACTTCCGACTGCTCAGCCAGCCCGCCCTTGAAGGTTGCCTCCCCGCCGGCGCGGGAGAGTTCCTGGTGCTTTTTAAAGGCTTCGTCGAATTCCTCGCGGTTGACCGTCATACCGTTTTCCGCGGCAAGCTCCAGGGTAAGCTCGATGGGGAAGCCGTAGGTGTCGTAGAGCTTGAAGGCCAGACGGCCGGACATGATC
>JBGSOB010000055.1:0-49866 GCA_041739325.1 Treponematales bacterium
TTGTTGAAGTCATGGGCTATTCCTGCGGAAAGTTGCCCGATAACCTCCATCCTTTGGTTTTGACGCAAGCGTTCTTGAAGTTCCATCTCTTGGCTCACGTCGCGCAAAACTAAAACCGCGCCGAGCACCTTTCCATCCCTATCGCGAATGGGAGCCGCCGAATCGGCTATCGAGCGACGGGAGCCGTCGTGGCGGGTGAGTACGCGCGGTACGGCATGCTGGACCGCGGGCTTGCCTTCCTTGATAACGTAATCGACTGGGCTGGATAGGATGTTTTTGCCGTCATCGGAGCTGACGTTCAAGATTTCCATAATCGATCTTCCAGCCGCCTCCTCCTGGGTGCAGAGTGCAAGGTTTTCTGCTACCGGATTCATGCGGGTAACCCTGCCCTGGGCGTCAGTGACCACTACCGCGTCCCCGATGGAATCAAGGGTAATACGTAGATTTTCCTCGCTCTTTCGCAGCGCTTCCTCGGTGCTTATGCGCCCGGATATATCCCTCATTACGGTTGAAATATAGCGTTGCCTCATCGTCTTCCCAGCGTGGAGCATGAGTACCTGTGAAACCGGGATGAGTCGGCCGTCTTGGGTTCTAATGATCGTCTCCCCGGTCCAGCGCCCGGAGTGTTCCACCGTAGGCAATGATTCTTCTTTGAAGATGGCAAAAGCCTCGGGGGGCATGCTGTCCTCTATCGTCTTTTTTGAAATACCGGTCCAGCCCAAGAGTTGGCGGCCAGAGCCGTTAAGATAGTTGATCTTAAGATCGATGCTGGCGGTGCAGACTAAGTCGGTTGTTGCTTCCAATATTACCGCAAGTCTCGAGAGTGCCGCCTCGGCATTTTTCCGTTTGAGGATATTCGCCATCAGGCTGCCACTCAAGAGCAGGAGTAAGAGGCTGAATCCGATGAGGGCGCTAAGTTGAAGTTGGTAGCGATCAAGGGCAAATTGCGATCTATTGACAAGAATCGCATGTTTTGGCAATCGGGAAATAGGAAGGCCGAATCTGCGCATGACCCGGTAATCAAAGCCGAGAACCGATACCGGCTTGTCTAATACCGGAATCTCTTCCGGTTTTTTCCCGCCGAGGATCTGAAGCGCGATAGATGCCGCGTCCTCTCCTTGCTTATTGCCGGACAGCATGCTTCCACCTAAAACCCCCCCCGAGAACCGATTGCCGTCCATCGTGTAGATTGGAGCGCGGCAAGGCCGTGCGAAAAGCGCGCCCGTTTCCTCGGATTGAAGCCACTTTCCCTTGCTGTCGCGGTTATAGTCGAGCAAAAGAACGGCGCTCTTTTTGGGAACTCGCTCTAGAAAAAAAATGGTTTGCTCGATGCTCTGATAGGGTATTGTGGTGATCTTAAAGCTGACATCTGTTGCCCGCGCGGCCAAGCGTATTTCTTTTTCCGATTCGAGGCCAGAAGAGGAATTATCCATTAAGAGAAAGAGTTCACGAAGATTCGGTTGAATAAGTTTGATTACATTCAATGCAGCTTGAGGGTCTTGATATCGAAGAATTCCCGTGATATCGGTTTGCTTTCCTACAATGTCCTCATAGGGCTCGCTTATTGCGCAGAACACGATGGGAGCCATGGGAAATAATCGCGGTCTCAATTCAACCGCCAGCTTCAGTGCTTCATCATCGGAGCTGATTATAATTTGGAAATCATGTGCTTGAGCTCGTTCGGTGATATAATTGATAAAATTCGCGCGGTTCTCGGCGCTGGGATATCTTTGGCTATCGACATACTCTATTTGCAACCGGTCAATGAGCCCGCGCGCCCTCAGGATGTCTTTGACTCCGTCGCTTACCCGATCTGTCCAAAAATGCCCCTGATGGTAGGAATGGATGAGGAGAATGGATGGTTTTTTCTGTTCTTGAGCCGCCAAGGAGTATGCTGCCAGAAAAATCAAAAAGGTAAAAACCAATGGCCGCCTAACGCGGCTTTTAGAACGAGTCAGAAGAGACTTAAGCATACAAAACCCCCGATACATGATGCAGCCATTCCAGTTGGCACACTTTGTACCGCGGACGGGGCCTTTGTCAAGGAAAAGCAAGGTTAGGCCTTGGTTTTAGGGGTAAAAAATGAGCAGGCTGAAGGCCCCGAACCCCTCAGTGCCCTTCTTCTCCACTCTCTGCCCGTCCAGGTCCTTCAGCTCCCTCATCGCCCTCCTGCATCCAGGGTTTGTTAAGGCGGTAGCGGAATAGAATTTCCAAATGACTGAGCATGCTCTCTGTCGGGAATACGATGGTAAAAGCCCCGCGTTCGCGGAAATCGGTAGAGGAGGGGGCAATGACGATATGCCTGTCCTCCTGAACCTTGACGCCCAAGCCGCGGATCGTTTTGAGCGCTGCCGCCGCTACGGAGGAGCCAGAGCGGCGAACCATGAACATGCGGTAATTGAAGTCTACCTCATTGGCCTTTGCGCTGGCGTTCCAGACACGCAGATCTTCCTCCATGAGGCGGGCGGCGTAGGGGGCTACGTCCGAGCCGATAAGGTGGGTGACTTCCATTTGCGATCGTGGGTAGCGGGCAATAAAGCTCTCGATGATCCTGAGGGTGTCGGCCTCCGCGCCCATGTCCATGGGGATGACGAGGGGCTCAAATACCCCCAAGAGCTGGCGGTTGAGGATGTCCAGGCGGTAGGAGTGCTCAGACCTGTTGGGCTTTAGGCTGGAGGTTCCGCCTTCCGGAATGACCAGGATTGCGTCCGCTGTGGAAGCCGGCGAGGCCAAGAAATGGAGGGCTGTAGAGAGATGTGTCATTTGGAAGGGGTCGAAGGAGCCTATGAAGAGGGCTATTCTTAGCTGAGATCCGGGGGCAAAACGGCAATAGGGAAAGCCCTCCTGGCTCAGCGGCCGCAAACCGCCCCGGGCAATTTTAGCGTCAATGCGGTGCAAGGCCTTGATGAAGTGTTTCCGATAATACCCGAATTCCTTTGAAATTTCGGGGGTTAAGAAGGGATAATCCCCCAAGCGCGCGAATATCTGTTCTACCTTGCGCTCAATGGAGGCGGCTAGGGTACCGCTTGTGACTACTCTGCAGGCTTCCATTCGGCTCCTTCTGGATTCATTGATAGCATAGTGTAACCTGCGCAAGCCCGCGCGTAAATAAAAAATGCATAAAAATAAGCCAGCTGCCGCCTAAGGTTGCTGAATTCTCCTTCGGAAGCCCTGTCTTCACCCCTTTTATATCGATAAAAAAAACTTGTTTTATCCTCAAGCCGGGTTTACACTGATCCTGATTCTCCATGGCTGGAGTTTTAGCTCGGTCGTGAAGGCTCTAAAAAAGGAGGGATTATGGCGGAAAGCAGGGGGGTGGATAAAAAAATCTTACAGCCGATAGTCGAAAGGCATCGGGGACGGCCGGGGGCTCTTTTGGGCATCCTGGAAGAGGTGCAGGCGGCCGAGCCGCATCGCTACTTGAGTGACGATGCCCTGCGTTCGGTAGCCGAAGCAACGGGAACGCCGCTTTCATCGGTATATTCAACGGCGACCTTTTATTCCTACTTTAACCTTAAGCCGCAGGGAGACCACGTCATCGTCGTCTGCCGTGGCACCGCTTGTCACACCCGCGGCTCCTTAGGCCTCCTTATGGAAGCGGCCGCCCTTCTCGGCATAGAAGATTTTCACGAAGGTGATGACGCCGCCTTCACAACGCCTGACGCTAAATTCACGGTGCGCACAGTTGCCTGCTTTGGCCAATGCGCGCTGGCCCCGGTTGTGGCCATAGATGGCCGCATCTTCTCGCGGATGACTTCCAACGCCTTGGCCGGCGCCATATCCAAGTTACGCAAGGCGGGTGCCAAATGAAACTGAAAAACCACAAGGAATTGGAAACCCTACAGCAAAGCCTTGCCTCTGATTTTCTAAAAAAGGCTCCCTTTGCCACGGTCGGGCTAGGCACCTGCGGAATCGGAAATGGAGCGCAAGAGCTGTTTGACGCCCTCTCCGGCTTAGGCATAAACCTTCGCCGCGTGGGCTGCTTTGGCTTTTGCGCGGCCGAGCCCTTGGTGATGCTTTTTTATCCCGGAAAACCGACCCTTCTTTTTATTGAAAGCCAAGCCAAGGACGCAAAGAGCTTGGCCAAAGCCCTTTCCTCGGCGGCGGACTTCGATAAGGCTTCCGCCCGCGCCAGCGCCAAGATCGAGTCCTGGGACTTTTTGAGCTCGAGCGTGGAGCTCGGAAGGGCCTACCCAAAGTTACCTAACTGGGACCAGCTCCCCTTCTTTAAGGGACAGCAAAAAATCGTCATGCGGGACTCAGGCCTCATAGACCCGGAAAATATAGAGGAATATATAGCAATCGGCGGCTACCAGGCCCTAGCTAAGGCCCTCCTTTCTCCCCCGGAGGCTGTCATCGATGAAGTGAAAAAATCCGGGCTGCGGGGCAGGGGCGGGGCGGGCTTTCCCACCGGCCGCAAGTGGGAGCTCATGCGCAAATCCGAAGCCGCTCAAAAATACGTGATCTGCAACGCCGATGAGGGTGATCCCGGGGCCTACATGAACCGCAACGAAATAGAGAGCGATCCCCACGCCCTGGTTGAGGGCATGGCCTTGGGCGCTTACGCGATGGGCGCCAGCAAGGGCTTTGTCTACGTGCGGGCCGAGTATCCCCTGGCGGTTGAGCGCCTTAAGAAGGCAATCGAAGACGCCCGAGGGATGGGGCTTTTGGGTAAAAACATCTTAGGTTCCGGCTTTGATCTAGAGCTAGACATGGTTAAGGGCGCCGGCGCCTTTGTTTGCGGGGAGGAGACGGCACTCATTGCCAGCGCCGAGGGCAAGGCCGGCAGACCCATGCCGCGGCCACCCTTTCCCGCCCAATCCGGCTACCTCGGGGCTCCGACGAATATCAACAACGTGGAAACCTGGTGCAACATCCCCATCATCATCGGTCGGGGCGGCCAGTGGTTCTCAAGCCTAGGTTGCCCGGGCAGCCCAGGAACCAAGGTCTTTTCCCTTGTCGGCAAGGTGCGCAATACCGGCTTAGTCGAGCTACCCCTGGGAAGCAGCCTTGAAGCCATGGTCTACGGGATGGGTGGGGGAGCAGGCCCAAACAAGGCAATCCGCGCCCTGCAGTCGGGCGGCCCCTCTGGCGGCTGCGTTCCCGCAGAGCTCTTCCATACCAAGATAGACTACGAATCTCTTGCCAGCTTAGGGGCCATCATGGGCTCAGGCGGCATGGTGGCCATGGACAAGGACAATTGCATGGTTGACGTTGCGCGCTACTTCATCGGCTTTACCGCCTCGGAGTCCTGCGGCAAGTGCGTATCCTGCCGTGAGGGCCTTTCTCAAATGCAACGCATCCTGGAACGCATCTGCGCCGGAGAGGCTCAGATGTCAGAGCTTGCCGAGCTTGAGCGCCTTGCCCTCGTGGTCAAGGACTCGGCCCTCTGCGGCCTGGGGCAGACAGCGGCCAACCCCGTGTTGACTACGCTCAAATACTTCCGCGAAGAATATGAGCGGCATATCCGCGACAAACGCTGCGATTCCGGCTCCTGCGAATCCCTCTTCCAAGCCCTCTGCGAGAATTCCTGCCCGATGCACATGAACATCCCCGGCTACCTTGCCCTCATGAATGAGGGGCGGATAGAGGAGGCATTTGAGCTTACGCTGCGCGACAATCCCTTGCCGGGCTCAGTAGGCCGCATCTGCCATTTCCATTGCCAGATGCGCTGCCGCCGCGAGCAGATGGACGAGAGCGTCCACCAGGGCGAGATCCATCGCTACCTGGCCGACTCGATGTACAAACTGGGAAGGGAAAAAGCGGTGTGGTCCTTGCTTGCAAAGGAAAAGTTGCCGCCTACGGGCAAACGCGTAGCTATTATCGGCGCCGGGCCTGCCGGTCTTACCGCGGCCTATTACCTGGTGCGCCTAGGCCATGATGTGACGGTGTATGACGCTCATGAAAAGGCTGGAGGAATCCTGCGCTATGGCATACCCGCCTACAGGCTTCCCAAGGAGGTCTTGGACAAGGAGCTCGAGCTCTGGAAACGGCTGGGGGTACACTTTGTATTCAAGACTAAGGTGGGTAAGGATATCAGCTTCAAGGCGCTTAAAAAAGACAACGATGTCGTCTTAATATGCTTAGGCGCTGAGGGGGACAGGCGTTTGGGCATTCCCGGAGAGGATATTAAGGGCGTGCATTCAGGATATGCCTGGCTCGATGCCTTTGGTGAGGGAAGTGCTCCTGAACTGGGTAAGACTGTCTTGGTCATTGGCGGCGGCAACGTAGCCATCGACGCCGCGCGGACCCTTGTCCGTCTTGGTAAAAAGGTTCTGGTTGCCTATCGCCGGTCTTTGGACGCCATGAGCGCCAACGCGGTAGAGCTCAAGGGAGCTGTTGAAGAGGGAATAGAATTCCGCGCCATGCTTGCGCCTGAGGAATTCCTTAAGGATGCTTCGGGCAAAGTGCGGGCAGTGCGTTTTTCAAAGATGATGCCCGGCGCTATCGATAAGACCGGTCGGCCCAAGCCTGAAGCTTCCGGGGAAACGGAGGATATCCCCTGTGACGACGTCATCGTGGCCGTAGGCGAGCTAGTAGAGTCCAGTGGACTATCGGGCGGGGCCAAGGATAAAAACCCCTTGGAGTTATGGGCCGATGGGCGGATCAAGGTAGACCCCTTCAGCCTGCGGGCGGGAGAAGAGGGGATATGGGCCTGCGGCGACGCGGTCACCGGCCCAGCTACGGCTGCCGAGGCTATGGGTCAGGCAAAGAAGGCCGCCCGAGAGATAGACCTCGCGCTCAGCGGACAGGAGCGTTTCCGCTCTCTCTTCCGCGACATAGCCTATGGGCAGGAAGCGCCCGTAGCCCCCGAAGCGGGCAAGATGATACGGGTAAAACAACTGCCACCAGCCCAGCGCCACATGAATTTTATTGAGATATCCGGCGGATACAATGGGGATCAGGCCGCGGCGGAAGCCGCCCGCTGTCTGCGCTGTGATTTGCGACGCAACGCCCGTTCGCCGTGGCGCTAGGAAGGGGGAGAATATGGAAACGAAAATGATAGACCTAAGCGTTGACGGCCTTAAGTTGCAAGTACCTGAGAACGCCACCATTATGGAGGCCTGCGCCCTGGCAGGCGTTAAGGTGCCCAGCCTGTGCCGCTTGGAAGGGATTTCGTCCAACGCATCCTGCGGCGTCTGCGTCGTGGAGGTGGAGGGCGCGCGCGCTTTGGTGCGCTCCTGCGTGCAAAAGGTAAGCCCCGGCATGGCGGTGCGCAGTGCCAGCGCCAGGGTAATGCAGGCGCGGCGCAGTATCGTGGAACTTTTGCTGGCCAATCATCCAGCGGACTGTCTTTCCTGCCTGCGCTCTTCCTCTTGCGAACTTAAAGACCTGGCTGAAATTATGGGGGTGCGGTGTCAAGCCTACCCGCCCACGCGCAAGACGGTGGCGGCAGACTCGGGTTCCTCCATCCTGCGCGACAACGCGAAGTGCATTCTCTGCGGCCGCTGTGTGGCCGTTTGCCGCGACCTTCAAGGCGTCCAAGCCATAGACTTCGTGGGGCGCGGCTCTCATAGCCGGATCGCCCCCTATATGGATTCAAGCCTGGATTCCTCGGCCTGCGTGTCATGCGGCCAGTGCACCATCGTTTGCCCCACCGGGGCCCTGACCGAGCGCGACCAAACCGATGAAGTCTTTGCCGCACTCCAGGACCCACAGAAGATCGTGTTGGTGCAAACTGCTCCCGCCATCCGCGCCAGCTTGGGCGAGGCCCTGGGCATGAAGCCGGGCTCCCTGGTCACGGGCAAAATGGCCGCCGCCCTGCGCCGGCTTGGCTTTGACAAGGTGTTCGATACCCAGTTCACCGCCGACCTCACCATCATGGAGGAGGGCTCGGAGCTCATTAAAAGATTGAGCGGCGGGGTCCTGCCCATGATAACCTCCTGTTCTCCAGGTTGGATCAATTTTATCGAGACCTTTTACCCCAAGCTCTTGCCCCATCTTTCCACCTGCAAGTCGCCCCAGCAGATGTTCGGCGCTTTGGCGAAGTCCTGGTGGGCGCAGAAGGCGGGAGTGGACCCCAGCCGGATCGTGGTGGTATCCATCATGCCTTGCACGGCAAAAAAGAAGGAAGCTGCGCGGCCGGAAATGCGCGACGCCTATTTGTGGTGGAAGGAAAAGGGTAAAAAGCTGGAGCCTTTCTTCGACGTGGACATAGCCCTGACTACGCGGGAGCTTGCGCGCATGGTGAGGCGGGCGGGCATTGATTTTGACGCCTTGGCGGAGGAGGACTTTGACGCGCCCCTTGGAATCTCAACCGGGGCGGCTACTATCTTTGCGGCAACGGGCGGGGTCATGGAAGCCGCAGCGCGTACCGCCTATGAGCTTGTAAACGGAAAGAGCCTGCCCAGCCTTGAGATTTCCGCACTGCGCGGCTTAAGCGGCATAAAAACGGCTGAGCTTCCCATCGGAGCCTCGACTGCACGTTTTGCCGTTGCCCACACCCTTAAGAATGCCCGCATCCTTCTTGAGGAAATCCAAGCCGGGAAGAGTCCCTATGCCTTTATTGAGGTGATGTCCTGCCCCGGCGGTTGCATTGGCGGCGGCGGTCAGCCCATCCTCACCAACGATTCTCAGCGCCTTGCCCGGCAGGCTGCCATCTATGAAGAGGATCGCCATCTCCCGGTTCGGCTTTCGCATAAGAACCCCGCGGTGCAGAGTCTCTATACGGAATTTCTAGGCTCTCCCCTTGGGGAGCTTTCCCATGAGCTTTTGCATACGAGCTACGCCCAGCGCAAGGTTTAGACGTGGCTTAGACCACGGTGAGCCTGAGGATGGATGCCCCAAGCCCCTCAAGGCGAAGGCCATCCCTCCTCAGCTCCGGCTCATCGCCCATGAGTACGGCAATTCTCTGCGCGGAATTCTTTCCCCTCGCCCTAGGCTTGGCGGAGGGGGAAGATCCCGGCTGGCTCAAGCTCGATGGCAGTTGGCTAAGGATGTTTTTACCCAGTTTCAGACGGGCCGGACCTCTGGAAAAATTAAGGAGCACCAAGAGCCGTTCAGGGCCCCGACTGCGCAGGTAAGCGAGGATGGAGGGGGGGCTGTCAAGAAACTCTATCTCTCCTTCGCGCAGGGCCGCCTCGGCCTTCCTTAGCCTAAGCATCTTTTTATAGAAGCCGAGCAGGGAATCGGACAGGCCCTCTTGGGCGGCAACGTTGCGCCACGTAAAATCCTTGCACGTCGGAAGCCAAGGCGCGGGGCTTCCGGGTATATCCTCCATGAATCCACCATGGGGACTTGCCTCCCATTGCATGGGGCGGCGCTCCGGGTCACGCCCAAAGGGCAGGGGCCAGGTAGATATGCCTAAGGGATCCTTGAGCTGGTCGCGCCTCAGCCTCCCGCCCTCCATGCCTATCTCCTCCCCAAAGTAGATAAAAGGACTTCCTCGTAGGGAGAGGAGCATAAGGCAGAGGAGGCGGCAGCGAGCATCACTTACCAGCCGGCCAGTCCTACCCGGAAGATGGGAGCGATAGCGCCAGGCGGCCCGCGCTTGGTCGTGGTTGCTCAATGTAAAGTTGGGCCAGGCTCCCGCCGGCAGGGCCGCGTACCAGGCAAGGGCCGACTTCTTAAAAGCCCGGGCGGAGTAGGGCTGCATGAGGAAGTCGAAGTTGAAGGCCATGTGGAGTTCGTCGCCCTGGCCATGGCAGGAAGCCGCCAGGGCAGGGTCGTGGCCGTGGGCCTCCCCGATCAGCACCCTCTCCCCGACAGTCTCCTCAAGGCTATTCTCCTTGTTACTGCCGGTATAGGCGTCGCAGATTTTTCGCATCTCGCGGAATACCTCGTGTACCTCGGGCCGGTTGCGATCGTAGATGTGTTCTTGGAAAATCTCCGGAACGGGCTTGAGGCAGAAGGGATTGGAGCGCAGATCCTTATCCTTGAAATAGGCCGTACATACGTCAAGCCGAAAACCGTCTACCCCGGCTTCAAGCCAGTGGCGCATCACATCGTAGATAGCTTCGCGAAGCTCCGGATTGCGCCAATCGAATTCCGGCTGGTTGGGGGTGAAGGTTCCCAAGAACCACTCGCCGCTCTGGCGGTTGGGGTGCCAGGCGCTTTTAAGGGTGAAGAGGCATATCCAATTGTTGGGCTTTTTATTCCCCCGCATCGGCGCCCAGAGAAACCAATCATGCTTGGGGTTAGCAGCCGATCTGCGCCCTTCCCTAAACCAGGGGTGCTCATCCGAGCAGTGATTGACCACTAAATCAAGGATGACCCGCATCCCGCGGCGGTGTGCTTCCCGAATAAGTTCAAGGCAATCTTCATAGCTCCCGTAGTCTGGATCTATCTGGGTGTAGCCGCTGATATCGTAGCCGAAGTCACGCATCGGGGAGAGGAAAAAAGGGGATATCCACAAGGCATTCACGCCCAAGCCCCCGCCATCGCCATCATTCAAGTAGTCCAGTTTGGAGATGATGCCGCGCAAGTCGCCTATTCCATCATGGTTCGAATCTTTAAAAGACCTCGGGTAGATCTGGTAAAAAACGGCTTCCTGCCACCACTGCATCCTTCACTCCTTGCTCCCATTCTCGCAATCTATGGTAGCACGATTTTTTAATCTGGGGCTTGATGAAAAGAACGGATGACCTAAAATTGGTACTGAGGCAAAGGAGTTCTCATGATCGATTTCGCTCTGGAGGAGGAGGAAGCCCCCAAGCTGGAATTCCATCAAACGCGTCTGGGTTGCATTACCCAGTATATAGATCCCATTTCCAACGGGGCGGGGCTGGAAGATGCCCGGGAAATGTTGGCAGCCAATTCCGGCATCCGCTCCCTGCCGGTAGAAAAAGACGGGGGCGTCATAGGCCTAATAGACCGAGATGTCGTATATAAGAAGTGCGAGAATCCCTTTGAGATCATTCGTGACCGTGGTCTGGAAAGCTACGTAGAGCCTCGCGGCCTTATTCTTGACGCCATGGAAAGTATAGACCGCGCCTTAAGCCAAGCCCTGGAACGCAAAGCCGAGCATGTGGATCGTGACTTCCTCATCTACCACTATGGGAAGTTCCTCGGGGTGGGTTCCTTCCTCTCCCTCTTAAAGCAGGCGGATTTTTTGCGTAATCGCGACCTCTCCGAGGCCCAGTTCGCCCAGGAGCATTTAGTGGAGCTAGGATCTGCCCCCGTTAGCAGCTTTGAGGTTTATCCCTATATGAAGATGGCCCACGAATTGGGCGGAGACTTTCATCAAACGATGGACCTCGGCGCGGGGAATTATCTGGTTGCCTGTTTTGACGTCAGCGGGAAGGGCGTGGCCGCATCTTTGGCAACCTGCATTATTTCATCCTTTTTTTCAACCCTGAAGATTTCAGGAGCCCTGGCGGGGCTAGACCCCGATAAGCTTGTCGTCATGCTAGGCGAGCTTTTGGGCTCTTCGCTTTTAGCCGGCAAATTCGTAGTCGGGGCCATGGTCTTTGTGGACACCAAGCATCGCGCCCTTTGGATCTACAACCTTGCCCTAGGCCCCCTCTATGTCTTTCACACCGGGGAAGGGGACAAGGCCCTTTTAAGCGTCGTTCAACCCACGGCTGCCCCCCTGGGCTTGGAGGACTTTTCCGCCATAGAGACAAAACGTAAGGTGATACAGATAAAAAGCCCAATGCGGCTTTTTATGTATACGATTGGTCTTACCGACGCGCGAAATCCGGCCGGGCAAATGTACGGGGAGGAGCGGGTTAAGGAATTCCTCTCTTCGCGCTTCCGCAAACCTGCCGCAGCTGTAATGGCGGAGCTTGCGGCGCAAATGGAGGGCTTTATAGGAAACGCCCCCCAAGCGGATGATATGACGGCTATCGCCATTGGCTTTTAACTGCCTGAGCCGAGTTCCTCAATCTCCTCCGTATCTACTTCTGTCCCTCCTTCCGGTAGGGGAAGGCGGATTGAGAATTCCACGAATTTCCCGGAGCTGGAGCGGAGGGATATCTTACCCTTTGCCTCGAGTACCCTTTGCATGACAAAGGCCAGGCCCACTCCGCGGCCGGATCCGAGGTCAGCTTCCTTTGTCGTTGAAAAGCCATTGCGGAAGATGAGCTTGGCGATGGATCCGGAGTCCATGCCCGCTGCCTCCTTGGCGAACTCAGGCAGGGAGAGAGCGCGGCGGCGCAGGGCGGCCGGGTCAAGGCCACGGCCGTCGTCGCGGTACCTCAGGCAATACGTGCGACCCTCCCACTCAAGGGCGAGGTTAAGCCGCCCCGTAACGCTCTTGTTCGCGGCTGCCCGCTCCGCTTCAGGCTCGATGCCGTGGGCAAAGCTGTTGCGGATGAGCTGGACCATTACGTCTTTTAAGAGGCGTCTATGCTCTTCCGGCACCCCGCGTTTATCGAAGCCGCTAAACTCGATAGCCGCTTGAATACCCGTCCGTTCGGCCTCGCGCTTTACCATCTTTTCAAGCGAAAGCTGGAAGAGGCTCGTCTCGCTTAAGCCGGCCTTGCCGGTTTGGGTTTGAAAGCTCAATATCTTGGAAATGAGGGACTTAAGGGAATCCAGCTCGCGCGAGAGCTCGGCAAGGCCCAAGGTCAGGGAGAGGAGGTCTCGCCACTGGGGGCCCTCGCGCATCCTATCTTTTACCGCGTTTTCAAAGTCGTGAACCTTGAGACCGAACTCCTTGAGGCCAAGGAGGATGGCGTTTCCCTTGACGGCGTGGATGGATTGGAAGAGGGAGGCCAGGATGTCCGTGCCGCTTGAGCCTTCCTGCCGCATCATAGCGTTAACAGACTCGAATTCCGCCTCGGTGTCGGAAACGAATTCCTTGAGCATGAAGGGGTCTACGTGGATGATCTGGAAAAGGCTCTCCATCGAGCGCCTATGCTCCCGCTCTTCCGTTGCCAGCCTCTGCTTGAGAAGAACTTCGTCGCTTACGTCGCGGGCCACGGCCAGGATGGGAAAGGCCACTTCAGGGCCGCCGACGCGGATAAAACTTATGCGCAGGAACTTTTCCGTCACGCCGCCCTCGAGGGGAAAGGCGCAGCGGATTTCTTGAAAGGGGTTTATCTCGGATAGCAGCTCCGGTGAAAGCCGCGCTTCCAGCAGCATGCCCAGGTAATCCGTAGCGGCCTTACCATCTTGTTCCGAGAGGGCGGGTAAAAGGATGTCCAGGAGCCTGGCGCCTGAAAGGTCAGCGCGTTCGAAAATCCTTTCCAGGTGCCGCGAATAGGCGGCCCCCAACTCAAGCTTGGCGGAAAGGAGAAAGATGCCTTCTTCAACCCCGCCTAAGATATCGTCGCTCTGTTTTTTTTGGCTGCGCAAATCCTGGGCGAGGTCTTGGAGTTTTGCGTTGACGGAAATGAGCTTGGACTGGGTATCCTTACGCACGAGCTCGTAAATGAGGGCGAATATCCATATGAAAAAATAGGAGCCGAGGACGCGCAGGGAATAGAGGAAGCTGAAGCCCGATACGTTGAGGGCCGGATGGAGGATGACCAATCCCAGGGCGGCGCCGAAGGCAAGCGATATGAATGTGCCCACCAGGGGGCCTAAGAGAAAGAGGGTGATCAGGGGGTAGGTCATGGACCAAAGCACGCCTGAGCCGGACTCGCCCCCGCTTAAGGCAAGGTAGAGGTAGAGGGCAAAGATGAGGGCGGCGTCGATTACCCCACCGAGGGTTGGGAGCTTAAAGAGGCGGATGGCAAAAAAGTTAAGGAAGACGAAAGCGGCGCAGATGGCCGTTGCCAGGGCTAATAACCGGTTGCCGCTTGAAAAGGCAATGCTCGAATAGACTGCCAGGGTGATGCCGCCGGTGAGGGTCACCGCGTTCAAAAATATGATACGGGCTAGTGATTCAGCTGTTTTACCGCGGTCCATCCCGGCGGTGAGGATGTTCATGCTCGCCGCCTTGAGAATGCCCAGGAACTTTTTCATTTTTTCTCCGTTTACCGCTAAGGCGCGATGATCCGCTCAAGCCCCACCGCGAGGTGAAACCTACCTGAGGGTATCTTGAAGGGGATGCCGACGATGGGGATATCCGATTGCCACTGGATGGCGTGATCGGAACCTCGCACGATGGAAGGAAGTGATATGGATAGGCGATACTGCTCAAGCCCTTTTTTTGCGTTGCCGGCAATGATGTTAACCGCCTCTCCCACCGCGTCGACTACGTCCGGGTCTTGGGGCTCAACCACATGCCCGACTAAGCGCGATGTGAGGGCGGAGGCTAAGGCGTCGGTCATGCTTACCACTACCACCCCCTTGGAATCCCCGGCTATGCCGATGATGCCGGATATGTCCCAGCGCTGGGCGTCGCCGCGGTCTAAGAGGTAGGGGTTTAAATACTCAGGCTCCTCGCCGAAGAGGTCGCGGAAAACACCTACGGTGGCATCTATGAAGGGTTCGACATGGGCAAGCTCCATCCTTATTCTCCTTAGGGCCGGGTTTTAGAGGCCGAGGCGCTCGATCTTATCGAGCAGGGCCTTTTCCGATACCGGCTTTATCAGGTAGTCGTTCACCCCGGCTTTAATCGCCTCGATGACGTTGTACCTGGCCGCCTCCGATGTAACCATGATGATGGGGAGACCCAAGAATTCCACCCGGTCGCGCAGACGGCGCACAAGGTCTATACCGTTGAGGCCGGGCATGTTCCAATCCAGGAGCATGAGGTCAATCTTTTTGGACTCCAGGATGCGCAAGGCCTCCAGGCCGTCTCCCGCTTCCAGAAATTGGACTGACTGGAACTTAGGATGGGCGGCTAGGGCATTTTTAATGATGCTTCTCATGATTCTTGAATCATCCACTACTAAAAGTGTCATAATCAGAGTATATGGCCAGAGGGGCTAGCGCTACAAGGGCGGGGTAGGGGAAGCTAAGGGGAAGGAACTGGAAGCCCAGCTATGGGCAAGAGGCTCTTGACAGAAGAATGCCATGCAGGATATATTCGTAAATGATCGTGTTTGTTTTTGCATTGAAGTTTACAGTCTGCTTGAGTTTCCCCTCCCTTCTTCAGGTAACCGCCTAAGTGAGAACCCGAGCCATGCGCCAGAATCGAGCGCCTCAATCCAACACGCAACAGGGGACATTTGTCCTTTGCCTGCAAGGATTTGACTGTAAGCCCAAGGCGGACGCGGTCGGGTAATTTACCTCCTAGGCGGGACTTATGTTCCGTATAAGGGGCGTCCGCTCTAATGCGGGCGCGGATAACGAGAACCTGGGGCCAAAGTGCTTCCAGGAAAAAGGAAGCTTTCAATGGCTAAGAAAATCTACGTCGGAAACCTGAGCTACCAAACCACCGATGAGGGGCTGCGCAACTTTTTCGCCTCTTACGGCGAGGTTGACTCTGTCGCAATCATCACCGATCGCGATTCCGGTCGCTCCAAGGGCTTCGGCTTTGTCGAGATGAGGAATGATGAGGACGCCAAGAACGCCATCGCCTCCCTGGATGGGACCGAGCTTGACGGCCGCCGTCTTCGCGTGAACGAGGCGAACGAGAAGCCCCGCCGCGACGCTCCCCGCTGGTAGTCCCAGCCTGGCGGAAGGCAAGTCCTTCCGCCGGAAAAAAGCCCGCCCTCCCTGCGAGAGCGGGCTTTTTTTATCCTTAGCCGTTCCTATTCAGCCTTGAGTTTTGCCCACGCGGGGGGCGTCCACGGCTTTATGCCTTGCCAAGCCCGCCCTTTCAGCCCAAGATCCTTCTCATCCTCCAGTACTATCCACGAACCCTTCACATCCAAGCGATCCTTGCCCGCCTTTGTTCCCCCATCCACGGAAAGGGCCCTCGGCAGTTTCCCTTCAATGGCAGAGAGGGGTATGAGGGCTTCTATCACCCTCTCATCGTTCCAGAGCATGATGGAACCATCGCCGCGATAGGTGTTTTCAGGATCATAGGAAAAAACAGCAGTCCAATTATCCTCCGGATCCGCCCCCACCCAAAGGGCTATCCGCCAATCGGTTTTTGTCTTCTCTCCGGTTGAAAGGTAGAGCTGAGTGTAGGACTGGGTTTCCTTAAGGACTTCTTTCGTAAAGATCGGCTGGGCGCACTCAAGGCGCAGGGTAAGGCATCCAAGTTCTGTATCGAGATAGTAGCTGACCTGTGAGATGTCATAGATCGGGTTGTCCCCTAGGGGATCAGGGTGGGATAGCGCAAGGCCCTTCCATTGTTCTTGCGGGGCTCCGGGAATAATGTGGCCCCGGGGACTCTGTGCCGGATCGAGGGGATGGAAGCCGTAATCGATCTCAAGCTTATCCGCGTAGCCGTCGCCATCGCTGTCTGCTGCGTTGACCTTGCTTCCCATGAGCTTTTCATCCAGATCGGACAAGCCGTCCTTGTCTTGATCCTTAAAGATGTCAAGCGGGTCGAAGACGCCTTGACCGGCCTCCGCCCAACCCGCAAAGACGGGGCTAAAATCCCTCCCGCTCCGCTCTTCCAAGATCGAGCGGATTGCGGGGTAATCTAAAAATCTACCGCGGGCGTCTATTTCTTTATGGAGGGTGAGCCAGCCCTCATAGCCGATAAGGCGGTAGAGGATGTACCAAAAGAGGCCGCCCTTTTCATACTCAAAATCGCTTGACCCATCGAGAATGGCTTGGGCAAAGCGTTTTTGCTTTTCTGCAGGCCAAGACGAGAAGCGCCAGCGCCTTTCCAGATCCTCCGCCCTCCGAGCCCTGCCTCTAAAGACTTCCGCGCGGATAATCTGAGCGATGTTGGTCGTGCCCTCCTTGGCCGAGTAGTCGCGGTAGAGGGCTCCCCAATCATGGGCAAGCTCGTGGTCTGATACCCGTCCCGGCGCGTCATGTTTGTCCCACTCAAAAACGATGCCCGTGCGGTTGTTGTTACCGCCTCCCTTATAGTAATAGTCGCCCCGGCTCAAGACGACGCCTAGGTTGCGAACATCCGGGTCTACCGGGAAGACACGCTCGCGCATCCAGCGCAGGGTTTCAATTGAAGAGTCGCAGGTCTGTGCGGCCCAGGTTTCCCAACCTTTTTCATAGATTACCGTAAAGCGGTGGTCTTTCCCGGCAAGGTCAAAGCCTTTGGAAATGCTATCGTAGCTCGTGCCAGGCGAGGCGCCGCTGAGGGAAAGATCGTCAAAATAAAGGGAATTGGCAAGGATAGCACCAGTTCGACTTCTGTTTTTATTGGGATTGGGGTCATTGCCGTGGGAGTCCACATAGAAGGCCCATGTGTGCAGGTTATTATAGTGAGGTTCAAGATCGGGGGCGGCTTGTTCCGATGAGATACGGGCTTCACCAAGGAGCTTGTTCCTGAGGTAGAGCCTGACTCTGTCTCCGCTTCGCTCTACCTGGAACTGATGCCAGAGTCCGCGTTGTACGTCGAACTGGAGCCGCCTAGTAGGGCTTTGGGCACCCCATAGATCCACGCTCCCCTTATTGAGGTCGATGCGTAGGTAGAGAGGCCCATAGATAAGATTATGCCGCGTTGTAAGCGCCAGGGTAAAGGCGGATTCTTCAGAGCCGGCGGATTGGGCCCTGAAACTCAAAATGGAATCCGGCCCGGTTGAATTCACAAGGAAGAGCCAGGCGCTTCCCCTCTGCTTGAGCTCTGCCTTAAGGAGACCTGCTTCTACCCTAAAGGCATCGTCTTGAAAGAACGCGTAGCGATTGGGCGCCCAGAGGCTATCTGTTGAAAAGTCGTCACGGAATTTTATAGCGGCTTGGGAGCCTTGGGCCTGTATGAGCTGAGAACTAAAAACCGCAATGCAAAGAGCTAAAAGCGCGTTAACCGTGGCCTTCATATTCCCTCCGTTTTTCTCCTGGACGGCAGACCATTCGTGCATGTCTGTCTAAACCTTATTTCGATTTTCCTTAAAAACCAATGACCATGAAGGCATACAAGGGTGCGGGAAAGGCTCCTCGCAGAAAGAAAAAGGGTGAGGAGAAGGATAGGTCAGGGTCTAGGCGGTTTTCTAAGCAAAAGGAGTAACCGCCACCTATCTCGACCGCGTCATAGAGGCTGAATGCAAGGCTGGGGCTCAAGGCAAGGGCATAGGAAGTCCCGTTTCCCCAGACGGGTACTTCCAGCCCTGCCTTTATGAACCAAAGGTTTGCCATTACCTCCGGGGTAAATATGATGAGGCGCCGGGAGAAATCCCAACCGATGCGGGCTCCAATGAGGATTGCGTTATAGGTAGGCTCAAAGGAACCCCGTCCCAGCGCGCAGCCTAGGTCGAGACAGAAGCCCCCATTCCAGCTCAAGGATGCCCGTGCCTCAAAAATAGTCATAGCATTATCTTGTGCGCTAAGGAAAAAAGCGCAGCCGAGGAACAGAGCACATAGAGCGAATCGCGTGCGCATGAGTGCCACCTTAATTCTCCGCGTAGGAGTAGACCGAGTACGTGCCGCATTCGGCGCAGCGCAGCTCGACATCGTAGTAGGCGTCTCCGCTATGGGGGCTGACGCAACCCTGTTTGTAGATGATCCCCACCCACGCCGAGCCGCAAGAGAGGCAGACCATAGTGGGAAGGTCGCGGATGAGTACGGACATCTCTTCTTTTTTTAAGTGCGTTTGGGGCGGGCAGCCTTGGCGGTAAAAGGATTCCCAGGAAAGGCCGTCGTCTATGTCGTGGTCGGCTTCGGTTCCGGCAAGAAAGTCGATGCTCTGGCGCAGGATAGGCTCACTCGAATAGCGCCTGGAGCCTCCCCCGCTGTCTCCCATAGACGTAATTGGCACCTAGGCCTCCTTACCTGCGTAGAACCGTTTCCTCTATCTTTCGTATCTGTGAGCGGTAGAGTTCGCAGATGCCCCGACCGTAATCCGCCACCAGCTGAAGGATGTCGCGTGGGTGCTCGTCCTCGTCGCGGCCGTTGATCCTGTCCCCGGCGTCGCCTAAACCCGGGAGGATATAGGCAAGGTCGTTGAGGCAGGGGTCCATCCACAGGGTGTAGAGCTCAAGTTGGGGAACGGCGCGTACGCAGCGCAGGGCCCCTTTGAGGGCGGATATCACGTGGAAGCATTTTATGGAGCGGGGTTTTACGCCCAGGTCGAGGATATGGCGAATGACCGTCACGAGTGAGCCGCCGGTGGCGTTCATCGGGTCGGCAAAGATGAGGTCCTTGCCCTCGAGGTCCTCAAGGCGGAAGTAGGAACGGTCTAAGTCAAGCACGTACTCCATGTTGCCCTCTTTTTTGCTCTCGTCGCGCTTGATCTTGAAGAGGGCAAAGGGGCTGAGGTAGCCGCTAGAGGAATACTCCTGGATCTCCTTGGACATGATCATGGAAGGCAGGAGGGCCCCGCGCAGCATGACGCACATCACCGCGTTTTCCACCAGCTCGTCCACGTCCGGGATCTTATGGACGGCAAACTGGGGAGCGGGCTGGCTGACAGGGGAGCGCACGATGAGGTGGTTTTTCTTTACCTGGCCGCCCTGGCCGTAGGCAAGGTTGAAGAGAAGCTCAAAGGCGCGTTGGGTGTAATAAACGAATTCCTGGTTGGGCGTACGCCTGTCGCGGAGCTTGGCGATAAGGCGGCTCGCCTCGCCATGGGCCTGGCTGGGGGAGCAGAAGGGGTAAACCTTGATCCTTTCCTCGGCGTCGCAGATCTGCCGCAGGCGCTTGCCTAGGTCCGCGTATGTGTCGATCAGGCGGCCTTCCTCCACCTCCCTCTCGGCGACGGGTAGTACCGAGGCAAGGCGCAGGCAAATGGACTGGGTTGCTTGGAAGACCCTGTCCATATCTGCTATCAGGGCCTGGTCCGCTGTGCTCAAAAACCCGTCGAGATTCTCCGCCCGTAGAATGAGCTTGCTCATTTTCGCAGGTACTCCTCAAAAAGTTGTTCAACCGGCAGATAGGCCCCCATGCCAAAACGCGGGTAGGAGACGGCGGCGGCGGAGAGGCCTATCTCGTAGCCTGCTTCCATGAAGAATCTGCCCAGGATGAGGCGGCCGCCAAGGTCGACATAGGGAATGTAGTCTTGTGAATGCATGGTAAAGGCGAGGGCGGAAAGGAGACCGGCAAAGCCTTCAAGCCTTAAGTGCTTGCCGGCGCTTAAGGAGAACTTGACGCGGGTGGGGAGGTCCACCAAATGCAGGGCGGTTTCGCCCTCGCCGCTTACCATATACGCCAGCCCCAGTTCGGCCCCAATGCCCAGCCAACCGCGCTTGCCCTCAATGGCGCCCAGATGGTACTGCATATCAAGGTTGAAGCCGGCGCGAAAGTTAAAAATAATAAGCAGAAAATCCAATATCGTGCCGCTGAGGGGGCGGGCGTTATACCAGAGGCCGTCGAAGGTCCCGATGCTTAAGGGGAAGGCGGGCTCAGGACCCCTTGGCTCTAGGGTAGATAAGATCTCACGGGGCTCGGCAAGGGCCGTGCCTGCCATAGCCAAAAAGACAAGGAGAATCACGCTCGCTGCGAAAAGGCCTCTCATGCTCCCTCCAAGGAGACGGCTACACAAACCGTCTCCCCTATTCTATCCCTTTTTTTCCTGAAAGTGGCTAAATTCCATGCTAAAAGATGCGCGTCCCTGGGAAACTGAGCGCAGGGCGGTGGAAAAGCCGAACATGACGGCCAGGGGGGCTTCCGAGTGGACGGTTTCCATGCCGTGGCGTGAGTCTACCCCATGAATGATGCCCCCGCGCTGGATGAGGAGATTCATTACGTCGCCTAAGGATTCGGAGGGCGATGTCAGGTCTACCTTCATGATCGGCTCTAAGAGAACGGGGGAGGCGGCCGAACAGGCGGCGTCGAAGCCCATGGCGGCGCAGGCTTCAAAGGCGAATTCGCTGCTGGTAAGCTCGTCGTAGTCTATGCCGGTAAGGCTTACCCCTACGTCGATGCAGGGGTAGCCGAGTTTGATGCCGGATGAGAAGGAGCCCTCAACCCCGCGCTTGATGGCAGCCATGATGTTTTCCGGCGCCGACCCGGGACGGACTTCCGCTTTGTAGACATTGCCCGAGCCCCTGGGCAAGGGCTCCACTTTTATCTTGAGGCCGGCTGTGTTTTCCTTTCCGGCTAAGACGCGGGAGAAGCTTTCCTTGCGCTCAAATGCGGCGGTAACCGATTCCCGGTAGGTTACCTGGGGGTTGCCGACCTTGGCGGCTACCTTAAAGTCACGCAAAATGCGGGTAACCAAGACGTCGAGGTGGAGCTCTCCCATGCCGGAAATGATAAGCTGGCCGGTTTCCTCGCTCTCCTTTGCGGTAAAGGTGGGGTCCTCAACGGCAAGAATGTCCAGAGTTTCCTTGAGCTTGTCGCGGTCGGAGAGGGTTTTGGGCTCAATGGCAACCATGATGACGGGGACGGGAAAGTGCATATCCTCAAGGAGAACGGGATAGCCCTCGCTGCCGACCGTGTCGCCGGTGCGGGCTTCCTTCATGCCTACAAAGACGGCAATATCCCCAGCTTCCACCGAGTCCAGCGGCTCAGACTTGTTGGAATGCATGCGCAGGATGCGGGTAACCCGCTCGCGCTTTTTCTTGCCGATGTTAAAAACGGTGCTCGCCGTCTTGATGGTGCCTGAGTACATGCGCACGTAGCAAAGGGCCCCGGCCTCGCGGTCGTGCTGAACCTTAAAAACGAGGCCCAAGGGATTGCCGGAGGCGTCGCAGGGGACATCTACCGTCGTTTCCTTTTTCTGGTGAATGGCCTTGGTGGGCGGAACGTCGGTGGGGGAGGGCAGGTAGTCGACAACCCCGTCAAGGAGGGTTTGCACGCCGATATTGCGGCGCGAGGCGCCGGTAAAGACGGGAACCATGCTTCGGGCAATGGTTTCCTTGCGCAAAACGGAGCGGATGAGGTCTGCCGGAATATCCTCGCCCCCAATAAAGCGCTCGGCTATCTCGTCGGAGTGGGTTCCCAGAGAATCTATAAGCTTTTCCCTCCAGGCCTTAGCGTTTTCAAGGCGCTCGGGCCCCACCGGAGAGCGGCGCATCTCCTGGCCGTCGGTTTCAGAGATCCAGCGTATCTCCTCCATGGCTATGAGGTCGATAACCCCCTCAAAGGAGGATTCGGCGCCGATGGGGATGAATACCGGCACGGGGTTTGTCCCTAGCTTTTTGCGCATCTCCTCCAGCACGGCGTAAAAGTCCGCCCCCATCCTGTCCATCTTATTGATATAGGCGATGCGGGGCACGTGGTAGCGCTCGGCCTGGTGCCAGACGGTTTCCGACTGGGGCTCAACCCCGCCCACGGCGCAAAAAACGGCGACTGCCCCGTCGAGGACGCGCAAAGAGCGCTCTACCTCGGCGGTAAAGTCAACGTGGCCGGGGGTGTCTATGACATTGATCTGATGATCCCGCCAAAAGGTCGTCGTGGCGGCGGCAAAGATAGTGATGCCGCGTTCCTGCTCCTGCTCATAGGAGTCCATGGTGGCTTCGCCGTCGTCTACTTCGCCTATCTTGTAGGTTTTACCCGAGTAAAAGAGGATGCGCTCGGTCGTGGTTGTCTTGCCGGCGTCTATGTGGGCCATGATGCCGATGTTGCGGGTGCGGTCGAGGTTCATGCTGCGCACTATAGCCGGAATGGCGGGGGAGCTTCAACCGGCGGAGCTAGAGTCTATTTTTTTATAGAGGTAACCCTTTTTCCGTACCTGGTAGATGAGGAGGCCAGTGCCGACGAGGATGGTGCAGATATCCGCTACCGGGGAAGCAAGGAATATGCCGTTTGCCCCGAGCTTGGGACCCAAAATAAGGAGTGCCGGGAGGAAGAAGCCTACGAATTTTCCCACCGCCATCAAGGCGGCTATGAGGGCCTTGCCGGTAGCTTGGAAGAGGGTCAGAGTCATCATCATATAGCCATAGAGGGGAAAGGTAATGAGGTAGAGGCGCAGATAGCCGGTTCCGTGGTCCAAGATTTGCGGGTCTGAGATAAACCAACCCAGGATCTGCCGTGAGAAAATGCTCACCGGGACCCAGAGGGCAAAGGCTATGAGGGTGGAGCAGAGGCTGAAGAGGGAAAAGCCCCGTCTTACCCTGTCCATCCGCCCCGCCCCGTAATTGGTGCCCACCAAGGGTTGGAGGGCTTGGCTCGTGCCCCAAATGGGTATGAACATCATCTGGAATACCCGCGTCGCGGCCCCAATAACGGCGAACTCACTGCTGGATGCGTAGACCTTAACCGCGCGGAAGATAATGGCAAATTGAAGCAGGGTCAGGACGGGGAGGGCCATGGCCGAGAGGCCCACGGCTAGGATTCCCAGAGATTCTCCCACCATGCCTGAGGATAGTTTGAAATGGGGGCGGCAGGAGCTTGTGCGGCGCAGAAGATAGAGGATGCTCAAGAGGGCGCTCAGGGCCTGAGAAATGATGGTTGCCCAGGCGGCCCCTTCCACTCCCCAGCCCAGGCCTATCATAAAGAGGGGGTCTAAGATGACATTGAGAAGGGCGCCCAGGGCCATAATGCCCATAGCGGTATTCATATGGCCTTCAGCGCGGATGAGCATATTGGCCGAGGACATCAGGTTGGCAAAGAGGGTTCCTCCCAAGACGATAAGGGCATAGCCCCTGGCCATGGAAAGTATTTCAGGCTCTGCGCCCAGGAAGATGAGGATTTGTGAGAGGAAGGGCAGAACGAGGGCGTAGAAAAGGGCCCAGCAGATTATGTTGAGGATGAGCATGAGGAAGAAGACCCCACCCGCCCTCTCCTTATCGCCTTGACCCAAGAGGCGGGAATAGAGGGATGCCGCTCCCACGCCGACTAAGCCGGAGAAACTTGAGCCGAGGATGGCCAGGGGAAAGGATACCGTGACTGCCGTCAAGCCGGATGAGCCCACGATACGACCAACGAAGATACCGTCTACGAGGTTGTAGATGCCGATGATGGCCATACCCAGAATTCCCGCTGGGCTGAGCTTGGCAAAGAGCTTGAGAATGGGGTCTTCTAGGAGGGAAAGGGTTCGCGCAGAGGCCATTCACCTAGCATACGACAGTCTTGAATCCTCGCGCAAGCCAGGTCCGGGCCCCGGCATCCCTTGCGCAGAGACGTCTTTCCCTCTATAAGTATACCGTGAAACCCATTGAACTCCTTGCTCCCGCCGGCAGTCCGGAAGCCCTTGACGCCGCTATCGGCGAAGGCGCCGACGCCGTCTACCTCGGCTTAAAAAGCTTTAACGCCCGCATGCGCAGCTCGAACTTTGCCTTTTCCCAGTTCGAAGCCGCCGTGGACAGCCTCCACCACGCGGGAAAACGCATCTATGTTGCCGTAAATACCGTTTTTGAAGAAAGGGAAGCCGACAGGCTTTACCAGCTCCTCCAATATCTTTCGCGAGTAGGCCCGGATGCCCTCATCGTACAGGACCTTGGCACCGTCAAGCTCGTGCGCGACAACTTCCCCTCCCTACGCCTCCATGCCTCTACCCAGATGAACGTTGCCTCGGCAGCCGGGGCAAATGGCCTTTCCCGCCTGGGCTTTAAACGGGTAGTCCTTTCCCGCGAGCTTTCCCTTCCCGAAATAGAGGCAGTCAAGGCCGGTTCCAACCTCGAGCTTGAAACCTTCGTTCACGGCGCCCTCTGCATGAGTTACTCGGGCATCTGCCTTTTTTCTTCCTTCTACGGCGGCAAGAGCGCCAACCGCGGCACCTGCGCCCAGGCTTGCAGGCGCCTCTACCAGACTGAAGAAGACAAGGGTTACTATTTTTCCCCTAAGGACCTTGAGCTTATCAACTTCGTTCCCGAACTCATCAAGGCCGGGGTTTCATCCTTTAAGATCGAAGGGCGGATGAAGAGCGCCGAGTACGTGGGCGCCGTTGTCGCCGCCTATCGCTATATGATAGATCACTGGGAATCGGACCGCCTTGCCGCCCTGCGTAAGTCCGTGGCCATCCTTAAAAACGACTTTGCCCGTTCAAAAACCAGCTATTTCGTCGGCGCTGAAAGCCCGGATTTTCTGAACCCCGAACAAGCCGGCGGAACGGGTATAGCCCTCGGCCGGGTGCGGGATATACGCTCTGGGGCAGAGGGGCACTTCTACCTCTGCGACAAACTTGCTGCTGGAAGCGAAGAGGGCAGCCAGCTCCTCCCGGAAGCCGGGGACTCCCTGCGCATCCATTCCGCGGACGACAGTGAAAGGGTCACGGCCCGGGTAAGCGCGGTTCAGTCATTAGAAAGCGGCACCTGGATATCCCTCTCTGTGGGGGCAAAGGCCGGTGACAGCATCTACCTCATCCAGACAAAGGCAATGACCCGGCGCTATAGGAATGTCCTGCCTAACAACCTAGACCGTTTCCGCCGCCTGCCCTCCCACGATACCGCCCCCCTGCCCACTCGCCGAAAACTGACCCGCGACATCTTCGAGAGCCTGCCTGAGGGCGTCTGGGCGATGACGGATAGGGTTGCAGATCTCTTCCTCTTTCAAGCCGATCCCCCGGTCAAGGCAGTGCTCCGCCTTTCCCGGCAATCGGCTTCTGACCTCTTTAAGCAAGCGGACATCATCCCCTTCAAAAAGGATAAGCTCGTCATCTACCTCGAGCCCTTCTTCCCCGAATCAGACGCCGCATGGCTGGCGCAAAGCATAGATGCCCTCATTGCCATGGGCGTCCGGCATTTCTTTGTCAACAATATCGGCCACCTTTCCCTCCTGCGCGGCAAGGAGCTTAAGCTTATCGGCGGGGACTACCTCTACGCCTTTAACTCCCAAGCCGCGGACCTTCTGCAGGAAATGGGTATGGACTCCATCCTCCCCCCGCTGGAGATATCAAAGCAAAACCTCATGCGGGTCGCGGAGAGCGCCAACCTTCAGTCATCCTTTATCACCCTCTTTTCCTACCCGGCCCTCTTCCGCATGAAGACGGATCTTTCAAAGCAATACAATTTTAAGTATTTTGCCGCCCGCGCCAATGAAGACTTCCAATTGATATCCGCCTCAGAGGGCTCCCTCGTCCTGCCCCAGCGCCCATTCTGCCTGACGGACCGCCGCGAATTCCTTGAAAAATCCGGCTTTAAGCGCTTTATCGTGGATTTCTCCTATATCGGCGCGCGAAAGCCCCTCTACAAGCAGGTGATGGACGCGGCCCGCTACGGCAAGGTCCTCCCGGGCACGGAGCGCTTTAACTGGAAGGATGGCTTTTGGAACCCCGAGGAACCGGGCAAGAGCAGTTCGAGCGCCGCAAAGGCCCCCGAAGCCGAAAGCGCGGAGTATAGCCCCGTTGCGGAAAGCAGCGGCTCCCCTTCGCGCCCAGGCGCTAAGCCCTTTAGCAAGCCCAGAACCTCTGGCGGGCCAAAGGGCAAGGCCGGCCCACGCCGCGGCTCCGGCTCAAAGAAAGATTCAAGCCCAGCCCCTCGCCCCCCACGGGCTAAAAAAGAGGGCTGGCCTGGCTTTAATAAGGGCCGGGGCGGGAAGGGCTCTGCCGACTAGGCCTTCTCGCCCATGGTGTCTGAGATTTAAGGCTTAAAAAACAGCGGCTTCTTCCCGCATCTCCTCTGCTTCCTCAGCGTCGGCGCCGGAGCGGCCTTCAACCTTCGCCTTGATCTCGGGTCTGAATTCCACGTGTTCGGCCACGATCTTGACCTTTGAGGCTAACTTTCCATCCTGCCCGGTCCAGCGCTCTTGTTTGAGCCTCCCCATGACCCTGACCCCCCGACCCTTCTTAAGCTGTTTGCCGCAGGCGTCCGCCAGCTTCGACCAGGTTTCGATATCGAAATAGGAAACCTCGCTCTCAAAGTCCGTGCCCGCCCGATAGTAGCGGTTTGAGGCTACGGCAAAGGTGCAAACCGGGGTGCCCTTGGGGGTTTCCTTAAAAATGGGGTCCTTGGTAAGGTTCCCCTCCAATAGAATGGAATTTAATTGATTCATGACGCTCTCCTTCTAGGCAACGATTTTCCCTGACCGTCGGTCGACTCGGCTGTCGGGGTCGGGACGGCTTTGTTTCCGCCTAAGTCCGACAGCCGAATTCAGCAAAAAAGGACGCGACGCTTGAACTGATGCTGGTATTTTCCCTAAAACTTGATAAAATTAGTCTCAGCCTTGTTCAAAGGAACAAAAAACGCGATGATTGGCCCAGGAGTATGACGGCATGGCAAAACAGGAATCCAGATCTGGCATGAATTGGGTGGGAGCGGCCATAGTCGGCGCCGCCCTCTTTGCGGCCCTCCTCATCTTTACCGGCAACTTTCCCCTGGCAGTGGTGGGCGGCCTTGCCGGCATGATAGCCGGCGTCCTCATCTTCAAGCCCCAGCCCAAAACCGATATCCGCCTCATGTCCTCCGGGGTCAGCCAAGAAATGGTGGATAGCGCCATAAAAGAGGGCAAGGCCATGGTAGCCCATCTCCGCCTTATCAATGCCCGCATCGGCAATCCCCTGGTTCAGTTCAAGGTAAAGCAGATAGCCGAGGTGGCGGACAAGATACTCGAGGATATTCGCCAAGACCCTGCCGACCTCAAGGCGGCCCGGCCCTTCCTCAACTACTACCTGGACGCCACGGTGAAGATCCTAGAGCGCTACGCGGAGATTTCCGCCAAGAAGGTCTTAGACGCCGATGTCATGAAGTCCTTAAAGCGTGTGGAAGACCTCTTGGACTCCATACGCCTCTCCTTCCACAAACAGCTTGCCCGGCTCCAAGAAAACGATATGCTCGATCTTGACACCGAGATGTCGGTTTTAGAAAAATCCATACAATTGGACATGGGGGAACTGGGGACGATAGTGGAAAAAAAAGGCGGCACGAGCGTCCCCCTGGCCTAGTGCCGGGAAGTATTTTAGCTTGAATGAATGGCTGGGTAGGGCCTTAGCCCTCCGTAACGGCTTTAGCCGTTCGGCAAGAAGATATCTTGAGAAACGATAGGAGCCTAGAATGAGCGATGTATCCACCGCAACGGATCCGGCCGTCGCACTTGACGCCGCGATAGAAAAGGGGCTCTCTGCCCCGGACAGGGCCCGCGCCGCGGAGATCGCCAAGTCGATCAACGTGCAGGACAGCCAGTCCGTCCTCGCCTTCGGCTCCAATGCCCAGGGCAAGATTGCCAGCTTTGCCGATACCATCTTAACCCAGATACGTTCCAAGGACGCAGGCCACGTAGGCCAGGTTTTGAGCGATCTGGTGGTAGCGGTTAAGGGCGTCAACGTGGACTCCCTTAAATCAAACGACCTAGCCTCGCGCATCCCCTTTATCGGGGCCCTCATCGACTCCTTCAAGAAATTCTTAGCCCGCTATGAAAAGCTTTCCGTCCAGATAGAAAAGATTCTCGGTGAGCTTGAGAGCGCCCGCATGACCCTGCTTAAGGATATCACCCTCCTAGACAGCCTCCATCAAAAGAACATGGAGTACCTCAAGGACTTGGATATCTACATAGCCGCCGGCCAGATCAAGCTTGAGGAACTGCGCAGCAAGGTCCTACCCGAGGCTCAAGCCAAGGCCCAAGCGTCGGCGGATCCCCTAGAGGCCCAAAAGCTCCAGGATCTTATTCAATTTATCAGCCGCTTTGAGAAGAAGATTCACGACCTTAAACTCTCGCGCATGGTAGCCATCCAGACTGTGCCCCAGATCAGGCTCATCCAAAGCAACAATCAGGTCTTGGTTGAGAAGATCCAGTCTTCCATCATGAACACCATCCCCCTGTGGAAGAATCAGATCGTCATCGCCATCACCATCTTCCGCCAGAAGCGGGCCCTCGAGGTCCAGCGCAAGGTTACCGACACGACAAACGACCTGCTTGAGAAGAATTCCCAGATGCTCAAGGACTCTACCGTTGGGGTAGCCAAGGAGAATGAGCGGGGTATCGTGGACATCGAGACCCTCAAGAAGGTCAACGCTGACCTTATCTCCACCATTGAGGACGTTCTTAAGATTCAGGAAGACGGAAAACGCAAGCGAGGCGAGGCGGAGCTGGAATTGGCGCGCATGGAGGCAGAGCTCAAGGCACGCCTTCAGGACGTGCGCGGCGCCGTCTAAACTGGGGGTCAGCCTGCGGGCGGCTCGACATTTGGCCTAAAGCGTGATAGATATAAGGCCAGTCGGGTATGCCCGTCAAGGAGATTACTGGTAATGCCAGATGAAAGAAATCTGCCGATATCCAGATCCCGGCATAAGGATGAGAGGGAGTATTCTGCGGGTCGCCGCGTGGAAGCGGGTCGCCGCCTAGAGTACGCTCGAACGTCGAGCGGGAGCCGGGGAGGAGCGCATTCAGTGAGTGGAGAAAATGAGTCGAGCGAAGCCCTAGCGCCAAACGCTGTGGGCGTTTTCGGAGGACGCCTCCTTAATTCGCCCCAGGAGATATTTGCCCATCTGGGCGCTGAATGGAAGGAACTGGTTTTCCTTACTATCCCCATCGTGTCCTTAGCTATCTTCCTTCAGATCTACACCGGCAAGCTGACTACCGCCCTTACCATCGGCGGGCCTGTCTACGACGCCATCCTTTACCGCATTCCCGCCCTGGATCTTTCCTTCTTCTTCGTCTGGGGATACATCGCTATGATAAGCGTCTTCGGTCTCCACGCTATTTTTGTGGATATTAAGAGCTTTCGGCGCGCCGCCTTTTTATTCAGCATGATCGTGATCGTACGCGCGGGCTTCATACTGCTTACCGGCCTCCGCAGCCCCGAAGGCTCCCTGCCGGTTCTCTTCCCCGGCTTTACCGGCAAACTTCAGGCGGAAAACGACTTGTTTTTCTCCGGACACACCGCCATCCCCTTTATGGCGTTTTTAGTGAATAAGAATAGGAAATTCCTGCGCCTGTTTTTCTTAGCCGGTTCGATAAGTTTGGGGGCCTCGGCCCTCATCATGCACCGGCACTACAGCATAGACGTTTTTGCCGCGCCTTTCATAACCTACGGGGTATACGTTCTCGGCTCAAAGCTCTATGTAGTCCTGCGCCGCTACTTGCGTCCAAAGACCTCAATCGATGCTGAGGGCGATGAAGCCTTAGAGTAGGTTCTAGCGCGGTTATTGTCGGAAGAGCCTGCGGCTTTTGGGTTTTGCTCCCTTAGCCGCAGGGACTTAAGGTCCTTCAAAGCCGGGGCTTTGGCTTGAGGCAGGGCCCTAGCTAGCGGCAGAGGCTCTAGCTAGCGGCAGAGGCTCTAGGTGGCTGCGGGACCCTCGAGTTCTTTAAGTAGGTAGTCAGCTATCGCGTCGCTTCCTGAGCTCAGTCCCAGTTTTTCCAGATTCCCGCGATATTCAGCCAGGATTCCAGTCTTTTCCACCCTGTCCATCACCTTCCAAAAACTCTTTTCATCCGGGGCGTACCAGCCGGACTTGTTTGCCACGCAGAATTCCACGTTGGGCCGCTCCGACTGGATGGCATAGGAGGTAAAGATGGTGGGCACCTTCATAAAGAGGGCTTCAAAGGTGGTGGATGCCCCCGCCTTGGCGATAAGGAGGTCGGAGGCGCAGAGGAGCTCATTCATATTATTCACAAAGCCAAGGGCCACGAGGGTCGTCTTGCTCTCCATGCCTTTTTTAAAGGTCTCAAGCTCGGCCCGCATAGCCTCGTTGCGGCCGCAGACGGCAATGACGTTGTAGGGCAGGTTTTTTTCGCATATCTGCCTGATATAGTTGGAAACCGAGCCGATTCCCTGCCCGCCCATTGAGGTAAGGATAGTCGTGCGTTTGGGATCAAGGCCTAAGGAAGAGAGTATCTGGTTGCGGTTATTTTCAATCTTAAAGAATTGGGCGTTTACCGGGAAGGGGAAGACGCAGAGCTGCTCTCTCTTCATGCCGTGGGCAAGGGCCCGTAGGCGGGCCGTCTCAGAGGCCAGGATGAGGGTGTCCAGTCGCTTGTCGCACCAAAAGGTAAAGGCGTCGAAGGGATCGGTGTCAAAGCCGATAACCTTGATCTTGAGCTTAAGGGCGTCTCTGGCCCGCGCGGCCACCGACTGGGTGAAATAGTGGGTGGCAAAGACTAAGTCGGGTTGGTAGTTTTTTATGTACTCACGCCCAATGCGGACAAAGTCTGCGAATGCGACAGGAAGAACCAGCCTAGCTATGGGGCGGAAGATTTCCATTATGGCATACATAAAACGCGCGTAAGCCGGATGCCCGAGGCAGTGATCCCAGAAAGACTTCATGCGTTTGTCGGCCGCTTTTGCCCCGGCTACTGCGGCAAAGTCGATAACGTCTATCTGGTACTTTCCAGGCCTTTTAGCTTCTATGGCGGCCTTGACTGCGAGCGCCGGCATCCGATGCCCGGCCCCAGCCTCGAGAATGGGCATGAGTATTTTTTTCATCTCGTACAACCCCTTCCGGCGGCCTTTGAGACCTCCGGCGAATGCCGATCATTGATAGTCAGCGAATGCCGATCATCATGTCCCATAGCCGCGAGCGTGGTCAAGGCCTGTTTTTTAGGCAAGCTCCGTGAATGGAGGGCGAGAAGGCAGTAGCAACGATGCGATTAAGTCTGTTAGATTTATCTTTCCAGCCCCTGTGGGGCAATATCTTGAGCGTGAGGGTTTCTATGCGAGTCGAGGTTCTGGTTGTCGGCGCGGGTCTTGCCGGGTCGGTTGCCGCCCGTAGTCTGGCGGAGATGGGAAAAAAGGTATTAGTAATCGAGCGCGCCCGCCATGTGGCCGGGCACTGCCATGACTACCTCAATGACGCAGGCATCACCATTCATAGTTATGGGCCGCACATCTTCCACACCAAGGAAAAAGCGGTTTGGGACTTCGTTAAGCGCTTTTCGGACTTCTCCACCTATCAGCATCGCGTGCTTTCCTACGCAGAGGGAAGGCTCTTTCCCTTTCCCATCAATCGAGACACCATCTGCCAGGCATTTGGCCTTGAGTTGGACGTCAATCAAGCGGCCGACTTCCTTAAAGCCGAGGCGGGAAAGGCCGGGTTGAGCGGTAGTCCAAAAACATACCAAGAGGCCGTCATCTCCCAGGTGGGCCAGCGTTTTTACGACCTTTTCTTTAAGAACTACACCGCCAAGCAATGGGGGCGTGACCCCCAGACCCTCTCTCCCGACCTAGCCAGCCGCATTCCCGTTCGCTCCAACCGCGACGACCGCTATTTTTCCGATAGCTACCAGGGCATGCCCCTGCCCGGCTATACCCGGATGGTTGAGAAGGTACTCGACCACGAGAATATCAGCCTCATGTTGGGAAGCGACTACTTCAGCCTCAAGGAGGGCATCGAGGCGGGATTGGTCGTCTACACCGGGGAGCTTGACCGCTACTTCGACTATCGATTCGGGGAGCTTGAGTACCGCTCCCTGGACTTGGAGTACAAGACCTTGGACCAGGAGCGCTACCAGGAAGCGGCCGTCGTCAACTACCCCAACGATTACGACTGGACTCGGATTACCGAATTCAAGCTCCTGACCGGAGAGAAATCTGCAAAAACGACCATCTGTCTGGAGTACCCCAAAGCCAAGGGCGAGCCCTACTATATCGTTCCGGACCAGGCAAACGCCCGCAAGCGCGACCTCTATCTGGCAGAGGTTGAAAAACTAGAGCGGAGTGGGAGCCATCTTTTTATAGGCCGCTTGGCCCAGTATGCCTACTATAATATGGATCAGGTGATTAAGGCCGCCCGGGACAAGGTTCTCGCCCGCTTCCCCGCCTAGGACGGCTTGGGCTTGGCCCAAGCTAAAAGATGATCTGTATACCTTGTTTTCTCGGCTTGGGCTTGGCCCGAGCTAAAAGATGATTCTTATACCTTGTTTTCCTGGCTCGGGCTTGCTATCTTGAATCAGGCAGGAATGAATGTCCACGGATACGATTCTCGATGATAAAGTTGATGTGAAGGAAGAGACGGAACTCAAGCACCCGGATGAGTACCTGGTTCTCCTCCTAAACGACGACTACACTACCATGGACTTTGTGGTGGATGTACTAATGACCGTTTTTCACAAGTCCTTCCTAGACGCCAGTAGGATTATGCTGGACGTGCACCGGAAGGGTAAGGGCGCGGTGGGGACCTATTCTTACGACATCGCCCTGACCAAGGTGAATCAGGTTCACGCACTGGCGCGGCAGAACCAGTTTCCGCTTAAATGCGCTATCGAGAGGATTTAGGAGCGAGCCATGAAGGTGAGCCAGGAAGTACAGGCCATATTTAACGCGGCCTACAATGAGGCTAAAAGCCGCAACCACGAGTATCTCACCCCAGAGCATGTGCTCTACGCCTCTTTGGTGTATGACGACGTGCAAACCATCTTGACTTCCTGCTCGGCCGACATTGAGCATATCAAGAAGGGGATGGAGGCATACTTCGAGCAGAAGATCCCCACCGTTAAAAACGCCGAGCCGGCCCAAACCGCCGGCTTTCAGAACGTCATCGAGCGCGCCCTCACCCAGTCCCAGAACTCGCAGAAGAAGGAAGTCGATGTTGCCGATATCATCGTTTCTCTCTACGACGAAGAGCAAAATTACGCCTCCTATTACCTACGCAAGTCAGGCGTCAAACGCCTTGAGCTTTTAGAGAGCATTTCCCACGGCTTCCGAGAAGTGGAGGGCGAGGGTGATGAAGCCGAAGAGGAAGAGGCTATGCAGGGCCTTCCCGACTCTGAAGCCGCCCAAGGGCCCACAGCCGCCCCCGGCGGGAAGCGCCAAGCCCTGGATCGTTTTACCAACGACCTGACAAAGGCTGCCCGGGAGGGAAAGCTCGAACCCGTCATCGGTCGTGAACTGGAGATAGAGCGCACCATTCAAGTGCTCTGCCGCAGACTCAAAAACAACCCCATTCACGTTGGAGATTCGGGGGTCGGCAAGACAGCCATCACCGAGGGACTGGCCCAGCGCATCGTGGAGGGGAAGGTTCCGCCCAAGCTACAGGGTTTTTCTATCCACTCCCTGGATATGGGCGCCCTCATGGCCGGCACCAAATTCCGGGGCGACTTCGAAGAGCGGGTCAAGAAGGTGGTAGACGACCTCCTCAAGAAAGAAAACGCCATCCTCTTTATAGATGAGATCCATACCATCGTCGGGGCTGGGGCGGTTTCCGGGGGCTCGCTTGACGCCTCCAACCTCTTGAAACCCGTTCTCACCTCGGGACGCATCCGCTGCATCGGCTCCACTACCTACGAGGAATACACAAAATACTTCGATAAAGACCGGGCTCTTTCGCGTCGCTTCCAGAAGATAGATATCGTTGAGCCGAGCTTGGGCGACAGCGTGCTTATCCTTAAGGGCCTACGGTCACGCTACGAGGATTACCACAAGGTCAAATACAGCGACGAAGCCCTTGATTCCGCCGTAAACCTTTCTGCCCAGTTTTTGCCGGAGCGCCGCTTGCCCGACAAGGCCATCGACGTTATCGACGAAACCGGGGCCTGGGCCCGCATTGAGGCCTATAAGCGCGACCCGGAGAATCAAGAGACTATCGATATCGGTGTGCTGGAGATAGAAAAGGTAATATCGCGCATCGCGCGGATACCGGAAAAATCTGTTGCCTCCGGGGAGAAGGAGAGGCTGCGCGCCCTTGAGGGAGACCTGCGCCGCGCCGTTTACGGCCAGGATTCGGCCATCGCTTCGGTTACCCAGTCCGTCTTGCGCAGTCGTGCCGGTTTCCGCCAGCCCAACAAGACCGTGGCCAACTTCCTCTTTGTGGGCCCCACCGGGGTGGGCAAGACCGAGCTGGCAAAGCAACTCGCCGCAACTATGGGCATTGCCCTCCATCGTTTTGATATGTCCGAATACCAAGAGGAATACACGGTGAGCCGCCTTATCGGCTCCGCCCCCGGCTACGTCGGCTATGAGGAAGGCGGCCTCTTAACCGAGACGGTGCGCAAAACTCCGCATGCCGTCCTTCTTTTGGACGAGATTGAAAAGGCTCATCCGAAGGTATTCAACATTCTCTTGCAGATCATGGACTACGCAACCCTCACCGACAACCAGGGGCGCAAGGCGGACTTTCGCAACGTGGTCCTTATCATGACAAGCAACGCCGGCGCCCGCGAGATCGGCAAGGACATGATAGGCTTCGGTTCGCGCATCATCACCGACTCGGCCTTGGAAGAGGCGGTGGAAAAGGCCTTTACGCCGGAGTTCCGCAATCGCTTGGACGCCGTCGTCAAATTTGGCGACCTAGCTATGGAAACGGTTGAGCGCATCGTCGTTAAGAACCTGGATGAATTTAGGGTCATGCTTGCCGAGAAGAAGGTTCAGCTTGAGGTAAGCGATGAGTGCGTGAAGTGGCTGGCACAAAAGTCCTACTCCCGCGAATTCGGCGCCCGCAACGTAGCCCGGCTTATAGATGAAAAACTCAAGGGCTTTTTCGTGGAGGAAGTTCTCTTTGGCAAGCTCAGCGAGGGCGGCAAGGCTATTGCCGAGATAGAAGCCGATACCCTCAAAGTTCGCATTCCCAGCTAAGCTGAGTGCCCGGTTAGCAGGTGAGAGAGAAACGCTACAGCGCAAAAAACCGCGCTGATCCGGGCTTTCCCAGCCTTGGGGTGGATGATTATTTTCCCTTCCCAGAGCCTGAGCCGGGTGAGTTCGACTCTGTCGTGGCCATGGGGGGGAATCTTTCTCCGGGTATGTTGCTTTCCGCTTACAGGCAGGGGGTCTTCCCCTGGTTTTCCGAGGATGACCCCATACTCTGGCAGAGCCCTGACCCGCGCTTCATCCTCTTTCCGGATAAGCTGCATTGCTCCCAATCCATGCGCCGTCTTCTACGCAAGCGCCCATTCGAGATAAAACTGGACACGGCTTTTGAGGATGTGATACGCGCCTGCGCCGGCCAAGAGCGGAGCGGCCAACGGGGCACATGGATAACGGATGACATGGTGGAAGCCTATATCGCCCTGCATGAGCTGGGTTACGCCCACTCGGTAGAGGCCTGGCGCGGCTCTGAGCTTGCCGGCGGCTTCTATGGAATATCCTTAGGCCGCATTTTTTTTGGCGAGTCTATGTTCCACCGCAGCACGGACGCGGCTAAGGCGGCCTTTATTCCCTTTGTCTGGCGCCTCAAGCAAGAGGGCTTTTGCCTGATAGACTCCCAGGCGCGCACGGCATATATGGAAGGCCTCGGCGCTCAAGACATTCCGCGTCGTAAATACCTTGAGCTCCTCACGGCGGGCCTTGCCTCAGGCGAGGATATCGTCGGCCCCTGGACTGAGCGCTTTCCCGGTTTTCCGGATTCGGAAGAATATAGAAGAATCGTCCTAGGCGAATAATGCTATAATCGCGATAGTCTCAAAGCCGGCTTGCCCCTAGCCGGCTAGCACCCATCAGGCCAGAGCGCGCGCGGCCTTAGAAGGAAGGAAGATGCTCAAGGAAGGCCAGCTGGTTCTCTACAAAAACAAAGCCGCCCTCGTGCGCAGCTCCGGTGAAAAAGCCGAGATTAGCGTTTGCGGCGGGGAATCCCTCAAGGTGAGGGAGAAGGACGTCTTCCTCCTCCACCCGGGGCCGCTTAAATCCTTTAGCCCTGAATCTGCCATTGCCATGGCGGGTCAGGGAGACTTTGAGACAGCCCGCCTCATGCTTGAAGGCTCTCAGGCCCGTCCTGCGGAGTTGGCGGAACTTGTTTTTGGCTCCGCTGGGCCTGAACAGATATGGGCTGTTATTGCCGACGCCCTTTCCGGCCGGGGCCTCTTTATGCTTGAAGAGGAGCTTTTTCTCCGCCCCCTCAGTGAGGCCGAGCTTGAGGCGCGGGACAAAAAGCGAATGGAACGCGAGGGGGCTGAAGCCGCCCGCTCGGATTTCCTCAGCCGCGCCCGTGAAGCCAGTAAAACCGGGAGCCTCTGCCCCTGTGAGTCCGACACCCGCTTTCTCCAGGAAATTGAGGCCAGGGCCTTGGGAAGCGCTTCAGCCTCTAAACTCCTTAAGGATCTCAAACTTGAGGATAGCCCCGAGTCTGCCCACGGCTTCCTTCTCAAAACCGGGATAAAAAGCATGGATTGGAATCCCCATCCCAGCCGCTTCGGTCATTCGCTCAAAGCCCCTGCCATCATTATCCTGAAGCCTGAGCTTGGCGGGAGGAAGGACTTGCGCGCGATGGAGTCCTTGGCAATCGACAACGCCTGGTCTAAGGACCCCGACGACGCTATAGGCTACTCTGAGGGTAAGCTCTGGGTTCATGTGGCAGATCCGGCGGCGGTTATTTCACCGGGAAGCCCGGCAGACGTCGAAGCGAAAAACCGTGCCGCTACCCTCTATCTGCCCGACGGCGCCGTACCCATGCTCCCCGACCAAGCCCTGGAATATTTTGGGTTGGGACTCCAAGAAAACAGCCCCTCACTCTCCTTTGGCATTAGCCTGGATTCCGAGGGCTCCATTGTCGACGTAGATGTCATTCCCTCCCTCACGAGGGTACGGCGCTTTTCCTATGAGGCTGCGGATGGGCTTCAAGGCGCCTTCGGTTTGGCTGAGCTTGCCGCCATCGCGGATAGGAATTTGGAAAAGCGGATGCGCAATGAGGCTGTCGACATCAACCTGCCGGAGATCCATCTCTGGGTGGAAGATGGCAAGGTTTCCATAGAACAAGCCCCGGAAACTCGCAGTAGCATGATAGTCCGCGAATGCATGCTCCTAGCCGGCGAGGCGGCGGCGCGCTACGCCTTCCGCGAGGGCATTGCCTTTCCCTTCTACGGCCAGGATGCCCCCGGCGAGGGGAAGGCCGGAGAGGGCCTTGCCGGGGAGTGGGCAAAGCGCCGCCTCATGCGTCCGGGGATGCTTTCCGGAAGTCCGGTAGCCCATCGCGGTTTGGGGCTTTCCCTCTACACCCAGGTAACCAGCCCCTTGCGCCGCTATCAAGATCTCCTAGCCCACCAGCAACTGCGGGCCTACCTCGAGGGAAGGCCCACCCTGAGCCAAGACGAAATCCTTGAAAAAACGGGGGCCGCCCAGGCCGCCGCCTATCAGGTACGGCTTGCCGAACGGGCCGTTTACCAGCACTGGAAGCTCATCTGGCTCTCCCAACGCCCCGACTGGCGGGGAGAGGGCGTAGTGGTGGGCGACATGGGCAGGCGGCAAGTGATTATGATACCCAGCTTGGCCATGGAGTGCCAGCTTCCCGCAGACTCCTCCTTGGCCCTCAACGACCGAATCACCCTCTCTTGCACCGGGGTGGATATAGCCCGCCTGGAAGCCCGCTTTGCCAAAGCTTAACCGGCTGCGGCAGGCGCCGCAGCTTTTTCTTGCGTTCTTGTTAAAAAGAGGCTACCCTAGGGCTAGGAGAGATTATGAGTAAAACCCAAAAAACCCTGCTGCTTGCCCTTATGGCCCTTATCTTAGTGGTTCTCAATGCGGACACAAACGTCCTAGCGCCCAACATCAACGCCATTAAAGCCTATTACGGAGGCATCACCGACGCCGACCTAGGCTTTATGATGGGGCTCTTTACCGTTGTGGGGGCCGTCGTCTCCATCCTTTTTGGCTACTTCGGTGATAAATTCTCCCGTAAGATACTCTTTATCTTCGCGGTGGCCTTGGGCGAGATTCCCTGCCTGCTCACCGCCTTTGCCCAGGATTACGCCAGCTTCTTTATGCTGCGCATCGCCTGCGGCTTTGGGGTGGGCGCGGCCTTTCCCCTCGTTTTTTCCATCATCGGAGACATCTACGGGGAAAAGGAAAGACCCGGCGCCGTGGCCGTTCTCACTACGGCCTTTGCCGTGGGGAATATCGCCGGCACCCTCTTAGGCGGCTTCCTCTCCGATCCAGCCATGTGGAAATCCTTCTGGCCGGGATCTTTCCTCTATGCTTCCTTTGGAGATTCAGTCGGCTGGCGCATGCCCTTCATCCTCGCCGCCGCGCCCAACTTCCTTTTCCTTCTTATCTTTGGTATCTTCGTGCCCGCGCCCAAGAAGGCGGCAAGCGAGGAGGCTACCCGCGAGCTTGTTGAGGCCGGTATCCTCTACCCGCGCGAATTGCGTATTTCAGACTATATCTCCCTAGCAAAGGTAAAAACCAACGTTGGCCTCTTTATCCAAGGGGTCTTGGGCACGGTTCCCTGGGGCGCCATGTTCTTTTTGCCTGCTTTTTTAGAGGAAAACAAGGGCATGGATAAGATGGCGGCTACCGTCGTCTACCTTATCTTCGGCGTAGGAATGATTGTCGGCACGGTTGTCGGCGGGCTTTGGGGCGGTGCCCTCTTTAAAAAGAACCCGCGCTTTATGCCCATCTTTTGCGCCATCACGACCGTCATCGGTGCCGTCTTAGTGCTGATGGTTCTCCTTGTGCCGGCTTCCCTCCTTATGCTCTGCATCATCGGCTTTAGCGCCGCCTTCTTCGTTGCCATGACCGGGCCGAACATGCGCACTATGCTTCTGGACGTAAACCAACCGGAAAAACGCGGCCCCATCTTCTCCATCTTCAACCTTACCGACTCGGTGGGCCAGGGCATGGGGCGTTGGGTGGCCGGAATACTTTCCCTGGCACTCGGCCGCGCTTTTTCCTTGAGCGCCTGCAGCCTCTTCTGGATAGGCTGCGCCGCCGCCCTCTGGGCGGTTGCCGCCTTCTTCCCCCTTGATATCAAGAAGCTCAAGCAAAGCATGGAGGATATCGCCTCCGAGATGAAAAGGAAGGCCTAGGATGATAAAGCTTTTTTCCCGCTCCGCTCTTTTTACCACTTTTTGCGCTCTAGCCCTTGTTGCCCTCTCTGGCAGTTCCTGTTCCGCCCGTAGTGGGGGCTCCGGCTCCTCTCCCATGAAATTTGCCCTGACCGAGGCCTCCGACGAATTCGCAGGGGAGCTTGACGGTTTGATGGCTGCTAGCCCCGAATCACGTGGGATGGATGCAAAGGTATCCGGCGGCAGCCCGGCTGGGTCTGCCGACCAAGCCCGGTCAAAGGAGGGGCAGCAAAGGGACGGGCGCAAACTCATAAAGACCGGGGACCTGCGACTTGAAAGCCGGGACCTTGCCAAAGCCGAGGCTTCCATCGGGGCCCTTACCCGTGAGCTTGGCGGCTACGTGGCATCATCCTCGAATTCCGGCACGTATCTGTCTATGTCCTTGCGCGTGCCCCAAGAGAAATTCGACCTTGCCCTTTCCAGTCTAAAGGCATCCGCCCGCCTCTTATCGAAGTCCGAGTCCGTTCACGACGTGACCCTGCAGTATGTGGATATGGAATCGCGCATCGCGACAAAGAAGATTCTCAAGGAGCGCTACACGGATTACCTGCGCCGCGCCACAAAGGTAGAAGACCTCTTGGCGGTTGAGCGTTCCCTCAACGACGTGCTCTCCGAGCTTGAATCGATGGAGTCTTCCTTCAAGGCCCTGCGCGACCAAATCGACTACGCCACTATTTCCGTGGGCGTGGAATTGCCGCCTGAGGCCCAGCCGGCATCGGAACGCTCAATCGTTCGCGGCATCCTCAAGGTCTGGGACGGCTTTCTCGGTTTCCTGAATTTCTTGGTTTACGCCATCCTTTTCATCATCCTCTTCGGCCTACCCTCGGTACTGCTCTTGGGCCTTTTGTACTGGCTCTGCTTTGGAAAGATCGGGCTTGTCAGGAAATTCTTCTCTCTGCTTTCCGGCAAACGCAAGCAATGAGGCCTTCCATTGCCTGCGTCTTTGACATGGATGGGACCCTAGTCGACTCGGAGCCGAACTACTTCGATGCCGACAGGGTCTTCCTCCGCGGCTATGGGATAGACTACGACGAGGGCCTGCGCGACCACATGATAGGCCGGGGAAACCTTGCCTTTTTTCAGCTACTGGAAAGCCTGTGGCCTGAGAACTCCCTCCATCGCCTGCCGATGGAGGAGCGTATGGCCCTCAAGGACGAAAACTACCTTGAGTACGCCCGTGGAAAGACATATGCCTTTCCGCAGATGAAGCTCTTGCTTCAGATGCTTCGCGATACGGGTATTCCGCTTGCGGTCGCCTCGGGCTCAAGCCCGCATATCATTAAAAAATCCCTTGAATTCGCTGGTATCGCCGAGGGCTTTTCCGCCCTGGTGTCCGCCCAAGAGGTTGAGCGGGGCAAGCCCGAGCCTGACGTTTTTCTTGAGGCCGCACGACGTCTTGGTTATCCTGCATCCGCCTGCTTTGTGTTTGAGGATTCACAGTACGGTGTGATGGCCGCTTTGGCGGCCCGGATGAGGGTTATCGGCATACCCAGCCCGGTGTCCGCTCAGATGCCGCCAATTTTCTCCCGCTGTCATCTCCTCTTTGAGGGGGGCATGGGGGAGTTTGATGCTCAAAAGGCCCTGGACTTTGTTCTTGCCGCAGACGAAAGCTCGGGCTGGTGTTGACGGCGGTGGGGGAGGAGCGATATTATTAACCTGTCTGCGAAACCAGGCGGGCAGGGGCGCCGTAGGGGCCTTAGGCTCGCGCATTGCGGTTTATGGCGGAAAAGGAGCTCATGATGAGAAAATTCCTCGCGTTCGTTCTTGCCTTGACCTTGGCCATCCCCATGCTGATAGGGGCCTTTGTGCTTCTCTCGGTTCGGCCCTGGGTTTTAAACCGTGATTTTTACAAGAGTAGCCTCACGGATGAAAGGCTCTTTGCCTCTATCGAGGCTGTCATGTTAATGGACAAGAGCGAAAGTATCGAAGTTGGCGGAATGCGTTTTGACGGTCCCTCATTTAGAAAGGCCATAATGGCCTCGCTTCCCAAGGCTGATATAAACGCCTTTACCAAGACGGCCGTAGACACGACCTTTGACGAGCTAGAGGGTAAGGCTGGGCGAGGAAGCGGCAAAATAGACCTCCAGCCACTCACCGAGAGCCTCAAACGGAATGCAACCACCTTTGTGAATAGTTACGCCGAATCGGTGCCGGAGGGGGAGTCGAGCATTATTGATCCTAAGGACTTAAGCCTTCTACCCCAGGGCCTAAGCCGTCAGCGTTTTAAGGAGGGCCTCAGCCCCCTGGTGGATACGGCGCTAGACGCATTCTTTGCCGACTTAGGCCCGCAGATTCAACTGCCTGATATCCGTTCCGCATCCGCGCGATCCCCTTTCCGCGGCAATGCGGTCGCATCTCTTACCTTGGGCACATTTCTTACCTTGGGTATGGGTATAGCCTTTTGGATCCTTGCCGGCTTTCTCTGGCCCAAACCCTGGTCCGGTCGCTTCCCCTTCCTGGGCGGCACCCTCATTGCCAGTTCTGTCGTCGTCTTAGTCATCGGTTTATCGGGTTACCTATCTCTCAATGCCCAATCTGCCCTCAACGCTATGACCCTTTTTAAGATCCCCATGCCCGCCACGGAGGGGATGGATCTGCTAGTCTTACGAACATACTTGGCCTCGCTAGCCGCCACGATTACCAAGGGCTTTTTCATTACCGGTTTGATAGCGGCATCCGTGGGCGGCGGCCTTGTTTCCATGCGCTGGGTAGCGGCGGCTCGGGAGATATAAGGCAAGAGCTAGCCACAAAGATTTATGACGGGAAGCGCCTCATCAAGAAAAGTTTCTATACTCCGGGTATCTCTTCCCGTCGCCTTCGGCTATATACCCCTGGGCATGGCCTTTGGCCTCCTCTTTGCGGGCCTAGGCTATCCCTGGTACTGGGCGAGCATCATGAGCATTCTCGTTTTTGCGGGCTCGGCCCAGTTTCTTGCCGTAAGCCTTTTGGCCGCCGGCGCCCAGCCCTATGAAGCCTTTATCGCCACCCTGCTCTTAAATTTGCGTCACATATTCTATGGCCTGAGTCTCATGGACCGTTACCGGGCCATGGGCCATAAAAAGCTCTACCCGGTCTTCGGCCTCACCGATGAAACATTCTCTCTTTTAATTTCGAGCCCTCAGGCTGCCTCCGATTCTCAGTTCATCATTCGGCTTACCGCGATCAATCAGTTCTGGTGGGTCTTGGGCTCTACCCTCGGGGTTCTTCTGGGTAAGGCCCTGCCCTTTACCCTCAAGGGCCTTGAGTTTTCCCTTACCGCCCTCTTTGCCGTCCTTTTTTTGGATCAGATTCGGAAGAAGCGCTCCTTGGCGGCCCTGGGGGGCGCGGTAGCCGCGGCCGCCCTCTGCCTAGCTTTTTTGCCAGCATCCTACTTTTTGATAGCCAGCATCGGGATGGCTTCTATCGTTCTCATGCTTCTACCCGACAGCGGGGAAGGGCCCGAATGAAAAGCCCCCTTGAGCTTGTAATCTTTATAGGCGCCATGGCGGCGGCGACTCTCATTACCCGCTTCCTGCCCTTTTGGCTCCCCTCCCGTGTCTTGGCTAGCAGCCCGATGCGTAAGTTGAAAAACGGCCTACCCGCGGTGATACTCCTCTTGCTTATCGTATATAGCCTGAAGAATACGGCATTGCTGCTTCCACCCCATGGCTTGCCCGAGCTTATTGCCCTTAGCCTCACCCTGGGCCTTCATTTATGGAAGCGCAACGCCCTTCTCTCCATAGCATCGGGAACCGGCGTCTATATGGTTTTGGAACAGACGCAGATACTCACAAAGCTCTTGACGCCATGAATGGGACCGCTTTATCCCTAAGCATTAAACCTTCAGGTTTAGGCTCCCTCGCGGATGAGTTTGACAACCATATCGCCGAAGGCCGTAGTGCTTAAAATCTTCTCCGCCGCGGTGGATGTCGTCTTGAGGTCATGGCTGCGGTAGCCTGCGCGGAAGAGACTGCGCATGGCTTCCCAGATAGCGCGGCTTTCTTCTTCAAGCCCAAAGCATTTTTCCAGCATGAGGGCTACCGAGCCTATCATCGAATAGGGATTGGCGATATTCCTTCCGGCGATATCGGGAGCGGAGCCGTGGGCTGGCTCTACGTAGCCTTTTTCCGGCCCGATGCAGGCTGAGGGCATGAGACCGAGCGAGCCGATGATGCCACCGGCCTGGTCGGTGAGGATATCTCCCTGCATGTTCTCAAGCAGCATAACCCCGTTGAACTGGGTTGGATTGACGACAAGCTGAAAGGCGGCGTTATCCACCAGGATTGACTTGTAGACGACTTCGGGGTATTCCTGCCTAACCTTTTCAACCACGATATTCCATAAGCGGCTTGTCGCCAATACGTTCGATTTATGCACATTTGTCATGAGCTTGCCGGGTACCTTCATAGCCTCGCGGAAGGCAACATGGGCTATCTGGGCAACCTCTTCCCGGGTGTAGGCGCAGATGTCCTTGGCGTGGCTTCCACCTGTTGTGGAGCCTTCGATTTTTTCGCCAAAGTAGATACCGCCCACCAGTTCGCGGATCATGAGGATATCCAGCCCATCCTTGAGAATCTCCGGTTTGAGGGGCGAGAAGGCGAGGAGTTCCTTGGGCAGATAGACCGGGCGGTAGTTTGCGAAGGTGCGGTAGCGGGCGCGCAGGGGGAGGATGGCCCCGATCTCCGGTCTCTTGTCTTGGGGAATGCTCTCCATCTTGTCTACTGAGAGACCTACTGGTCCTTTGACGATAGCGTCGGCCTCGTCGCAGGCATCCTTGGCTTCCTGGGGAAAGGGATCACCGTGGCTAAAGTAGGCGTTGGCGCCGAAGGGGGCGGGACAATACTCGAATTCATGGCCGTATTTCCGGGCTATTTCATTGAGGACTTTGAGGCCTTCGGCCATGATTTCCGGGCCGATGCCGTCGCCCTCGAGTATGGCAAGTTTTTTCTTCACAGGGGAGCTCCTTGGCTGAGTGTTATGGCCTAGTCTAAATACAGCTAAATAAATAGTCAAGAGACTGGCGTATAGTTAAAGCTGGTAATTTTTGACAGGAAGGGGAAGTAAAACTACACTTAATTTGTTTTACAAGGATTCCGGCCAAAGATGTTTGGCCACAGGAGAAGGCCCTCGATGCTCCGGGGAAAGAGCACAATTACCACAGCCCTCATGGCAAGGATGTCAATCCTCCTTGTCCTTGTCTTACTCTATGTCCTTGCCTTCAACTCGGGATACCTTTTTTTACGTTTTCGCCAAGAAACAGCGCGCAGTCGCAGTGCCTATATCGAGGGAGAGAAGCGACGCATTCGTGAGGAAGTGGAGATGGCCTTGGCGGCCGTAGGGGCCGAGCGTGACGCTCTGGAAGAAGGGCTTAAGACAAAGCTTAAGGAAGAGGTGGATACGGCTTATGCCATCGCCGAAAGCCTTTATTCACGTTATAAGGCTAGCCTTGACCGCGAGGCAATGGAACGCCTTATCATCGAATCCCTGCGCCCGTATCGATTCAACGGCGGCAGAGGTTATCTCTTTATGACCCGCTTGGACGGCGTGGAGCTCCTCTTTGCCGATAAGCCAGAAATGGAGGGGCGGAGCCTCCTTGGCCTTATGAGCGCCGATGGCAAACCCGTCATCAAAGACATGATCCGCATTGCCCGCGCAGAAGAAGGCCGGGGCTTTTATAGCTATGCTTGGACAAAACCGGGTGCCACCGGCAACGACCATGAAAAGCTTGCCTATATCAGGTCATTCCCAGCTCTTCAATGCTTTATCGGCACGGGGGAGTACCTTGAAGACTATGAAAATGAGCGCAAGGCCTCTGTGCTGACAACCCTGGCATCAATGAACTCAGGCGAGCCCAACTACTACTTTGCCGGACAGATGGACGGTCTTTCCCTCTTAGGCCCGGCACTTGGAAAAAACATGTGGGACGCCCAAGATGCGGACGGCCGGTATGTCGTGCGTGAATTGGCATCCGTGGCGAAATCGGGCGGAGGATTCGTTGAGTACCGTATGCCCAAGCAGACGGGGCTCCCGCCCGCCCGCAAGATAAGCTACACCCTTCCCATGACTGAATGGCAATGGTACCTGGGGGCCGGCGTCTTCGTGGATGCTATTGAGGCGGAGCTTACAGCCCAAGGCAAGGCCTTTGCCGCCGACCAACTGCGAAGCCTGATCATTCAGCTCATTGTCCTCGTTCTCGTGGGCGCCGCGTTGTGGTTCATGGCAAAGAGAAGCTCGGGCATAGTAACCGCGGAAATAAGCCGGCTGAACGAATACTTGATGGAGAGCGCCAAGCAGGGATTGGAAGCGTCTGAGCTAGCACCTTTTGAAGCCCGTTTTTCGGAACTCGAGCTTGTAGGCGAGCAGGCACGCGCCATGACCCTTGAGCTTGCCCGGTCCCAGGAACGCTTGCGGCAATCTGAAAAGCTCCAGGCCTTGGGAGAGCTTGCCGGAGGCGTTGCCCACGATTTCAACAACCAACTCACGGGCATCCTGGGCTACGCGGACATGATTCACCAAAGAGTCCCGGAAGACTCGGAGACGGCTAAGCACGCGCAGGCTATCATCAATGCCGCGCAACGTTCCGCCGAGCTTACCGCCCGCATCCTTGCTTTTGCCCGTAAAGCGCCTTTAGAGTTACAGGCGATTGATATCAACACCATCGTATCAGAGGCGGCGGAAATTCTTTCCCGCACGCTTAACCGCAATATCGAGGTAGTGACAAAGCTCCGCGCGGAAGAGGCTTTACTGCGTGGGGATCCCGCACTTTTACAGAATTCTCTCTTGAATCTGGGCCTTAACGCCCGCGACGCCATGCCCTCCGGTGGCAGCATCATTTATCGTACGGAGAAACTTGAGCTATCAGAAGCGGAAGCGGCCGCTTGCATTCCTCCGCTTTCCCCCGGTCCCTGTCTTCGCGTTTCTGTCGAGGATACAGGCACGGGAATTCCGCCGCAGATACTCGGCCGCATCTTCGACCCCTACTTTACCACGAAGAAACCGGGGCAGGGTACGGGGATAGGCCTAGCCGTCGTTGCCGGCACCGTCCGTGCCCACCATGGGGCCATTTCCGTGCGTAGCAATCCTGGGGAGGGTTCTTTTTTTTCCATTCTCCTTCCAGCCCTGGAGTCAGGCCTGAGTCTTAGCCCTTGCCCGGAATCGCCAAAGCAGGTTGAGCTAAAAAATCGCAGTATATTCCTCCTCGATGACGAGGAGGCCATCCTGCGCATGAGCGCGGCCATGCTCGACGCCTCTGGGGCCAGCGTGACATGCTTCAAAGATGGACGCGAGCTTCTTGCCTGCCTGAGGGAGGGGATGCGTCCCGAGCTCCTTGTTCTGGATATGATCATGCCGCTGATGGGGGGGGCGGAGGTCTTTGCCCTTGCGCGTAAACTAACCCCGGATCTCCCTGTTCTCATTACCTCCGGCTTCTCCAGCGACAGCGAGGTGTCATCCATTCTCCAAGAGCCAAGGGTGGCTTTTCTGGCAAAGCCCTACCGATTGGCTGATTTTGTAAGCGCCATTTCCGGCCTGCTATCATAGGGGGGTGGGGCTACGTGCTAGGCAGCACTTTCTTTGTCCCCCTGCCCATATTCTCCTTCACCTAGCGGATTCAAGAGGGCAAAAAGACGGGGATGGAGAATCGCCCACGCTGTTTTTCCATTCTTATGCAAGCTTTGGCTGACGCCGCCTAAATTTAAACTCGAAGCGACTTGGAAGATGGGGGCGCGGGGGAAGGAACCTTTCCAAGGTTCCTTCCCTTGCTCCGAGCCTAGGCTTTCTCAGAGCTTTTTGCTATCATAAGGCGGATTCCGAGAGCACTGACAGGATACGAAAGCCAAGGAGACTAGAGATGGACAAACTCGCCAAGAACCCCGCCTGGAAGGGCCGCCGCGGCCCGGTGGTACTTATGATTATGGACGGGGTCGGCTACGGAAAATATAAAGATGGGGACGCCGTCCTCGATTCCAAAATGAACGCTTTCAGGAGGCTTGAGTCTTCCTGTCCCCATACCAAGCTCAAAGCCCACGGCACGGCCGTGGGACTGCCCTCGGACGAGGATATGGGCAACTCCGAGGTCGGGCATAACGCTATCGGTTGCGGGCGAGTTTTTGCCCAAGGCGCAAAGCTTGTTTCCGCCTCCATTGCCGAAGGGCGGCTCTTTACCGGGGATACCTGGACAAAACTTATCGCTAACGTCAAAGTCCATAGCTCGGCCCTTCATTTTATAGGGCTTTTTTCAGACGGCAACGTCCACTCCCACATGGACCACCTTAAGGCGATGCTGGAAAAGGCACTGGCCGAGGGGGTTAAGAAAGCTAGGGTTCACGTGCTCTGGGACGGTCGCGACGTAGGCGAAACGAGCGCCTTGGAATACCTTGAGCCCTTTGAGGCCTTCTTAGCGTCGCTCAACGCTAAGGGCGCGGATTTCCGCATAGCCTCCGGCGGCGGGCGCATGTGGATAACCATGGACCGCTACGGCGCCGACTGGTCCATGGTGGACAGGGGTTGGAAATGCCATGTCTTAGGCCAAGCGCGGCAGTTCGCCTCTGCCAAAGAGGCGGTTGAAACCTACCGCAAGGAAATTCCCGGCATTATCGACCAGGACTTAAAGGAGTTCGTGGTAGCCCAAGGCGGCAAGCCGATAGGCACGATAGAGGACGGGGATTCTGTCATCTACTTCAACTTCCGCGGCGACAGGGCGCTGGAAATGACATCTGCCTTTGAGGACGAAGCTTTTGACAAGTTTGACCGCGTGCGCCGCCCCGCGGTGGAGTACGCCGGCATGATGGAGTATGACGGCGACCTTCACGTTCCCAAACAATACCTGGTGAGCCCGCCTTCCATAGACAAAACCCAAGGCGAGTATATGACAGCCACCGGACTGCGCATCCTGGCCATCTCCGAGACGCAGAAATACGGCCACGTCACCTACTTCTACAACGGCAACCGCACAGGAAAATTTTCTGACAGCCTTGAAACCTACGTGGAGATCAAGTCGGATGTCCTGCCCTTCGAACAGCGGCCCTGGATGAAGTGCGCCGAGATTGCCGACGCCGTCATTGAGGCGATGTCTTCCGGCAAATACGACTTTATCCGGCTCAATTTTCCTAACGGGGACATGGTGGGGCATACCGGCAATTATCAGGCGGTTGTCTGCTCCATGGAGGGCATGGATTTGCAAATTGGGCGCATTGCCCTGGCGGTGAAGAAGGCCGGGGGCGTTATGCTTATTTCCGCAGACCACGGCAACGCCGACGATATGTTTGAGCATAAAAAAGACGGCGCCGTCGCCATAAAGGAGGACGGCTCGCCGAAGGCAAAGACCGCCCATTCCCTTAACCCCGTGCCCTGCGTCATCTATGACCCCGAGAGCAAGGGCGAATACCACGCAGAGCTCAATGAGGGCTTGGGAATCTCCAGCTTGGCGGCAACCTGCATAGAGCTTTGCGGCTATCTTCCTCCCGCCGATTACGATAAGTCACTTCTGAAATTTAAATGAGGAGAGGCTTTTTATGAAGATGGTTCTAGCCGCCGCTAGCTGTATCCTCTGCGCCGCTTTGGGTTTTTCCCAGGCCATGCCGCGTGAACTGCCCGTGCAGACCGCCAACAAGCTTATCTTCAGCTCAACCTGGGTTGAGCTTGCCTCCGCCTTAGCCTCACCTGGCCGGCCGGTGGCCGTTTTGCAAAAAACAAAGGCAAAGACGGATGGGCGGTTGGACTTCGACGCTGTTTACGGTTTTGACGACAAGGGGCGGCTTTCCTACTTCAAGGGTCAATTCGAAACCCTGCGTTACGAGTACTCCGCTGGGGCCCTTGTCATCCGTTCAAGCGGGGGCGGGCTCAGGCGCTATTCATTAGACCCCAGTGGCATGCCCCTCAGCTGCGAATTCCGCCAGCCTGACGCTCTCGTGCCGGGAAAAACCAAGCTCCTGATGCGGGCCTCCTGGTCCGCCTCCGAGGATTCCGCCATAGTCCTTTCAGACAGTATCGTGGAGCCGGAGCCGATGAAGCTCTGGGATACCATCTATCGGCTTGACTCTGGCGGAAGAATTACCGAGGTGCAGGAAAAATGGCAGGGCGCGACTATGGTCGTTGAAAGCTATGAGAGGAGGGCCGACGGCTCCGTGGCCCTTGTCATGAACAAGGCGCTTTCCGAGGAGTTGCGGGTTCTGCCGGAGGCGGGGCAGGGGGAGCTCCGGGCCGAGTTATGGAAACAAGGCAAGCTCGTGGAAACCATCACATGGAGCGTCGTTGCCGAATCCGCTCTGCCGTAAAAAATTTTAAGCCTTAGCTGGCCTGGTTTTGTTGCAAGGGTTTATTACAGACCCTTAAAACAGCCTTGGGAGAGGATGAGTTCCTCCTTGCCGGACTCGTCAACTCCCCAAACATCCAGCTCAGGCGAGCCTACCATGAAGTCAATGTGAACCAGGGACTGGTTGAGCCCGGCACTTGCCAGCTGGCCTGCATCTGCGTCCTTAAGCAGGGCCAGGCTGCCGGGAAAGCCTGAACCCAGGGCGATATGGCAAGACGCATTTTCATCCAAGAGCCCTGATTGAAAAAACATGCCGGATTTTGCGATGG
>JBGSOB010000056.1:0-22951 GCA_041739325.1 Treponematales bacterium
TGCTTCCTCTACAAACAATGAACAATGGGAGACTCCGCGGGGATGTAACCTTTGAAATGGTTCCTCCCCCGCCCCCCATCTTCCAAAGCCCTTTTTTCCTTTGTTTTTTGGCATATTTAACGCTCTGCTCTCTGCCCTGCGCCCTTGCCGCCCAGGCCGAACCCAAAACCTCCGCCCTTGCAGATAGCATTGAAAGCCGTTTTGCCACACCCTCAGGTTATACGCGCGTTGCGGCCGAGCCGGGAAGCTTTGGCGCCTACCTGCGGGGCTTTCCCCTCAAGCCAGCCGGTTCTCCGGTTTTACTCTTTGACGGGAGGATCAAGCAGTCCCAGGTTCACGCCGCCGTCTTTGATTTCCCCCTCTTAAAGCGGGCCCTCATCCAGTGCGCGGACGCCGTCATCAAACTGCGCGCCGAATATCTCTACGCCTCCGGCAGGGCGGATGCGATTGCCTTCAATCTCACAAACGGCATGAAGGTCCCGCTTACTGAATTTGAAAAGGGCCTGCGGGTGGCGGTAGCGGGGAATAAGACAAGCTGGGTTGGCGGCGGCAAAAAAGGCCGGAACCGCGCCGTTTTTGAGGAATACCTGGCATTCATCTACGCCTATGCCGGCACCGCCTCCCTAGCCCCGGAGCTCAAAGCCCTGTCCCTATCGCAGATAGGCATTGGCGACGTCTTTATCGTCGGGGGCTCGCCCGGCCACGCCGTCTTAGTGCTGGACCTTGCCACGAACGCGCGCACGGGGAAGAAGCTCATGCTCTTGGGGCAAAGCTACATGCCCTCTCAGGAATTTCACCTACTCAAAAGCGGCGGGCCCCAGTCCCCCTGGTTTTCCCTTGAGGAAGGCCGGCTTTCCACACCGGAGTGGGTCTTCCCGCCAAACAGCCTCAAACGCTTTCAGTAAACCCGCGTCAGGGATCGAAGCCGCTAGCGCGGACCGAGATCAATGAGTAAACGGCTCTTTTCCTTTTTGAGATAGCCGGCCACGGCTAGGCCTGAAGCACATACGCCAATGAGACCCGCCGCCACCATATAGGGTCTGACCCCCCATTTCTGCGTCACCGCCCCGGATATCAGGGAACCGATGGGCGTCACGCCCCCAAAGACAAGGTAAAAAGCGCTGATAACCCTTCCCCTAAAGCGATCCTCCGCCTTTAGCTGGAGGAAGGCGTTGCATGAATTGGAAAAGGCTATCGTTGAGAATCCTATGCCAAAGAAGAGCAGGCAACTGAGGGGGAATACGCTCTGCAATCCGGCTATAAGGAGGAGGAGGGGCAAGGCGAGGGCGCCGCTGTACATCCATGTCAAACTAGGTTTTTTCCTGCCCATAGCCGCCAGAAGTAAGGCCGAGCAAAAACTTCCAGCGCCCAGGCTTGCCATGAGAAAGCCCAAGCCGCGCGCGTCCAGCCGTAAATCTTGGCGGGAAAAAATTGGGATTATGGTATTAAAGTTAATGACAAAGGCACTCAAGACCGCCATTAAAACCAAAGGCCGAATCAGCTCGGCCCTTCCCCAAATATAGCGCAAGCCTTCCAATGTTGCTTGAGTAGGACTCTGCCGTGGCGCGTCCGAGCTCAGCACCGTCGTCTGCATCTTGCTTTTATCAAGCGCCAAAAGCGCTATCGCTACCGCTAAGTAAGATGCGGCGTTGATATAAAAACAGGGGATCGTCCCAACGGCGCTGATAACCACTCCGGCGATCGATGGTCCCACAATCCGCGCCAAATTGAAAACCATGGTGTTCATCGATATCGCATTGGCAAGCGAATCCTTTCCGGCCAGCTCAGAGAGTATGGCCTGCCTGAAGGTAACGTCAATGGTATTGAGAAAACCAAGCGCCAAAACCAAGAGATAGATATGCCAGAGGCGAATGCTCCCGCTCGAGGCCAAGACGGCCATGAAAAGGGTTAAAAGCGCCAAGGCCACTTGGAGTATGAGCATTACCTTACGCTTGTCAAATCTATCCGCCAAACTCCCGGCATAGAGGGAAAAGAGAAGAACTGGAAGGGTATGCAAGGCGTTGACAAGACCAAGGGCCGTCGGAGAAGAGCTCAATTCCAGCACGAGCCAGGACTGAGCCACGCTCTGCATCCAAAAACCCGCTAGAGAAATAGTCTGGCCCGTGAGAAATATCCTGAAGTTTCGCTCGCGGAGGGCTGAGAAGCCGGGCCTTGGCTCCGCTGAGCGCGCTACTACCCTAGGTAAGGCAAGCTTAGCCACCACTCTGGCGCACAACCCATCCTCACTAGTTAACCCTGCCATAGCGGCCTAGCCCCAAAGCCACTCACGCTTTTCCATAGGCGGCGATAAAGGATTCAGGGTCGTTGAATTCAGGAAGGCGGGCCCTCAGGGTTTCATGGTCCCAGGTCCACCAAGCCGTGGAATCTATGCCGGAGCTGATTTTTTCATCAAAGCGCCGCTTCAGGAATTTCGCTGGCACTCCTACCCAAACCTCGTAGTCTCCGACATCGCGGGTAACAACGGCGGCTGAGCCTATGACGGCCCCATTGCCAATCTTCACGCCAGGCATAATGACGGCACCATGCCCTATCCAGACATCGCGGCCGATAACGCAACGCTGATCCCGTCGCCACTGAAAAAACTCATCATCATCCTCCGCGGCTAAACCGAAGCGCTCTCGGCGGTAAGTCATGTGGTGTTGCGCAACCCTCCACATCGGGTGATTACCGGGGTTGATGCGCACATGGCTGGCAATACTGCAAAAGGGACCTATATCCGTGTAGATAATTAAAACGTCGCCCGCGGCGTAGCTATAGGCGCCAAAGTCGCTCTCGACTATACTGCTGTTCTTCCCAATCTCGGTCCAGGGGCCTAGCTTGGAATTGATAATGCGGCAATCAGCGTGAACAAGCGGTTCCACAGACAGTTTCTGCTTCATTTTCTCTCTCCTGTAAATACGTGGGCAAATGCCGCCCCTTGGATAACACGATATTCCCGTCAATAAAGACCATGCTCACACGCGGATATTCTCCAGAGGCATCCACCAGCACAAGGTCAGCGCGCTTTCCCGCTTCCAGGCTTCCAAGCTCGTCGGCCAAACCAACTGCCTGGGCGGGTTTGAGGCTGGCCATGGCGCAGGCTTCATGCAAGGGCATGGCATAGTCGCGGTGCAGTTTGAACACCGCGTGCAAGATGGATGGCGGCACGTAGTCGCTGCACAGTATGTCGGCCGCGCCCGCTTCAATCGCGTCTATGGCGCGCATGTTTCCGCTATTGGAAAGGCCGCGTAGCACGTTGGGCGCCCCAACCGCTATATGCATACCGCAAGCCCGCGCGGCTAGTGCGCTCTCAAGATTGATGGGAAATTCACTGATGCTCACCCCAAGCTCGGCCATTGCCTTTACCTTGGCCACGGTTTCGTCGTCATGGCTGGCCAGAGGCAATCCGGCGGATAGGGCATGGGAAGCTATCGTCCTCATAGCCGCGGGAATTTCTGGGTTTTCCATACGGGATTGTCGCTCACGTATCCATTGCTCCGCTTCTGGCCCGCTTAAGCCGCGGTTAGAACGCAGATTCGAGCGGTACTTATCCATGTCGCAATACTGGCCCTGCCCGGGGCTGTGGTTCATGAGGGACAGCATATGCACCAAGCCCTTGTCCATAAGCTCGCAGATGCAGGGCAGGGCTGAAACCTCGCTTATCTCGTACCGAGCGTGAACCTTATGCCGAATAAGGCTATTGGCGTTGAAGTCCCTAATGGAATGGATGATCTTTGAAACCATATCGCGAGATCGGATCGATATCTTCGTATCGTGAAACGAAAGCGAGTGGAACATGCTTGTGACGCCATGGCAGACTAGCTTTGACTCCAGGCTGGAAAGACCGAATTCCGGCTCAAAAAAAACCCCAGGGCGCGGCTGAGTCTCACCCTCTAGGGCATCGGAGTGTAGATCTATGAAACCTGGTAGGGCATACATGCCAAAGCCGTCTATCAGGCGTTCCGCTGAGGGCGGCGAACCGCTACCGGTTTCGAGGATAGTGTCACCCTCCATAAGCAGCCATCCTTGCCCAATAACGCGCTCAGGCCCCACAAGGCTAATGTTGTCTATTCGAGTCATGCCTCTGCCTCCTGGGGCGTGAATAATGCGGCTTCAGAGGCAAGCGGCGCCATAGCCGAACCCGGTCGGAAGCGAAGCTCCCTATCCGCCAAACGTCGCATGGATTCCATATCATGGAAGACGCCGATCATAGTCGTGCCAGAGTCTTTCATTTCCATAAGTAGGTCAAGGATGATATCGCGGGTAGCGGCGTCTAAGGAGGCCGTGGGTTCATCCAAGAGCAACAAGCGGGGCCTTGAAACCAAGGCATGGGCCACGTTCAAGCGTTGCTTCTCGCCGCCGGAAAAGGTTGAAGGATAAAGATCCCACAGCCGGCGGGGCAATCGTAGCCGCTCTAACATAAACGTGGAACGCTCCATCGCTTCCGTTTCCGTCAAGCCCCTCCCCCCGAGCGATGAAACTAAAAGGTCCAAGGCGCTCACCCGGGGCATAACGTGGAAGAATTGGGAGACATAGGATATTTCCGCGTGACGCAGTTCCAACACCCGGTGCTCGTCCGCTTGCACAAGGTCCTCAACCGTCCCAGCAGCCGTCCGATACGCTAAGACGCCGCCATCAGGCCGATAGGTCCGGTAAATTGTCTTGAGCAGGGTGGATTTTCCTATTCCGCTTGGGCCGGAAACCCCTAAAAATTCACCTTCATCAACATGAAAATCAAGCCCCTCAAAGGCCTCGATGACGGCCTCTCCGCGAATATGCAGCAGAAATGATTTCGATAGGCCTTGCGCGCGTAAGAGTGCTTCCATAGTGCTTCCTTTATCCTTTCAAATCATCGAATGAACGAGCAGTTGCGTATAGGGATGGGCCGGGTCCTCGAGTATCTGATCAGTAAGGCCGGATTCCACGACAGCCCCGTTGCGCATGACCAGTGTCCGTTGAGTGAGAAGACGGATGACCCCAAGGTCGTGAGACACCACCAACATGGCAATGCCCAGCTCACGCTGAAGAGAGCGTATGAGATCAAGCACGCGCGCTTGCACGGACACGTCCAGCCCCGTGGTCACTTCGTCTAGGAAGAGAATGGGAGGGTTATTGGCAATAGCCTTGGAAATCTGCACCCGCTGTTGCATTCCGCCGGAAAAATAACGCGGTAGCCTGTCCATGTACGCTCGGCCTATCTCGGTTCGCTCAAGCAGCTCCGCGCTCCGCTCTCGCATAAGGGAGTAATCCATAAAACCGGCGTTGATCAGCTTCTCCGCCACATTGCCCCCGGCAGAAACCCGCAGGCTGAGCCCATTGATTGGGTTCTGATAAACCATCCCCATTATTTCATTTCTAATGCGCCTACGTTCAAGCGGCGCCAACCCATGCAAGTCGGCAATCCCTTTTTCCGGTAGGGATACCGTCCCCTCGTCCAATAGCTGATCCATGTATAGGGATTGGACAAGACTGCTTTTTCCGGAACCGCTTTCACCCACCACGCCCAGTACCTCACCACGGCGCAAATCAAAGCTCACCCCGCGAAAAGCGGTCGTGCTACCGCAAAACGGGCATAGACTCCTACCGGCCTTAGGACCCACTGAAGAAGAATCAGTCGAGAGACAGGCTGGGCAGCCGGGGCCAAAACGCTTCCCGGCATTAGTCACCCGCAGAACAGGCAATTTGTCAGCGTTATTCTGCGCGCTCTTTAAGATTTCCCACATAAGCCTACCTTCCCCCGGCGAGTTTGGAATCGCACCAGTCAGTGTCCGAACACACAAAACTAGCGCCCTTTCCGTCTTGATCAAGTATCTCGTCCTTGTAACTCACCAGACAGCCGCAGCGCGCGCAAGGCTGAGTATCGCCATTCTCATCCCTGAAACTTTCTGTCATAAAGGGGACATCGTTAAAAGCCAAGGGCTGAACGTCCGTCCATGGCGGCACCGCGTAGATTCTTTTTTCTCGCCCCGCCCCAAACAAATGCAGGCAGGGAGATTGGTTCAGCTTGGCTAAATCGTGTTTTGGTATCGGTGAAGGCGACATGATATAGTGGCCCTTGACGCGCACGGGGTGTCCGGCTCCGGCCGTAGAGGCGCCATGGCGTGAAATATCCTCATAGAGATGCACCCATATTTTGGCGTAGTCCTTTTCTCCGTGCATGCGTCGCGTTGCGAGCTCACTAGGCTCAACACGCCGTAATGGCTCCGGCTGAGGAACTTGGTAGATCATTATTTGACCTTTTTTCAGCGGGGTTTCAGGCACCCGATGCCGTGTCTGAATCAGGGTGGCCTCTTGTGTTTTTGTTACGGTCTTTACTCCCGTGGTGCGCTGAAGGAGTCGGCGCAGATTGACTGCGTTAACGCTACCGTCACAGCCTTGATCTATTACCTTGAGAACGTCGTCCTTGCCGAGCATTGCCATGGTGATTTGAAGCCCTCCCGTGCCCCAACCCCGAGCTATCGGAAGCTCCCGGCTGGCAAAGGGAATCTGATGCCCGGGAAGGCATACGGCTTTTACGAGGGCGCGTCGAATTTCCCTTTTTACTCCCTCGTCTAGAAAGGCAAAATTAAAATGTCGGTCCCAGACGCCTTGCTTGCCGCCTAGGCCTTGATCAACAGCCATCATCGCGCAGCCTCCGTTTTTCCCGCTTTTGCCTTATTCAGGGCCGCTTTCACGCCGTCCATGCTCGCCTGAAAGGTCACGTAATGCGGCAACTTAAAATGGGCGCAGAAACCGGAGCTCTCTATACCATCCGTGTGCAGAAGGACAAATTCAGGATCTTGCGCCGGGGCTCGCGGATCTTCTGCTTGCATGGCGCGGTCAAGGGTGGCCATCGATATCGCCTTGTTTTCGTTTGCCCCAAAGCATGCACCATAGCCAAGCTCAAAACCCAAAGAGCTTGATTTTTCCTTAGCGTCACCGCAGATCAAAAGCGCTTCCGTAATAGGCACGCGGCCTAGGGCTATCGTTTCGCCGGGCCTGAAGGGGTGGGGAATCCGCGCCGTTTGCTTAAAAACCTTAAGCTCACCTATCGTGGGATGGACGGAACCATAGCCGCGCATCGAACTATAGGCCAAGGCGAGTAAACCGCCGGTCTCTCCCCTTGCCATGGCCTGTAGCCTCGCGTCGCGAGGAAGCGGCAACTCTATGCCGTCTAGGGTAATGTCAGCGGGAGCCTTAGCATCATCAACGCCTTGCATTTCTTGATTTGGCAGAATGTCTTGATTAGGCGGCATTCCGCGACTTGGCAGCATCCCTCTGTCGCGAAGCATATCGATAACGGATACTGGGATTTCCCCATCTTGAGCAGGAGAACCATCCAAAGCAAGGGATCTAAGTATGGCATCCGCATCTTTTTTCATGGATTCTTGGTTCTCATTGAGGAGATTAAAGTCAAGCAGACGTTGGCGATAATCACCCGTGGCGCCCAGGACCTGCCCTCCGGGAATATCCTTAAAGGCGGATGATATGCGCCGATCAACGAATTGTTCCGCCACATCGGAAGGCAGGGTCTCGCCAAGACGGGTCAGGGTGGCGCGATGGGCGCGCAAGAAAAACGATGCCTCTATCGGGTCGCCCTCCGCCTGCTTGATTGCAAGCGCCGCTAAATCAGGGGCATAAAGGCCGCCTTCTCCCATAACCCGGTCCAGGAGAAAACGCAATTGATGGCGTATCTGCCCGGTTTCCAGAGGCGGACTCTCTCCCTTTATGCGTTCATGACTCGCAAGCAGCTCCGCGTTCCCTATGGCGCGTTCACCGCCGACTATCGCTACATAGGCCATGACAACTCCAATGATCGGGGAATTCCGCATAGGCTCCCGTCTCTGCGCAACAGTATGATATCAAAGCCAACCGGATAGGCGTCCAAGCCTATCCGGGCATTGAAAAAATGCAGGATCTGCGGTGAAACGGGAAAAATCGACTTATCCTTTATTCCAGGCCCGCGAGCCGTGATGGAGATATCGCTTGCGCCAGACTCCGGATGCTGGATAAGCATCAAGGTGGATTTTTCCGGAAACTCTTCATCACCCAATCTGAGATTGGCTATTAGATTCCAATCCATGTCCCCAAAAAGAGCGTAGTCAGCCCTATCAAGAGAAGAGGGAGCCGCGCGGGTATTGAAGCGCAGATACTCCTCGGCATCTTGCCCGATAGACGGGGAAAGCCAGAGCCGAACCATATGATCACAGAGCGACTTAAGCGCCATAAAGCAGGTAGGGAAAAGAGAAGTCGGACATGCGTTCAAGGCTGGGGCTCCGGTTTCCAACCACTGCCCCGGCTCCGACATGGCCCTTAATATTTTCCTAAAAAAAAGCTGGGTGTCCTGGGCTTCATCAAGCCCGGTCTCGCGCAAATTAACCATATTCAACGGCTTCGACATTTCAATCACTTCCTCAATTTAAAAACAAATACAGTGCTCACGCGTCAATTTGGCCGCACGTCAAATTCGACTCTGGTGGCCTCAGCCAAGATCTTTTCCTGATTATGACGTTCTTTCACAATGGCCCCAGCGCGTTCAAGCACGCGGGCAAGGGCGTCACTTCGCTCATGGTCCGTTCTAAGGGCGGCGTCTATGATAGCCCCAAATCGTGCGCGCTCCGGCTCATCACCAAGCACGCAGGAATAGCCTATCTCCCCGTTAACCTCAGCCTCCGCGCTCGTGACAAGAAGCTCACCCAAAATAAAAGGTTGGTCGCAAACCCTCTCCCTGTGTATCATGGCGTACATGCCAAGAGCCGGTCCGGAAAGACTTCTGCAATCGGGCAAAGCGCTTATTAGGGTGCCGGCTTCCCGCAATATGTCCAACGGCGCCTCAGCGACAATCAATGAAACATCCATTATGGTTCTACCCTTAAGCTTCCTGAAAAATATTCGGCCAAAGTTCTCTCGCTTCCCGCTTCCTTAAGGCTGATTTGCCTCGTACCGTCATAGTCCATGTTTATTGAGGCAAGCAGGAGGGTAATCCTATTCCTTTCAGCCTCCCCGGCCGCCTTCCAAAAATCCACCTCCACCCAGGCTTCATGGCTATCTTTGTTGAAAGCCCTTAGCTTGCCTTCCTTAAGCAAGGTCTCAATTTCCGTTTTCTCGGCTTCGCTGAATTGTAGCCTTTCATCTTTACGGCCGATTTCCAAGGACAAGGGTTCTTGGGCTGGCTTTTCGCGGCGGACTGAGGTCGCGCGAGCGTACAGAAACAGCGTCACAACCGCGGCCAAACCGATTATGCCTGCCAAAAGATACCGCGTAAGTTTGTTGTTTTTGATTGTCATCATCATTCCTTTCCCGGGTTTCCGGTTATATGAGTGCGAATCTTTTTAGAGAGAGCGTCAATGATCGCTATGCATGCCAAGAGAATGAGTAAAATGAAACCAACCTCCGGCCAATTCATAATCCGAATTCTATCCATCAATTGCATACCGATGCCGCCCGCGCCCAATACGCCCAGGATCGAGGCCGAACGCACGTTGCCTTCGAAGAAATAGAGGACATTGCTAAAAAATATCGGGGCAAGTTGCGGAATAAAACCATAACGCAGCACTCCCAGCATTCCCGCTCCCGCGCTGCGCACGCCTTCCACCTCCGACATATCGGCGTTTTCTATCGCCTCGGCAAAAAGCTTTCCAAGCACCGCGGTATCCATAATGGCGATAGCCAGAATTCCGGCAAAAGGACCAAGCCCAACCACGTGGACGAACACCAGCGCCCACACCAAACTATCTACGCCACGCACAAGATCAAAAGATCTGCGAAGCAAAAAACGCAACCAGGGAATGCTGCTGAAGTTTGATGCCGCCGCAAAAGAAAGGGGAATGGCGAGCGCTGCGGCTATCAGGGTGCCCCAGAAGGCCATCGACAAGGTCTCAGCTATCGCAAACCCATAGCTTAAAAGTCCACCACCATCACGCGGAGGAAAAAATCGCACCACCAAGGAGAAAAACTTTGCCGTTCCGTTTAGAAGCCGTTGCGGATAGATCTCAAGACGTATTCCAGCTAGAATGGCTAACACTAAAAAGCCCATGGCCCCTATAAAAAGCAGGACTACTTTAGTCCTCCGACTCCGAGCAATTCTTTCAACGTAAACGCTCACTTTGCCGCCTCCGTCCCGATGAGACGGAATCTAATATTTTCACAGCCTTTATCTATAATGAAAACGACAACTATCAACATGAGCACTATCGCGCTGATATCTTTGTATTGAAAGGAACGTATCGCCGTCATAAGATGCATGCCTATCCCGCCTGCGCCGACAAAACCAATCACCGTCGCAGCCCGAATGTTGATCTCGAATCGTAGCAGGGCGTAACTTGCAAAGTTTGGCAGAACTTGCGGAACGATACCGTAACGTATTCTTTCAAACCAACCGCCACCGGCGGCCTTGACGCCCTCCCATTCCCCCATCGCGGCATTTTCATTCACCTCCGCGAAGAGCTTCCCAAGCGAGCCTATGCTATGAACCGTTATGGCTAAAACGCCGGGCAAGGCTCCCAAACCGAAGGCCTGCACGAAAAGCAAGGCATACAGCAACTCGGGGATACCGCGACACAGCTCAAAAAAACGCCGAGTGAGCCAATAGAGCCAAGGCGGTGATAGATTTTTTGAAGCGCAAAAAGATAAAGCGAAGGCAAAGGCCGAGCTCGCGATTGTTGAGATTACGGCAATGAATACCGTGTCGACCAAGGCCATTAGCCAACGGTTCAACCCCCAATACCAATCAGCCAGATCGGCGCCAAAGCTACCAAGAGCGATATGCGGCAAGCAATCTCGGACATAATCCGTTATATGCGGAAAATCCCTAATAAAAGCCAAGGGATCAATGCGGCCAAAACGAGCCGCAATCCCGGCTACCAGGAGGAATAGCGTCGTTCCGACCCAGAAACGAAGCTTTCCGCTTTTATCACGCTTTCCGTATTCCGCGTCGAACTGTTGAAAACTCACTATTCCTCCCTCCTCTTTGTCTATTTTTTCTGGAGCTTGATAAGCTCTGCGCGCATTTCAATAATGTCCAAGTAGCGGTCATGGGTAGCGGGAACGTATTTCATGGATCCCCCGGGGGCGGTGAAGGTCTTGAATCCTTCAGGGTCTACCTCATGAAAGGCCAGAAAAGCCTGTTGGATGTCCTGCTTCATTTGGGCAGGAAGATCCTTGAGGATAGTTACGGGGCCAACGGGTATCAAAGCCGATTTCCAGATCGTCCTAACCTGTCCTTCCTTGATCATTCCCTTGGAAATCATGGTTAAAACGACGCCTTTTTTTTCATTAGTCATATAGGTTGCCGCGGCGTCATAGGTGCCGTTTACGACTGCCATCACGTCGTTTTCATGGCTTCCCGCAAAACCAGTTTTGCTGAAAAAAACCGCTGGATCCATTCCCATTTTCCTGAAGTAGAAGGAGGGAAAGAGGTAGCCGGAAGTGGAATTGGGGTCGGCAAAGGCGAAGCTCTTGCCTTTGAGATCCGCCAGGCTTTGGTAAGGGCTTTCCGTCTTAACCACGACCACCGAGCTGTAACCCGTGCTTCCCAACGAATCCATCATGGTGGCAATGGGCTCGACGTTCCCCTTTGTGACTTCATAAGCGCCGGCATAGCCGTCTGCTCCCATACTGGCAAGCTGGATTTTCTTTGCTTTGAGGGCCTCTATCTGTCCAGCGTAGTCGCTTACCACAAAAAGATCGAAGTCCACCTTCAGCGTCTTTTTCATATAATCCAAAAGCGGCTTGTAGCGTACGATGCGGTCAGCCTCGTTTTCGCTAGAGGTCGGGGCAAAAGCGATCTTTGGATACTGTTTGCGCCAATCGCTCTTTTCCTGCGCCCCAAGGGCCCCAACCGTCAACGCAACAGAAAGCGCTACTACGGCCAAGCGTCCCATTTCTTTTTTCGTCACAGACATGATTTCCTCCGTTTTCATAAAAAAATAAAGCCTTTGCACGTATCCCCCAAACTAGAGGATCATGCCCCGGCGGCCAACAAGGCTTCTGGGTTCTTCTCTTCCGCTTCCAATTCTTCCATTCCGTAGACGGCGCGTATCCTATCGCGGTCAAGCTCATGCGGCAAACCGTTGAAGACGATCTTTCCCTGAGCCATGCCGATAATCCTGTCGCAATATTTTTTTGCGTACGAAAGGTGATGCAGGCTGCAAACAACCGTAATTCCCTCATCGCGGTTTATCGAGCGTAACAAGTCCATGACCATATGAGCGTTCTTAGGGTCAAGAGACGCTATCGGCTCATCCGCCAATATAATCTTGGGATTTTGCATAAGGGCACGTGCTATACCAACCCGCTGTTGTTGACCCCCGGATAGTTGGTCGCATCGCTTAAAAGCCTGATCCAGGATTCCTACCCGCTCTAAAATAGCCGCGGCCCTCAGTCTTTCTGCCCTGGGGAATATTCCGCTTAGGGTGCAATGAAGACCATGACGGCCAATCGCCCCTACGAGAACATTTGAAAGCACGCTCATGCGTTTAACCAGATTGAATTGCTGAAACACCATGGCGCATGAAGATCTCCAGGCAAGCAAGGCCCGCCCGCCGATCGAGGTAACGTCCCTTCCTTCATGGATAATCCCGCCTTCGCTAGGCCTTACCAAGCGGTTAAGCATTCTAAGCAAGGTTGATTTACCCGCCCCGGAACTACCGATCACGCCAACTAGCTCGCCTTTGCCAATTGAGAGCGATACCCTGTCAACGGCATTCACGTCGCCAAAGCGCTTGCATAAGCCTTGTATCTCCAGCATTCTCAGCTCCTTGCGCACCAAACTGCCGCAAGAATGACTTCTCTTCGTTCCAACAAGATGTCATGGTTGTTAGTTAGGGTTTTTTATAGGTGGATTTCACATGAAGTCAAGCAGCCTCACGTTTCACTAACACCTTAAGGCACAGGCCGCATAGCAGCCCTCACGGATTATTTTCATTCGGCTCAACAAAACTTAACACACAGACCCGCACAATCTGTGATCATGTCGGTAGCCCTCATTTTTCGCCAACAGCCGCGCAATTTTTTACCGGTATATTGGCGGGTAAAATTATACGTTGATCGTTTGAGAACCCAAGCATCCGATAGATTGCCGGAAGAAAAAACCATTTCAACCGACCTCGGCTTGGATAGGCTCATTTTACGTAGATGCCTACTCAGTCTCTGCAGAGACGGAATTCTCTACAAGGGAAACGGCAGTGAGTATTACATCCAAGGCCAAAAGGTATCTATTCCGGTAAGGCGTTATAACTCATATTCGCTCAGCATGCGCCGGAGCAACTTAGAACCACAAAGCCAGGTATTGGGTATCGATGTCGTCTCGATGCAGGGAGAGTTATCCGCTATCTATCAAAGCTCCACACCAGACGCCCAGCTCTGGGCCATAGACCTTTTGCGCTACCGCGACGGCTCCCCCATCAGCGTGGTAAGAATGTTCTTGCGCCATGACATTACGCCCAAGCTAGGCGTATTCATAAAAGACAACGTATCCATTTCAGACCTGCTTGAAAAAGAATATGGGATAACGCCTCAACGCAATTGGACCTGTTGCGAGGCCGTGGCCTGTGATTCCTTCATCTCAAAAAGACTGAATGTTCCCCTTGGAGCGCCACTGCTTAAGGCTAATAGCTTATCTAGTTGGGAAAACAAGCCTTTTGAGTACACTATCAGCTTTTTCAGGTCTGACCGTTGCCAAGTACGCTTTGAAGTACCTTAACTTACGCGCTTTTCAATTGAAGGTGGTTAATTTTTTGAAACGCTAGGCCGTATTTATGCTATACATAGATTTTATGAGCTTTACAGTGGCATGATGTGTGGGTGCCTTGAATATTTTCTCACTGCCCCCATAATCAACCACCTTGCCCCCATCTAGGACAAGTATCTTGTCGGAGACATGGCGAACAACTTCCATATCATGACTAATGAAAACCATGGAGAGACCGCGCTCTACCCGGATTCGCATGAGCAGATTAAGGATATGGGCCTGAACCGTGGCATCTAAGGCGGAAACTGCTTCGTCGCAAACGAGAATGCGCGGGTTTCCCGCGAGGGCTCGAGCCACGTTGACCCGCTGGCGTTGGCCCCCGGATAACTGACTGGGGTAACGAGCCAGAATCGTTTCCGCAAGCCCTACTTCCTCCAAGTTTTTAATAATCCCATGCCTCAGGTATTTTTCTGGAGTTTTAAGAATTCGCTGATGCGGTTCTTTCATGATATCGAAGACACGCAAACCGCGGTTTAGCGCGCCGCTTGAATTTTGAAAGACCATCTGACAAGGAGGCTGTCCCTTTTTTGCGATGCCATTGGGATTATTTTTTGTCGGCATAAAATCAATCCGGCCGCGACTCGGCGTTAAGAGGCCGATCAACAGCTTGGCCAAACTGCTTTTACCGCTTCCCGATTCTCCAACGATTCCGATGGTCTCACCTTCCAGAAGCTCGAAACCGACTCCTTCCAGCGCGGGGAAAGGGGGATGAAAAAGCCCTCCGCCATAATGAAAATCAAGATCACTGACCCTGAGAATGGGCTTTTCCCCAATCTTCCTGGCTAACAAAGCCTTAGCCTGTTTTTTATTCTTGCCTTCAAAATCGATTGGAATGATACTGCCGGGTTTATGGCCGCCCGGACTGCAACTGAGGAGAATTTTCGTATAATCCGTTTTCGGGTTTCTGATAATCTCTTTGGCCGATCCTTCCTCAACGATTTTCCCATGCCTCAAAATCTGAACATGGTCTGCGACATGGGAGACAAGGGCCAAATCGTGGCTGACCATTATGATTGCCATATTCCTTCTCTCTCTTAGCTTGAGCAGGAGTTTAATGATTTTTCTTTGCACGGTCAGGTCAAGGGATGTAGTGGGCTCGTCGGCCATTAAAATCCGTGGATCTTGCGCCAGCGCCATGGCTATCATCACCCTTTGCAATTGGCCGCCTGAGAGTTTATGAGGATATGAGCCGGCAATTCTGTCAATGTCCTTGATCCCGGCCTCATCCAACAACCGCCGTAATTTTTCTTTATGATCTATTTTCCCGGCGTCGGGCCTCAACCGAATAGCCTCCAAGACCTGTTCGCCAACGCGCATCAAGGGATTGAGGGCTGACATAGGCTCTTGTATGATGAGCCCGAATTCGCTACCCCTAACGGCTTGAAAGGCGGCATGATCGCCAGCCTTCAACTTCTCTCCCTTATAGAAGATGGACCCGCTAAGCTGTGCGTTATTGGCAAGCAAATCCAAGATCGCCATGACGGCCGTTGATTTTCCAGAGCCGGATTCCCCGACTAAAGCCGTTATTTTTCCCGGTGATAGGCTCAGGGAGTAATCTTGCAGGGCCAGCGCCGAACCCGCCGGGCCTGCATAGCGGACAGTGAGTTTTTTCACTTCCAAGAGAAGGTCTTTTTTACTCATAGGTTTTGTTCTCCATCACGCTGGCGCGGATCAATGAGCATAGCGGTCAGATCAGTGATTAGATTGACGAGGATGACCATAACGGCAATAAAGAGCGCCAATGCCTGAATGATGGGATAGTCCCGGCCCGCAACCGAGTTATAGGCCAGTTGTCCGAGCCCTGGTAGGCTGAAAAGAACCTCCATGGTTATGCTCCCGCCCAAGGTGCCCGCCACGATAAGACCAGAAAGCGCAAGGAAGACGGTTAGCGAATTGGGCAGCACATGCCTAAAGACTATCCATCGATAACTAAGCCCCTTGGCTCGGGCTATCGTCACGAATCGCGAGGAGAGGCTATCTTTCATTTCTGCGTACAGGGGTTTTGCCACTTGGCCGGCGATATCCAAGCCCAGAATGATGACGGGAAAAAGAAGATTGCCGGAGAGAGGCATGAGCTTCAGCCTCAAAACGAAGATGAAGATAAGTATGAAGCCTATGCAAAATGTCGGAATGGCGGTAGACCAAATATTCAATCCCTCAACCAGCGCCGCCACTAGTCGGCTTCTCTTCCAGATTGCCAGAAAGGCAAGGGCGGAACCCAGGCCCAAACCGAATGCGCAACTGAGCAGGGCAAAGCGCAGGGTAAATGGAAGCGAGTACCCAATAATTTCAAGAACCGGCTTTCCGAATCTCAAGGAATTACCGAAATCCAACTTTACCATCTTAGTTAGCCAGGCAAGAAATTGCTCCGGTAGGCTTTTGTTCAGGCCTAATTCCTCCCGCAAGGCGGCCTTCATACCCTCGTCCAGCCCGCCTTCGATGGACATGACGTCTACGATATCTCCGGGTATGGCACGCATCAATACAAAAATGAATACCAATATTCCCATAAGTAAGAGTACGTTTTTTCCGAGTTTGGAAACAATCGCTCGGCCAAGGTTTGATTGCTTCATGACTTCTCCCTCAACCTCGTACCCAAGACGGCAAAGAGGGCAGTGAAAACGGAAAGAAAAATTACCGGCGCAAGCACCGCTATCGGATTACTTTCAAAAAAAGCGCTTTCAATGCTTATCATCTTGCCCCAGGTAGGCGTTTCGGGAGATACTCCCATTCCTAGGAAACTCAAAACGGATTCAGTTACGATAGCGCGCGGAAAAACGATGGCGCTTTGGGTTATGAAGGCGCCAGCCATATTCGGGAGTATGTGACGCGCAAGAATCCATAATTTTGGCGCTTTATTAGCCATGGAGTAATGGACGTAGTCCATGGAGATTTCTCTTGAATAGAGGCTGCGCGACATTCGCGCGTACATGGGGGAATACATAAAGCCAAGGGCAATAATGACCGGAATAGTTCCCTCCCCCATAGACACTACCAAGGTAATGGCAAGCAAGGGCCCAGGCATGGAACGTATAAGGTCTACCATGCCAAAAAACAGAGCCTTCACCGGACCGCCAATGGCGGAGGCAACGGCACCGCCGATCCCCCCCAGCAAGAGCGCGCACAACATTCCGGCAAGACCAATGAGAACGCTAATCCTGCCCCCGCTTAAGCAACGGGCAAGGCTATCGCGCCCCATAGAATCCGTGCCTGCCAGGTGGCCCATTCCCGGCCCCTTGTTCCTGTTCATAAAATCGCTGTCGACCGGGGACCAGGGTACCAATACCTGACCGATAAAAATCAGCAGGAGAAAAGCCAGAAGCAGGACAGACACGATACGCATGACCTTGTCCGAAAAGAAAAACCGGAATAGAGCAACCGGGCCCCTGTCCATTTCCTGCTTCATGGCTATTCCTCCCCTGCCTAGCCTACTTCAACCAAGTGCGGGCAACCCCGCCATCCACGTTGTGGGGAGACCAGGTAAAGCCGGGCTCGAAGTCTACCACGTTCTTTCCAATACCCATGCCGTTGAAGTAATGACCGGCCACGACGAAGTAATACTTGTCCATGACGCGCTTAAAGGCCTTTAGATATGCCTCCTTGCGCGCAACGTCGTCTACCATGACCACCGCGGCGTTAATTAGATTGTCGAGCTCCGGGTCTTTAATCCCGCCCCAGAGGGTGGGATTCGGCCCATCGCTTAAAAGACGCTGGTAGCGCATGAAGATATCCGCTCGCGGGCCTGAGCCCATCACCGTCATATCCCAATCATACTTGCCAAGCTCATTCTGGGCGCCGATATCGTCCAACGCGATATGATTGACCTTAAAGCCGATCTTTTTGAGCATCTCGGCGGCTATCATCGAATAGCTGTTCTGCCAGGTGACGTATTTGATGGTTATTTTGCTGGGATCTACCCCAAGGCTCTTGAGCATCGACTGGGACTTTGCGATATCGGCCTTAGCGTGCTTATCCACCTTATCCATGCCGGGGTCGTGGTAGAAATTACCCTTACTCACCATTTGCGTATTGACGATACCCGTGTTCCCTGCGGCGACCGCGAGGATGCCCGCCTTGTCCAGGCCGTAAGAAATTGCCTCCCTCACCTTGGGATTATCAAAGGGCGCGCGCGGGCTGCGATTATTGAAGGCCCAAAACAACCAGGTTGAGTCTTTTTGGTATTTGACCTGGTAGCCCTCGGAGAGAACCTTCTTGATTATGTCTTGATCTGCTCCCAATGAAGCTACATGGATATCTCCGGCACGGAGTTTCAAGTCCGGGTTGGAAGAGGAGAGGTCGAATTCCAAGCCGTCCAGGTAGGGCATACCCTTCTGCCAGTAGTTGGGGTTTTTGGGGCAGGCCATTGAGACATTAGGAACCCAGGCGCCGAAGGTGAAGGGTCCAGTGCCGATAGGCTTGCTTATCGTTTCATCCCAACCAGGGGAGGCGGGAGAAAGTATCCAAAGCTCGGAGAGCAAGGCGGAAAAAGGGGCATAGGGGGCGGAGAGGGCTACCTCGACCGTATAGCTGTCCTTAGCCTGGGCGGAAGTCATCAGCTTCATGGCGCTTGCCAGCCAACCCTTGGCCAGCTTTTGAACGCGCTTGAAGTTTTCAACCACTTCCTTGGAGGTCATCTCGCTACCGTCATGAAAACGCACACCTTTACGCAGATAAAAAGTGTAGGTTTTTCCATCCGGGGAAACGCTGAACTTTTCCGCTAAAAAGGGCTTCACGCTGCCATCGGCGGCGATACCCGTCAAGCCCTCGACATAGACCTGCTGTACGGCGATAGAGCCGGTGTGCCGATGCGGGTCCGCGGTGTCCAAACCGAGGGTGCTCAGCTTTAGGATACCCCCCGTCTTTGGGGTCTGCGCCGCCGCCGTTGACACGCAAAAGGAAAGCGCGATGGCAACGAGCGCCAGCGAATTCTTGCCTAACTTCATGATTGTCCTCCTTGAGAAAAATATGTCTGAAGGGATTCAGCGGCCATACTTGATGGCCTACCTATCCCGAGATGGCTAAGCACGGTTGGCGCAATGTTCAAAAGCGAACTCGGCAAATCGGAAACATGGCCGGCGGGGAAGCCCTTCCCGCTTATTGCCAGATAGGGGCTCAAGGAGAGTCCGCTTGAGTAACCATGCATCCCGATTTCTTGAAATTCAGCAGGCGCATCCTTGAGGCTGAAGCCCCAACGCAGAGCCCTTCCAGACTGGGGCGATAACTCACCGCAGGCGGCGGCATTGACAAAGATTGAGAGACAGGGATCTTCCTTGAGCCCTATGCTTTCAAGAGTTGCATCCGCCTTCCCATGATTGGCGTATACCTCCGCGGCCCATGGCCGTGACTTTAAAAAATCCACGATGGCGGATATGAGGCTTGGATTAGGGGTTTCAAGGGCGATGAGGGCCGAGCCCCCGTTGTCCGCCAGGACTAATGAATCCGCCTGCCAGCCTCCGGCCAAGCCCGCGTGGTAGAGCTCGTCCTTTATATTGACAAGCCTGTCGCAGGGATCCATGCCATGATCGGAGCCGACAATGAACAATACGTCATCTCCCGCCGCGCGCATGCGCAGGACTTCTTCATAGACCGACTCAATGCTCAGGCAAGCGCTACGCAATCCCGCCTGAGCGATATCCGAAGCGGGGGCGGAAAGGTGGAGGGACGTATCCGGCTCGCCGAGCCACAACACGGAGAAGATTGGTTGGCGCGTTCGAAGTTCATTGATAAAGCGCTCTGTCATGGCCGCGTCTCCGCTGGGTCCCTTTGTTATCTGCAGAGAATCATCCCCTTCCAGAACGCGGCCGCCCGGTCCAAAAGACCCGGCACGGTGAAAAACGAAGCCCTTATGCTCCGGGTCCAGTACATAGGCTGCGCCCGGAGACACGTTCGAGCACGCAAGGAACAAACCATGGGGGGCCACGCATTCTGCCAAGGTCGGCACATCCAAAATTTTTCCCTTCAGGGAGCGCAGCTCAGGAAAGAATTCGGGCTTGCCCACGTCCCGCATTTCCAAGTGGCCGCCTTCTGTCCTTAAGACGACCCTATTGCCAAAAAGCCCGTGCTCAGCGGGGCTAGCCCCCGTGGCGATACTGGCGGCGGAAACCCTCGTCACGCTGGGGACTACGCCCCGGTGATTCGCAAAGCGAGTCATGCCGGCAAAAAGAGAGTCAAGCGGCTGACAGTCCGCGCCGGAAAGCTCGCCCGACCAGAGCCCATCGCTGATGACGATGATTGCCCGTTTCATAGTTACTCTCCCCCCTTAGCAGACGGCTGGGAATAAAGAAAGCTTGCTAAGTCCTTATTGTGCTGAAAGGCTTCCGGCGCGGGAAGTTTCCCGCCGTAGTTGTAAATGATGAGGGGCAAGTCCATTTCATGGAGGGATCCGTGGGCGCGGTAGCCCGGGGGCAAGTCCTCTCTGGTGCTTTCCGCCGGGCCAAACATCGTGGAAACGTCTCCCAAGACGACAAGATCCCCAAGATGTGATGGGTCGAGATTATAGCGCTCGGCTAGCTCGTCTGAATCAAGCACGGATTCCACGCCCTCAAGCGCCCCGATAACCTGGCGCACGGGCTCCCTGTCGGATTGGTTCTTTAGCCATACCCAAGCGCAACCGGTGTAATTTTTATGGTGCCCCGGATAGTAGTCCCGCTCCGGCGAGAGGGCGAATTCGATAGGCGTGCCGGCCTCCGCGCAGGCCCTCTCCAAATCCCAATTTAGGTTTTTAGCGTTCATGCCGTGGTCGGCGGTCATGAATAAAGCCGTTTGCGGATTGGCGTTGAAAAAGGCCTGTATTCTCTGGTCTATCCCGCGCAAATGGGCTATGGATTCCTCTCGCTCCGGCGCCCAGGCATGCATCGGATAGTCGGTCGTGTGCACATAAAGAAGCCCAATCTCCGGTTTTTCACGGATAAGTTTGAGCGCGGTATCCCAAAGCCAATGATTTATCTCAGCCGAATAGATGGGCGGCGCGGAACCGAAGAGTGATTCTTCCTCCAGGGTCAAAGCCTCGGCGGCGATAACGATATTTGCTCTTCCGGAGAAAAGCTCTTTTGTCTTTCGCTTGCTGGTTAAGAGGGCGGAAACCACGCCCTGCGAACAGGCCCGTTCGAAAATTGTCGGGACACGAATGGCGGTTGAAGCATTGTGATAAACCGCCGCCTTTTTTTCCCGGTCATAGAGGGAATTGGCGGAAATGCCATGCTGACTCGGCCAGGCCCCCGTGGCAATCGAGCAATTATTGGCGTTTGTGACGCTGGGAAAAACGCTTTTTACCTCAGTGAAAAAACCATTAGCGGCGGCCCCATGGATAAAAGGCAATTCCGTGTTCCGGTAATAATCAAGGCCAAAACCATCCATCATGGCTATTAAGATGAGTTGATCTTTTTTCACGTCGCTTTTAAGGTTTTCCGTCATAGCGCTTTCTCCATTCGCACATGCCAATGAAAAGAGCCGGGATAGTTGCCATGATCGTGTTCCGATATATGGGTTAATTTCCAGTCTTTCAGGGTCGATTCCAGCTCATCCTCGTTGAGGTAGCAGTGCGGGTGGCTTTTGTCTCCTGATGCGACATCCATAAAGGTGTATGCGTCAAGCTTTCGGCCTTGGCCATGGTGCACGTTGCGCCGCGATAAAAGGCTTATTTGCGCAACGCCGCCTTTTTTAAGCACCCGACTCATCTCAGCCAAGGTCTTTTGCAATACCTGGTAATCACCGTGATAGATGACGTTCCACGCTATCAGGTAATCAAAAAAACCGTTTTCAAAGGGAAGGGAGCTCATATCGCAAAGAAAGGCCTTAGGGAAAGCGCCACTTGGGCTTGTAAGCCTTTTTACCGTTTCAACGGAGGTTTCCGAGGCGTCGCAGGCGTAAGTATCAAAGCCATCCCTTAGCAGGGCTAGGGAATGCCGACCAGCCCCGGCCCCAAGGTCAAGAGCCTTTTTCGATTCAGGATGCTCTACCTTCGAGAGGCTCTCGACGATCCAGGAATCAGGCTTGCTCCATTCTTCCCGCCCTTGAGCTGAGTTCCACTGCTTATCCCAATAATCAACCAATGATTGCTCTTTGTCTTTCATGCTGGGCATATTCAACCCTGGGCGTGTAGCTATGGTGAGTCCGTGGTTATTTAATCATGAGCTAAAATAATGCACATGCATTCCATACATAACCTATGGTTATACTCATGTATGGATAAGGACTGGGATTTAGCCGGATTAGCCGATATTGGGGCGCTACGCGTGTTTTTAGCCGTTATTCAACGCGGATCCGCAACGAAGGCCGCGGCGGCCCTCGGCATAAGCCAACCGGCGGTGAGCAAGGCAATACAAAGACTTGAGCGGAAATCCGGCGGAGAGCTCTTCATTCGCAGCCAAGGGGCTTTTCTACCCAATGAGATTTGCCGCGCCCTTATCCCTAAGGCCTTAGCCGTCATGGACGCAGCGGAAAATCTTTCTGAATCGTTTTTGACCCGTTCCAAAGAGCTTGAAGGCACCATCATCGTCGGCGCCAGCACCACCATATCCTCCACCATTATGCCGGGCATTATCGGGGCCTTCCGTGCCAAACATAGTAAGGCTAAAATCAAGCTACGCGTCTCGAATTACCATGAGGTTATCGAAAGACTCTTGGCCTATGAGATAGACATCGGCTTCCTCGCGGGTAGCGCCCAGATGACGGAAATTGACTTTAGCCCTTGGGCCCATGATAGGCTTTGTATGCTCGCTTCTCCAACTCACCCTATATTAAAAAGATCCAAACTAATAGCTAATGACTTCTCCAGACAAGCCTTCGTTACGCGCGAGGCGGGCTCGGGAACGCGGGAGTTGCTGATATCCACCCTGGCCGGAAAAGGTATCGAACCTGAGATCGCCTATGAATTCGATGCCAATGACGCCGTAAGAAGGGGGATACAAGAAAATCTGGGGCTGGGCTGTATGTCCACTCTCTTGGTCGAAGACGACCTAGCCTTGGGAAAGCTTATAGTCCTCGATACGCCTTTTTTTGACCTCTCACGGTTTTTTTTCGTGGCCCCGAAAAAAAACCGCAGAATGACAAAACTACTTGCATCTTTTATGGAAACGGCGGACGCGTATCGCGATTCGACACTCAGCCCTTCGCTTGGGATTCAGTCTTAGTCCGCGTCAGGGATCGAAGCCGCTAGCGCGGACCGCAGGGCGCCATGGGCCCAAGGCACCACGCATTGCACCACGCGCCCGAGGACCGTAC
>JBGSOB010000026.1:0-2140 GCA_041739325.1 Treponematales bacterium
AGAGGCCCACGCGAAAGCGGAGATACGCAAGCGCGGCATCCACCAGGTTCCCGTTTATCGCGCCGCGGTGGAGATTCATACTGATTTTACCGCCTCCCTCCAAGAGGCGGGGCTGACAAATCCCCAAGCCCTCTGGGACGAGGCGCGCCTCTGCTTAGAGCTTGCCGACCCGCGTTCCATAGCTGAGCTTCCACGCGCCGCAAGTGGGGAGGAAAGCCTCCAGTTGCGTTCCGACCAAGCCAGCCTCGGCTTTCTCAAACGTGGCCTGAGCGCCGCCATTCCCTTAAAAACAAGCGCGAACGGCCGTATGGAGGCCCAAGCATCCATAAGCCTTAGCCTTAACGGCGCCCAATCCATCCGATTTCTCCCCAGCGGGGAAAACACCCAGGTTAAGTTAAGCGGCGATTGGCCAAGCCCCTCTTTTTACGGCTACCGCCTGCCCAACGATCGCAAGCTAGGGCCTGAGGGTTTTAGCGCATCCTATTTTTCAGACGACTCTTCCCAGGCCCTGCCCGCCGCCTTTGTCGCCGGGTCGGTCAACATACACGAGGCGCGCGATTACCTCTTTGGCATGGCCTTTCACGTGCCGGTAGATGTCTATCTGCAAACCCATCGCGCCCTGCGCTACGCCATCCTCTTTATTCTTATACCCTTTGCCGCCCTCTTCCTGCTTGAAGTCATCCTCAAGCGACGCATCCACCCCCTGCAGTACCTCTTCATCGGCTTGGCGGATTCCATCTTTTACCTGCTTCTCCTCTCCCTCTGCGAGCACATCCCCTTCGGCGCAGCTTTTATCGTAGCGGCTAGCGCGGTAAGCGCATTACTGACTATTTACGCGTCCGCCGCCCTAGGTGACAAAAGAAAAGCTTTCTTTATTTTACCGGCGCTTGCTGCCCAGTACGCCTACCTCTATTGCGCCCTTGAGTCGCAGGACTACGCCCTCTTGATAGGCGCCTTAGGCCTCTTCTTCCTCATAGCCGCCACCATGATAGGCACCCGTAAGATCAATTGGTACTCGCCCATGGCAAAAGCCGGCCGAGCAGAGGCCATAAGAAGGGCAAACCCAGACGAAGGCCGCTTGCCAGAGGAGGAAAAACCCAGCTGATATTCCCTTAGCCCTGAGCTAAAAGGGGCCGATATTTGAGCTGTGATGGAAAAAAAATGGAACGGCCTAGCCGCTATCTTTTCCTGCATCCTCCTCTCCGGCCCCGCCAGCTTAAGCGCTCAGTCGCTTAAGCTGGAAAGCTCAGACCTGCGCATCGAACAGCGGGGCGACTCAGGCTACCACCTCTTTGTGCGCGCCAAGGAGGGCCTCGGCTCGGTACTCCTCACGGAAAGCACCAAAGACCCGGCAAAGAAGGCAGACAACTACGCCTACCGCGCCAAGGAAGCCAGCGCGGAAAACGGTCAAGAAAAGCGCATTTTAGAAGGCCGCTTCATCGAGCCCGGCGGAAAAACCCATTCCCTTATAGATTCAAGCCCGCAGACGGACACCGCCCTCGGCCAAGCCTTTCATATTTTTATTCCCTATGTCGTCGAGTACGGCTATTCCTGGACCCGCAACGGGGAGCTCTTCATTGCCGATGGAACATTCATAAACATTCGCGCCTTCGCAAAACCCTACGCCGACTACACAGGCCCCTGGAGCGATAACCCCTTTCAAGTCAAAGTCACGCAAAAACCCCTCGCCGGAGCGCCGGAGGGGAACTACCTTAAAGACACCATCAAAAATTTCAAAAGCTTAAGCGAAGGCGGGACGTTGCACTACTCAAACGGGGAAAAGGAAATCGTCCCCATCATCCGCCGCCTCCTTGAGAGCGCCAAAGGCCGCAGCCTCGACCTCGTGCTCTGCCTGGATAGCACCGAGTCCATGGCGGACGACATAGACGAAGTCAAAAAATCCCTCGTTCCCATGCTCTCAAGCATAGGAGCCGACTATCCGTTCTTGCGAATCGGCATGGTGCTCTACAAAGACTACTTTGAGGAGTACGTGGTAAAAAAGCTGGACTTTAGCACGGATTTCAGCCTCACCCAGTCCCGCATCGAGGCTATCCGCGTCAACGGCGGCCGCGATATTCCCGAGGCCGTCAATGAAGCCCTCCACTGCGCCCTGAGCGACTACCCCTGGTCCGCCCAGGAG
>JBGSOB010000083.1:0-4244 GCA_041739325.1 Treponematales bacterium
GGTTCAGGTAGAATATGAAGAAGAATGGCCCCTCTTTTCCTTTGAAAGTTTTTCCTCAGACCAGATCATCCATAAGCGCCTTATAGTCAAAGGCGATGTTGAGACAAGCTTCGATACTTGCCAAAGCGTGGTGGAGCGCAACTACCGCACGGGGAGCCAGGAACACTACTATCCGGAGCCCCAAGGCGCCTTCGTAGAGTTCGATTACGACAAACTCTGCGTGCATTCTTCCACCCAATGGCCCTTCCACGTGCGAGAGAACGTTGCTAAGGCCTTGAGCATAAAAGAGGAAGACGTAACCGTGATGAGCGTTTCCGCCGGGGCCCACCTTGACGGAAAACTCTGGTACCCCAGCTTGATAGCCATTTACGCGTGTCTTGGGGCCTTGGTATCCAAACGCCCAGCGCGCCTCCTCCTTTCTCGCTACGAGGATTTTTCCTTCAGCCCTAAGCGATCGCGCTTTGCCATCAGCATGAAGGCCGGCCTTAGCAAGGATGGCCAGCTTGAAGCGCTCGATACCCAGATTATTATGGATATGGGCGCCCATGCCCCGCTTGCGCGGGAAATGCTGGACAGGATATGCGCATCCGCTCTCGGAGGATATCGTTGCCCTGCTGTGCGCATCCAAGGCTATTCGGTGCGAACCAACACCATCCCCCTGGGCGCCTGCGCCGGATTTGGGATGAGCTCTCTTTTTTTTGCGCTAGAATGTTTGATTTCCGAAATCATCGAAGGCTTGGAGACGGAGCCGCTTGCCTGGCGTAAAAGGCAATTGGCGGTAAAAGGCGAGTCACTCCTTACCGGCGCTACTATAAAAGAAACGCCGCCCTACGAAGAGCTTGCCCAACTGGCGATAGAGGGTAGCGATTACCCCAGAAAGTTCTCCTCTTACGAGCTCTTGCGTAAGCGAGGTATAGGCCGACGCGACGGACCGCTACGCGGTATAGGATTCGCCTTTGCCTTCCAGGGCAATGGCTTCTTGAGCTCCAGCGAAGACAGGGAAACCTATTCGGTTGAGTGTTGCCTTGAGAAAAACCTAAAAATGTTCATCCGCACAAGCGCCGTTCCGACTACCCCCGGCACGATAGAGCTGTGGCGAGGCATGGCAAACTCCATTCTTGATCTACCTCCAGATTCCATTCGCTTAATCCATGACTCCACCGCCACCTGTCCCAATTCAGGCCCGTCAACTCTTTCACGCAACATTACCATCGTCACATCCTTGGTTAAGAACTGCCTGGAATCCATCCAGAGCCGCAGATTCCGTGACACCCTACCCATCACCGTTCATAAAAGCTTTAAAGTCCCCAAAGCCCAGGCTTGGGACGCAGATACCTTTACCGGGGTGCCCTTTGCCTCGCTTTCCTATGGTGCGGCTGTGGTTGAGGTGGAGATCAGCGGAGAGAGCCTGGAACCTCGGGTAAAAGAGGTATGGTTGGCAATTGACGCTGGCCAGGTGGTAAGCCCGCAGCGGGCCCAAAACGCCACGGAAAACGCCGTAATTACAGCTCTTTCTTGGGCAAGCCGCGAACGCCTCGACTTAGCGGACGGCAGGGTTCCCAATTATGTTTTCCAGCGCTACACGATTCCCGACAGCCGGGATATTCCCCCTATTTCCGTTAAATTCCTTCCCGCCGGGTCAAAGGATAAGGCACGAGGAATCGGTGAACTGCCCTATCACCTCATACCGGCCGCCTACGCCCGCGCCCTAGCACAGGCGACAGGCATGACCTTGACTTCAATCCCGGTGAATATAGACTCCATCATTCAAGAGGTGGGACCTCAATGAACATTGACTTTATCCTTAATGGAGAGGATGTCTCCGTGAATACGCGCGCGGTTGAGCGGCTATCCACCATCCTGCACGACAACTTTGAGGCTTTGAGCGTAAAAACCGGCTGTCTTTCCGGGCACTGCGGTTCATGCTTGGTTATCATGAACGGTAAACTCGTCAATTCCTGCCTTATCCCCGCTTTTAAGGCTAGAAAATCCGAGATCATCACGTTAGAAGGCTTTGAGCTTACCGAGGAATACCGCGACATCCTCCACGGCTTTCAAAAGGCGGGGGTAGAAACCTGCGGTTTCTGCCTTTCCGGAAAAATTCTCAGCGCTGAGGCTACCATGGATGTGATGGGGGAAAACGATAGGGATTCGATTGTCCAGGGCATGGCTGGGTGTGCCTGTCGTTGCACGGAGCATTCCGCTCTTATACGCGGCGTAGAATTGGCGATGGAAAAAAGACGCGAAAGGAAATACGGCATTGAACGCTGAAGCCAGTATCTTTAGCCCCAAAAACCTAGCCGACGCCCTTGCCTTCTATGCGCGCAACCCTGCAAGCCTGCTTTTTGCCGGCGGTACGAGTATTATGGCAGACAGTCTGCAAGCCATACCCTCCCTAAGCGGCAATCTCATTTGTTTGTCCCACATCCCTGAACTCAAACAGGTAAACAGAACCGAGCGCTTCGTAGATCTCGGCGCTACCCTGACTATCTCTCAGATGATAGACCTCGGGGAGAGGATATTACCCCGCTCGGTAATCGATACGGCCCTAGGCATAGCCCATCCGAGCATCCGCAACCTTGCTACTCTAGGCGGCAATCTAGCCAATTCACGCCGAAGGATGGATCTCTTTGCCATCCTGGCCTGCATGGATGCTCAGGTAGAACTTAAGCAGGGAAGCGGCTCGCGTTGGCTTCCTGTTTCGCGCCTCTTTGGAGATGGAGCCTCATCCGGTCTGGCGCAGTCTGAGATCCTTTGTCGAGTCAGGATACCCACGGAGAGCTGGGATCTCTCTCTCTGTTCTAAATTGGGCGCCAACGGGGTGCCGGATGAGGGAAGCTATACCTTTGTGTTTATGGCCAGGATCCCGCGGACGGGGGTAGCCGATATTCGGATAGCCTTTTCCGGTCACAGCTATTTCCGCCGCCGAGACTTGGAAAACGGGATTATCGGAAAAACCCTGCCCTTTAAGCGCGACTTCATAGACAACGTCATCCAAGATTATAAAATGGCGATGCGGGAAAATATCTTCATCCCCTCAGTGAGGCGCACTCAGTTCTTGAGCATGCTTGAATGGGCGATAGGACACTTGGCGGTGTAAAAGATGGAGAGAGACCTGAGTCAAGATACAAAGATAAAACCCGGCAAGCTCTTCCTCATACCCTGCCCTCTGTCCGACAGCCCGGCGGCGAGGGCGCTGGGAAGCGACGCCTTGGGCGCTCTTTTGCCGATTCGGGATTTCGTGGTGGAAAACGAAAAATCCGCCTGGCGTTTTTTAAGCAAGGTCTTTGACCAAGAAAGCCTTTCACATATGAACCTGCGCATCCTGGACGAGCATAGCCAGGCTTCAGCCCTTCCGCCCCTCCTTGAACCGGCACTAGCCGGCAGAGCCCTCGGCCTCATTTCCGAAGCCGGCTGCCCCGGGGTAGCCGATCCTGGGGCTGCCTTAGTCCATTACGCCCATGTCCAGGGCATTGAGATCCGCCCCCTCATCGGCCCCTGCTCTATGGTGCTGGCATTGATGGCCTCCGGGCTCAACGGCCAATCCTTCCGCTTTTGCGGCTACCTGCCGCGAGAGAGGCCGGAGCGGATTCGTACCCTCAAGGAGCTTGAACGCCGCGCTCTCAAAGAGGGTGAAACCCAGATTTTCATAGAAACCCCCTACCGCAACGACCACATGCTCTCCGATATGCTCAGCTGTCTAAATCCTGGCACCTGGGTCTGCGTAGCCTCCGACATCAGCGCCGAGGGAGAAAGCATTATCAGCGCTCCGGCGGGGAGCCTAGCAGCCAACAAACCCAGTATAGGAAAGCGCCCTACGGTATTCCTCATCGGTACCCCTGCTTAAGGGCTTGCGGGAAAAAGAGGCCCTCGGGGGAAGGAGGCTGAGCTTAGTTTCCCTTGACGCTACAGCGTTTCCAGTACACAATAAGGGCAATGGAAACTCAAAATCAGGTCTACCGCGAGCAATTCAAGGGCGTCACGGTAACCTTTTCAGCCTACGCGCTTAAAAAGATAGGCATTCAGCAGTCGAATACCTCATTGAAGATAGATGTCTACAACCTGATGTGCATCCCCTACCAGATATCCATGGACTCTATCGTCCTGTTGCTTGCCCTCTCCTCAGACGAGGTTGTGTTTTTTCAGCGCTTCAAGGGATGCATGGCGGGATTGACGACTATCATCCAGCCCGCCAATGCCCTAAACCCCTTGAAGCTTTTCGCGCGATGCTCCGTCACAAGCAT
>JBGSOB010000098.1:0-33446 GCA_041739325.1 Treponematales bacterium
CGAGCTCTTGGGAGGTCTCGGCGCTTGGGTAAACGAGGAGGGGGCGGTCGCCTGTGCTGTCCATTTGGCTCCCATCCACAAGGCTTGTCTGGGCGGCCAGAAAGGCGGCGCAACGGTCGCTGACAAAACTTTGCGAGATAAGGGCCGCGCTGGCGGACACGATGAGGGCTGCGCTGTTTTCGGTAAAGATCCTGGTTTGCAGGGAGTTGAGGAACTTGATATGCAGGACCTTGCCCTGCAGCTTGTTGACTACCGCGTCTTGCTTGAGGTTGCGCAGGATGAAGCCGGGGTCGAATTCCGCCTTGCGCGCGAATGCCAAGCTCTCCGGTATCTCCCCAGCGGCCAACCCAGCCAGCCTTTGCCTTCTCCAGGTATTACGGCCGTCTTGGGGTATCTCGGTGCTCGCGCGGCCGGCGACTAAGGCTGCCCCATGGGTATCCCCGGCTTCCAGCATCATGGTGGCATACTCTTCAAGGCAGAAGAGCATGATATGCCTGGTTTCCTGCTCCAATTCCCTACAGACGCTCAGGCAACGCTCGAAGGAGGATGCCGCCGCCTCGCGCTGACCCAGGGTGCGCTCAAGCTCGGCGCGGGCGAAGTAGAAATATTCTTGACGGCCCTCAGGCTCATCGCCGTAGAGGGCCTTGAGCTGTCCCAAAATTTCCATAGAGCCGGAGATGCGGCCCTCACGCGCCCGCGCCAGGGCTAGGATGCTCTGGATGTAATAGCGCGGATGGAAGCGCAGGTTGCGAATGCCTAGGCCCTGCATGGCGCGCAGGCATTCTTCCAGGTAACGGGCCGCCTGCCGGAAGTCTTGCATGAAGAGGTGGACATAGGCGATGTTCACCAGGGTGGTGCAGATCTCCTCGTATTCCTTGGCGTCCGTGAGGATCTTCAGGGCGCGCTCGTAGGACTTGAGGGACTCCGGATACTCTCCGCGGGCAAAGTGGAAAAAGCCCAAGCCGTTGGATGCCCCGGCCCTGTCCATCACGCTGCCGTAGCGTTCTTTTATGGAGCGCGCCTTCCAATAGGCGGCAAGGCCGGCGTCGTCGTCTCCGATGGTTTGCAAAAGAAGGCCGAGGGCCTGGTGGGCGGAGGCAAGGCGGAATTGGTTGTGGATGGCCTGGGCGAACTCTATGCCCTTACGGCACTCCTCTATGGCCTCCTGGGCGCCACGGTTGCGGTAGAGGTGCATGAGAAAGATCGTGCGCGAGTGGAGGAAGGCTAGGTGGTTTATAAGGCCAAGCAGGCGCAGGCGCTGGGAAAGGGAGCCGAAGAGTTTTTCGTATTCCTTTGTTTTTTCAAAGGTTACGAAGGTCGTCTCGCGGCAGGCAAAGAGGGAAAGATCAGCCAGCGCTTTTTCCACCTCGTTATTCGAACGTTGCGCGGCCGTGCAAGCCAGGAGGGCGGATTTTTCCGCCGTGCCTAGGTCGTTCTTCATGAGCTGAACCTGGGAGGCCAGGCGGTAGGCCTTGGAGAGCTCGACGCTGCGGTCAAGGGATTGGGCGTATTCGATAAGGGCGTCCAGGCCCAGGAATGCGTCGTTCCTTTCCCGCAGGTAGGAAGATGCCGCGATCATGATATATTGGGCGTCGAAGACTGTTTCAGGCTTGAGCTGGCCTGGGTTTTTTTCCGCGAAATCCAGGATGTCCTGAGAGACGGCGCGGGCTTCTCCAAGGTACAGAAGATTAAACAGACTGCGCGCTACCTCGATAAGCTCCGGGGGGCTTGTCCGGTCTGGCTCAAGCCCCGCGCCTAAGGCGCCTTGGTTTAAGAATCCGCTCACCTGATTGGGGCGGTACTCCAAAACGGAGTCCAAGGCTTGGACTTCAGCTATAAGCTCGGCGAGTTTGGGGTGGATGCTTTCCCTTTCCTCCACATCCACAATATCGATGGCGGCTATGAAAAAGAGGGGCTTGAGACGCGGCAGTGGGGCGGAAAGGCAATCTGCCAGAGTCGTGGCGTCGCGCTCGCCAATGTTTTCAAAGCCGTCGGCTATGACGATTAGGGGGCTTTGGGCAAGACTGTCTATGAGTTTAAGGATTTCTTCTTGGTAGAGGATGGATTCGTACTCGATCTCGTCTACTAAGAGCTCTTCAATACGCTCCGGCCCCTTGCCGCGCAGGAAGGCGGCGAGCATGTGGCGGTGGGCCGGGTAAAGGTCGGCCGCGTCCAAGGCGGCTTCCAAAACGGAGTCTGAAAGCCCCGAGCCGAGGGCGCGTAGAATGTCGAGAAAGGGGCTTTTTTCCTTGAGGCTCGGAAAGGCCTGTTTTTCCAAGACGAGAATGCGAGTGTCGTGGCCGCTTGCCTGGAGGCGGGGGATGAGGCTGGGCATGATGCCTTTGAGTGAACCGGGGGGCGAGTTGAGAAAGATCGCCGAAAAGCCGCTCGACTGGGCTTCGATAGAGCGTCTGACTAGAATGTCTATGAGATCATCTTCCCGCATGTTCCTTCCACTTTAGCGCCAAAGCGCAAGCGGCGCAAGCGCGGAGCGCCTTTTCCGGCAGGATGGATAGGCGGCACTATGCGGCGGCGGCAGGACAAGTCGCTCAACTGAGGCGTCTTTCCTTGACAAAGCTGGCTGGGCATAGGACAGTTGTCCGATAAAGTGCGACGCTAGACATCTGAGGATGAATCGGGAGGCTCGATGCTTGAACTGCTGTCCTGCTCCGCGGGATACGGGGGTAAAACGATTCTGCGCGACATCGAGCTCAGGGTAGAGCGTGGGCAGACAGCCGCTATCATCGGCGCCTCCGGTGTTGGGAAAACGACCCTTTTGAACCTCGCCGCCGGCCTTATTCCCGCAGATAGGGGCTCCGTCCTCCTGGGCGGGCTTCCGCTTCGCCGCGGGGATTCCCGCCTTTCCTACATGCCTCAGGACTTTGGTCTCTTTCCCTGGCTTAGCTCATATCGCAATGTGGCGCTTTCCTTGGAGCCCCTGGCTTTAGGCCCTGCCGAGCGACGTAGGCGGAGCCTGGAAGCCTTATCTGCCCTAGGCTTGTCTGCGCAGGCTCATTCCTTTCCGGGCCGGCTCTCCGGGGGGGAACGTCAAAGGGTGGCCCTTGCGCGGGCCTTTGTTCGGTGCCCCGAAGTCCTTTTAATGGACGAGCCCTTTTCTTCATTAGACGCCCTGACGAGGGAGGCGATGCAGGAAGTCCTTATCGAAAGGCTTTCCGGCGGCTCCGTGGCGGCCCTACTTGTAACCCATTCCATTGAGGAAGCGGCCTTTTTGGGCGACAGCGTCTACATGCTAACCAGGCCTGAGCGCGGCGGGCTGCGCCTTCTCGCGCGGCATTCCTGCGCGCGGAGCCACGCCTTTCGCGCCTCGCAGGAATACGCTTCCATGCTGATAGCTTTACGTAGGGAGTTTGACGATGCCTCGCGCTGACGGCTTCCCTCTCGCTGACGGCTCCCCTCGCGCTGACGGCTCCCCTCGCGCCCCAAGCTCGAGCGAGCGCGCAAGCGTGAGCAAGGGATGGCAGAGTCGTTTCCTTGCCGCCTTGCACTGCCTTTTACGCTTCTTGGTGCGCGCCATCATAGGAGCCCTTGTCGTACTGATTGCCTGGAAGCTTCTTTCTGTGGGCTTTGGCGCAAGGATCTTCCCGCCGCCGGAGATCGTTCTGCCCCTCTTTGCCCGCATCCTTTCTGCAGAGCTCCTGCCACACCTGGGCGCAAGCGCCTGGCGGACCCTGGCGGCAATCTTCTTGGCAAGTTTGGTAGGCCTACCGGCGGGGATTGCCCTTGGGCGGCTCAAGAGCCTGGATTCTGTTTTTTCTCCGGCCTCCTACCTTCTCTATCCCCTGCCCAAGGTAGCCTTTCTCCCCGTCCTCCTCCTTATCTTCGGTTTGGGGGATTCAGGCAAAATCGCCCTGGTTTTTCTCATCCTTTACTTTCAGGTCCTTGTCTCTGTTCGTGACGGGGTTAAGGCGATAGACGCTGCCTATTTCCGCGTGGCGGACTCCATGGGTTTGGGGGTCTTGTCTCGATTGCGGTATGTGATACTGCCGGCCCTCCTGCCCTCATATTTTTCCGGGCAGCGGGTGGCGGTGGGGACGGCGGTTTCGGTGCTCTTCTTTGCGGAGTCGGTATCCGCTTCCGCGGGCCTGGGCTTCTATGTGATGGATGCCTGGATGCGTCTTGATTATCCGCGGATGTTTGCCGGAATTTTTTCCTTAGGGATTTTGGGCCTCTGCCTCTTTGCCCTTATCGATCTAGCCCAAGCCCTCCTTTGTCCCTGGTCAAGGGAGGGAGTTAGGAATTAGGAAGTCCTCATGGCTAAGCTCACGGGTAATCAAACCGTTCTTTTTCAGCCACGCGACTACCGCCTCGGTTTCCAGGCGGCTGACGGGAGACCAGGGCGAATAAGTGGGTAGGAGGAGGCTTCCCGCTAGGGCCGGCGGCAGTCCCGCGCCGGAGATGAGGTCGTCGATGTAGTCTTTCCTTGGGGCGCTATTCAGGTAGCTCGCCGCTTTGTCGTAAGCGCGGCGGAAGGCGGCGATTGCCTCTGTCTGTGAAAGGGCCGTTTGTCGCGGGGTAAGGATAACCCCGGGATTGACGCCCATATTTTCCGAGCTGTCGATGCGGGTTGAGCCCTCCAGCAAGGCAGATGTCGCCAGGGGCTCAGGGAGGACCGCTGCGTCCAGCTTGCCCGCTTTGAGGAGCTCAAGTCGCAGGGGCATCTGGGGGATGATTTCTTTGACGATGTCCCTATCCGTCATGGCGGCGGCGGCAAGCATGCGGTCTAAAACGTACTCGATGATAGTGTTCTTCGAAATTCCAATACGCCTTCGTTTGAGATCCGTAATGAAGACCGCCCTTGATCTTGGGGCCGTCATGAGTCTATAGGCGCCTTGGCTGGCCATGATGACGCAAACGGGAAAGTCGGAGTTTATGGAAAAGGACGCTGCTAAAAGGTCGGATACGGCGATATCGATCTTCCCGGCTTGAAGGGCGGCGTCTCGGTTTTGAGCGGAAGGAAAACGCACAAGCTCAGCCTTGAGTCCTTCCTGGGCAAAGAAGCCGCGCTTATCGGCGATGACGAGGGGGAGGGAATCCAGGTCTGCTAAAATGCCAATCTTGATGCTGGCGGGATCCTTTGTCTGGGCCGCGAGCCTGAGGCCCCCCAGCGTCAAGAGAAGGAAAAGGATACAGATACCGCGGGCCCGAGCCCTGGCGCTTCCTCGTTGAGAATTCGCGGCTATAAAAATCAAGATATCCCCCATTCCTCACAATCGCTCTCAAGGCCCAGTTGGGCTAGAACCCTGTCGGCGATAAAGGCATAGCAATCTTCCAGGCTTGTGGGCCTGTGGTAAAAACCGGGCGAGGCAGGCAGGATGCAAACCCCGGCGCGGCTGAGCTTGAGCATATTTTCCAAGTGCAGGGCGGAGTAGGGGCTCTCGCGGGGAACCAGGATCAGGCGACGCCCCTCCTTGAGGGCCACGTCCGCCGCTCGGCAGAGGAGGTTGCGGGATGCCCCGCAGGCTATCTGAGAGAGACTGCCCATAGAACAGGGCAGTACGATCATGGCCTCAAATTTAAAGGAGCCCGATGCCGGCGGGGCGAACATGTCCTGGTTGTCGTGGAGGATGATGTTACCGGCACGGGCCTGTCCCGGCCGCGTGAGAAGTTGCCCGGTTTTAACGCCGCACTCGTGCTCAAGCACGCGCGAGCCGTTTTCCGTAATGATCAGGTGGATTTGGGTCTCGTCTAGTCTTGCCAAACGGTCCAGGAGGGCCAGGGCATAGGCCGAACCGGATGCGCCGCTTATGCCCAGGATATAGCGTTTCATAGGGAACCCTCGCTTAGGGCAAAAAAAGAGTGGGTCACAGCCAGGCTCCGCTTACAAGCATATCTAAGACTACGACGATGAGGAAGGCCGGCCCGATGATCTGATTCATGGTATAGGCGGAAAAGAGGATGCGGCCTTGGTTCGGATTGCCCTGCGGTATTTCGTCTTTCGGCATTCCGCTTTTCGGACGCTCGGGCTTGGGCTTGGCCGCCATCTGCTCAAGGCCGAGGAGGAGGCTTATACCCGCTATCCCTATAAAGTAGCTCGGACCCCGTCCCAGGGCGGCGCCAAAGAGGATGAAGAAAAGAACGCTTCCCGCGTGGCAGAGGGCAGAAAGGGTTTCGGCGGCAAGGGGGCCGAAGTCCGCCGGAATGGAGTGGAGTTTATGCTCTCTGTCCCAGGCGGCGTCCAAGCCCTGGTAGATGATGTCGAAGCCGCAAACCCATGCCGCGTTGGCTGACGCTAAAAGCAGTACGGGCCAATCAAAACTCCCCGTGACGGCCAGCCAGCCTCCCACAGACGCGGCCGCGGAGGCTATGCCCAACACAAGGTGGCAAAGCCAGGTAAAGCGCTTGGTGTAGGAGTAGGCGAAGATAAGGAAGAGGGCGATGGGCGAGAGGTAGAGGCAGATGCGCGGTAGGAAGAGGACGGCGCCTAGAAAGAGGGCCCCGAAGAAGGCTGTCAGGGCTAAGGCCTCCAAACGGCTTATCTGGCCGCTGGGCAGGTGGCGCCCGGCGGTGCGCGGGTTGGCCGCGTCCAGCTTACTGTCTATGAGGCGGTTGAGGGCGTTTGCCGCGTTGCGCGCCCCAAGAAAGGCGGCGCAGACGAGGATGGCGGTTTTCCATCCGGGGCGTCCTCCGGATGCGAGTAGCATGGCCGCCAAGGCAAAGGGCAGGGAAAAGACCGAGTGCCCGAACATGAGAAATTCCCCATAGCGACGCAGGCGGCTAAGAATCGATCCCATATTCCTTCCAGCGGCGCAGGACGGTAGCGGCTACCTCCGGGCTCATGCGCAGATCTTCCGGCCAGGGACGGGGGTGGCCCTCTTCCGGCAGTTTGCGCGTGGCGTCCACCCCCAGGCGCGTGCCAAAGCGCGGCAGGGGAGAGGCGTGGTCAAGGGCGTCCAGGGGCCCCTTAGAAAGGACGAGGTCGCGCTCGGCGTCTATATTGTTGAATACCTTCCAGGCGACATGGGAGTAATCGTGGGGGCTCACGTCCTCATCCACGATGACGATGAGTTTTACGTACATCATCTGCCCCAGGCCCCAGAGGGCATTCATCACCTTGCGCGCGTGGCCGGGGAAGCGCTTGCGGATGGATACGATGACGCAGTTGTGAAAGACCCCCTCAAGGGGCAGATCCATATCCACGATCTCCGGCAATTGCAGTTTTAGCACGGGCAAAAAAAGGCGCTCGGTTATCTTGCCGAGGTAGCAGTCTTCCATGGGCGGGCGGCCCACGATGGTTGCTGGGAATATGGGCTTGCGGCGCCGCGTGATGAGGTTTAAGTGGAAGACCGGGTAGTCGTCTTCCAGGGAGTAATAGCCGGTATGGTCGCCGAAGGGGCCCTCGCGGCGCAGGGGCTCTGCCGGGTCCACATAGCCCTCAAGAATGAACTCCGCGTCGGCGGGGACCATGATGTCGCTCGTCTTGCTCTTGATGATGGGAACCCCTGTCTTGCGCAGGAAGCCCGCCATGAGGAGCTCGTCCATGCCGGGAGGCAGGGGGGCGGTGGCGGAATAGATGGTTGCCGGGTCAGCGCCTAAGGCGACGCAGACGGGCATCCTCTCCCCGCGGCGTTTATAGATCTCAAAGAGCTCGCGGCCGTCTTTGTGGAGATGCCAGTGCATACCGGTAGTCTTTCCGTCGTAGACCTGCATGCGGTACATGCCCATGTTTTGAGCACCCGTTTCCGGGTTGCGGGTAATGACGAGGGGGAGGGTGAGGAAGGGGCCTCCGTCTTTTGGCCAACAGGTGAGGACGGGCAGGCTGCCGAGGTCTGGGTCTTTTTCCACTACCTGTTGACAGGGGGCTGTGGCAACCCGGCGGGGGAAGATTAAAGCATAAGGGGCCAGGCGGGGCAGGGCCTTGATGCGGTCCGGCCAGCTGCCGTAGCCGCTGAGGTCCAAGAGCTCCGCGATGCGGTCCGCGGCATCGTCTATCTTCTTTACCCCAAAGGCCAGGGCCGCGCGTTCCCAAGAGCCGAAGGCGTTGATGAGGAGGGGATAGGCCGAGCCCTTCACCTTTTCAAAGAGGAGGGCCGGGCCCCCAGATTTCATAACCCTGTCCGCTATGGCGCTTATCTCAAGGTAGGGATCCACCTCGGTTTTGACGCGCCGGAGTTGGCCTTTTTTCTCAAGGAGGGTTATGAAGGCGGATAAATCACGGGGAAGCATGGAAAGAAGCTATACAATTTCCCGACACTGCGTCTATACTGGGGGGGGGCATACGACGCTTTCGTCGCCGGCCCCAGTTTTTTATTGGAGGATCTAGATGCCCAAGCAGAGCAGGGTCGTCATTGTCGGCGGCGGTTACGGTGGAATCGAATGCGCTAAAAAGTTGAGCAAGCGGTATAAGAACGATAGCTCGGTGGAAATCAGCCTTATCGACCGCAACCCCTTCCATACCCTGATGACTGAACTCCATGAGGTAGCCGGTTGGCGTTCCTCGCCTGAGTCGGTCATGGTGGACTTTGAGAGCATCTTCCCCGGCGATAGGGTGCGGAAGGTCCTCGACAACATAAAAACTATTGATTTTGAAAAACGAACGGTTAAGGGGGCGAACGGCGATTACCCCTACGACTACCTGGTGCTGGGTTCCGGTTCAGAACCGGAGTATTTCGGCATTCCCGGCATAGAGGAAAATTCCTACACCCTCTGGTCTTTGGACGACGCCTTGGAGATCCGCTCTAAGGTGGATGCCCTCTTCCTTGCTGCCTCCCGCGAGAACGACGCCCAGGAGCGGGCCCGGCTTTTGACCTTCGTGGTTGCCGGCGCCGGTTTTACCGGGATAGAGCTTGCCGGCGAGCTTGCCGAATATTGCGACCGCGCCTGCGAGCGCCTGCATATTGAGCGCTCCGAGGCCCGGGTTCTCATCATTGAAGCCCTACCGGCCATCCTGACTATGCTTGACGAGGGCCTGCGCAAGAAGGCGGAGAAGATCGTAGCGCGCTTGGGGATAGAGCTTATGCTCTCCGCCCCCATCAGCGGCGCCGAGCCCGGATTGATCAAGATCAAGGATGGCCGCGAAATCCGCAGTGAGCTCTTTATTTGGACATGCGGGGTTATGGGCACGGCCTTTGCCGGCAACCTCGATCTGACCAAGGGACGTTGCACGAACTTGGAGTGCCCCCATTCGCGCGGAGGCTCCTGCCAGCGCCGCATCTGCGATTTCAAGACGAGCAGGGAAGGCAGCTTCGTTAAGGCAAAACGCGGGCGCATCCTGGTTAAGGAGACGATGGAGTCGGTCGACTACCCCAACGTATTCCTCACCGGCGACGCCCTCTGGCACCTGGAGAAGGAACGCCCCCTGCCGCAGATCGTTGAAACCGCTCTGCAAACCGCCCATGTAGCCGCCCATAACTTGATTGCGGCAATAGACGGGAAAGCGGAGCGGAAGAACTTTAAGTCGAATTATCACGGTTTCATGGTTTCCATCGGCAGCCGCTTCGCGGTCAGCAACGTGAAGATGCACCCCCTCCTCCTGGCCCTGCCGGCCCTCCTTATCATGGGAGCCGCTGCCGCCGTGGCGGCCCTTGTGCCGGACAGCCTTGTCAAGCAGGTGTTGATGGCTCTCAACTTTAAGCCGAGTCTTGAGCTGGGCATTTTAGCCATGGGTTGGCAGCGCATGCTGCTTGCTCTGGGCGCTGGCGCCCTCATTGTCGGCGCTTACTTCTTTGCACTCCATACCGCCCTCTCGATGGGGCTCAAGCATTTAGTCAATATGCACTACCTCTTTGGGGTGGCCGGTTTCAACGCCGTCTTCAATTACTTGCGTCACGCATTTTTCCACCGCGAGGATGGCCGCAGCTTCTGGCCCGGCCGTTTTGTGGCGCCGCGGGTGCAGGGTCTGTGGGTGGCGGTGCTGCGAATTTTCACTGGCGGCATGTGGCTGCTTGAGGGCTTTAACAAGCTCTTTATCGAGGGCTGGCTGAACCCCAAAAATTCAGGCTGGGTGAATAAGTTTCTCTTTGGCATCGAGCCTGTCGCCAAGGCGGGGGTAGAGGCGGTGAGCGCCGCCTCAGGCGAGGAATGGGAGGCCGCGGCGGAGCCTGTCGTTGAAGCCGTAAGCGCCGCAACCGGGGAGGCTGTAGAGGCTGTAGGGGCCGCCTTATCCAGCGTCGAGCAAAATATCGCTACCGCCAAAGCGGCGGCCAACGCCGCCGGTGGCATCTTCCTACCTTCCCTAACCGGTGGCCCCTGGCCCATCTACAAGTGGATGATCAAGTTTATGCTTGGGGACGGTCAGGCCCCCTGGCAGGTCTTCTTGGCCTACATGATGCGCTCTGTCATCGTCTTAGGCGAGGTAGCAATAGGCCTTGCCCTCTTGGGCGGCGCCTTTACCTTCCTTGCCTCCGGGGTATCGCTCATCCTCTGCTTGATGTTCGTCGTCTCCGGCATGGCTACGCGCGAGGTGCTCTGGTACGGCTTCGCCGGCCTGACCCTCTTGGGCGCCAGCGGTAAGGCAGCAGGTTTGGATAATTGGATCATTCCCTATATAGATAAGCTATGGCGCGGTACCAAACTCGCTCGGCACAGCACCCTCTATCCCGACTACCCCATCGTAAAAAAAACCGGGCGTGGAAAGAAGGCCTAGGAAAAGACGTATATCGATGCTGAGTCTTTCCAGCCTCCCTTGGTTATCGGACGAGCTTAGAGCCGTTCGCCTGCGCATGGGGGAGGCCCTCTCCCTCCCTGGGGCCGGGCCTAAGCCCCAGAGCGGAAAGCCCCCTTCTTCCGGAGGGGGCTTTCTTGAGCAGGCACTTGCCGAGCTTCTCTCCCGCGAGGGGAAGATGCTCAGGCCGGCCTTGCTTTTAGTCGCCGCCCGCTTGGGCCAGACAGACCCAGAGCGGGTACGCTCTCTGGCCGCGGCGGTTGAGCTCTTGCATCTGGCTAGCCTCGTCCATGACGACGTGATCGACGCCGCCGCCCTGCGCCGCGGCCTTCCCAGCCTGCAAAGCCTGCATGGGGCGCGCACAGCCGTTCTTATGGGAGACTTCATCTTAACGCGGGCAATGCGCCTCATCGTTTCTAGCGCTGAGGGACAGAACCCCCTGCCGGCGGTAGACGCCCTGGCGCGTATCTGCGAGGGAGAGATCGAGCAGGGGCGGCAAAAATTTCGTGTGGACATGAGCCTGCGCCGTTACCTCCGCCGCATCCATGGAAAGACAGCCAGCCTTTTTGCTGGGGCCCTGCACTTGGGCGCCCTCGTTGCCGACCTGCCCGCACTCCATCAAAGCGCCCTGAGAAGATACGGGTATTGCCTTGGCATGGGCTTTCAGATTATTGACGATGTCCTCGATTATACCGCGGATGATGCGAGCCTAGGAAAGCCCTCAGGCTCTGACGCCGCCGAAGGCGTCTTTACCTTGCCGCTCATGCACGCGCTTGCGGGGCCTCGGCAAAAACAGCTCTTCAAGCTCTTGGCAAAACATCCCTATTCCAGATGGCGGATAACTTCCTTGCTTAGAATAGTGCGTGAGTCCGATGGACCGCGCCGCGCCCTCGACCTTGCCGCGCTTTACACCCGGCGCGCCCTGCGCGAACTGGAAAAGCTGCCGGAGGGGGAAGCCCGCGCCGGCCTTTCGGAGCTGGCGCTTGCCCTCCTGAGCCGGCAGGCCTAACAACTGTCACTGCATTTCTCTATGCGTTGATATTTTCTGACCTTATGAAAGTTTTCATCAAGGCAGAGAAGACATACATTTGTATATATTTTCTCTCATGAAGAGAGAGACGATATCAACCCTGATGCTTAGCAATGAAAGGATATGAATATGGAAGTGGTTAAAATGCCGAAAAAACTTCGTGATGCTTTTGATCTTATACGTAAAGGCAGAATTGAAGACGGACTTGCCGTGTTTCCTTCGGTTGGTAATTTCGAAGCGAAGAAGTATTTGGCGCTTGCGGAGATAGCCTACTTCAAAGAAGAACATCTGACTGCACTTGAATATGATGAGAAAGCTCTGCCGATTCAGGACTGGTATGCGGATAATGTTCTTACGGAACATTTATGCGCTTATGCGTATTCAGCCTTCCAGGCTGGAGAACAAAAACGAGCTTTGGCATTTGCAGAACTCAATATTGGTGGAAAAAGCAAAAAGATTCTTTCGAATTACCTAAAAGAATTGCAAATAACAAAAACATTTAACCTGTACGACCCTTTAACAATTATTGAAACTGGAAAACCATTTGATGAATTCATAGCTCAATTGAAAAAATACAGACCCAAACTCACGTTTGACAGTTCTGCCGGAGCCGATTACCTGCTTAATTACATGTTCAAGGAATCTGAGTCAACAGCTGTCCTTGACTATTATGAAAAATATGCCATAAAGCTTTCAAATACAGACCACCATATTTCAGCAGCGGTTATGCATGCTTTATTAAATAAAATACCCGATGCACAGAATTCGATAAGGCTTTTTGTTAGGCACTGGTTTCCGGTTGATGATGTACAGGCTCTTCCCATGCGTTTATTCGAGTACCCTCAGCTTTATCCAGCATTAACAAAAGAGCTAAAACTTGAAATACTGACTTCTGAAAAAATGATAGATGTCGGTAAGGATCAATGAGAATGGACTCGATGACAATCAAAGAAAGGGTAGATCTGATTCTATTTCGTTATGAAAACGATTATCCGAATCATCGGATTGATCCTGAAATATTCGCGATTGATGATTCACGTGCAATTGAGTATTTGATAGAGGCCGCAAAAATCCGGTATAAGGGTGCAGATTCCGTTTCGCAAAGAATGCGCTTTCTTATCTACCGTACCCTGAAAACTCTTGCTAAACGGTTTAATGACCTGCGGATCCATGCCTTTTTTATTGAACAGATTGGTATTGAAATAGAATCCGATATGGTGAACATGATCAGTGTTGCCTACGGTCTTCCTTGCGGCACCTATGAACTTGACGTAATAAAAAAAATCCTGGCACATGAAAATATACAAGTGCGTAAAGTCGCCATTGCGCGCCTTGCGGATTATCATACAGAAGAAATACGCACTCTTCTCGAAAATATTCTCAGCGAAGAAATTCTCAGAAAGGAAACGCAGGAACTTCTTACAGCTGCAATCCACTCTCTTGGCCGCGCCGGAGGAACTGCTGCTGTTCCAGCCCTTCTTGCCCATATTGATGCGTACCGGTATCAGGTTCTCGAGGCTTTGACGTATGCAGGCGATTCTTCCTCGATTCCGCTTTTCATCGAAAATTTCTCAAATAGGGATTACGACATAAAGCGCATCTCGTTTATTGGCGTGTGCCGCTTTGCGGACGCTTCTCATCTTCCTGAAATCATGAAAATGTTCAAAAAATTTTCTAAAATGCGCCGCGTCATCTGCATCCGGGCCGAAACAGCAGGAACAAGCTTCAATGATAGTTCACAATTTATAACAGCGCTCATGACTATTGAACGTATAAGCGGGCGAGGCATCGAATTCCACGCCGCGCTACAGATGATCACCACTGAATCCGTTTTTTCGCTCAAAGAATGTGAATTTTCATATATACTTAAAACATGGGGTTCAGTCGAGATTCCCCATGGCGACAAACTTGAAGAAAAGATAAGAAGACTCAGCTCCGCGTATCTTGTATCAAAACCATGGTTTTCTATATCTACGCCGGATCTAAAATTTGATTTAACAATTTTTGATAAACTCGCCGCGGATATCAGCAAACTTACCGGCTCTGAAAGAGAACATGCCCAACTCGGACTTGCATCACTGATAGCAGTGTACATGATTGACAATCATAATGCTCAGCTCATCGATCATCAAAATGGATTTCTATTGCGCATGCTGAACATTGATGGTTACGAAGATAGTGGCTACCCTCTCGGCTGGGTTTACAACAGCATGCACCAGCCTGTTGATACGGAAAAAAAAGGCGAAATACGACGCGAAATTTCAAGAATAACCGCAGTGAAAGGCTTTGTAAGACCACAACCTGCGCCGGATTGGCCGTCAGACAGAACCATGGCTCATGAACTTGCGGGGGGTCTTGGAATAAGTTCTGATTCTGAAAAGAACATAAACTCATTGCTCGAAAGAATATTTACTGATCCTCTCAGCGCCTTTGAATCGTTTTTCCGACATCCTTCAGTGCTCGCCGAATATCAAGCGGACGAGACCGCCTGGAAATATCTTCTCATTCGCATGCAGAAAGCACTGTTCGTGTATCACGATGAAAGTATTCCCTGCGATCCGTCAGAACTGCGAGTTATTATGAGGAAATTTCCGATTGATGCGCTCTTTTTTTCAATTTCAGATTTTTATGCTTTTGTGCGCTATCTCCGCAGCGCGTATTATTCGACGCATTGTGATATTTTTGAAGTGATTTTTGGTTTTGCTGAAAAAACAGCCTATTTTGAAAAAGCCCATAATTCTCTACAGATTGAAACAATACAGCAGCTCTTATCGATACATTCACGCTGTTCGTACTACCATGATATCGATATTTTCAAAAAAATACTTTTCCTTGTCACGACTTCAACAGCTGTTCTGCTTCCCTATATCCGATCTTACACCTTCGGCGCAGACATGGGTTGCATCAAAGCGATTGATTATATCTTCAATTATACAGCCGGCATAAAAAATGATTTTGAAGATTTTGATTTCAAAAGAAATCTTATATCATGGTTGGATTCCTCGTCAGGGAAAAATCCGAAGAAATCATGGCTTGCGGCAAGAGATAGTCTCGAAGCATCCAATCATGCAGAATCCATGAAAAATATATGCTCATGGATTACGAAAAACGAGAAACTCAAGTACGAAAATAAGCCAGGATGGTTGGACGATGTGTTCAACAGGTTTTTCAAATCAGCTGAACTATATATTGCAAAATAAATAGACCTGGGAGATAATCCATTTATCTGTCAATAATGTAGCGGGAAACAAGGTGACCGGTTATAGACTTTTTTGAAAAATGACATTTTCCGCCCCAAGAGAGCCAGGATGGGCTATCATAGCGGAAAACGGAGGATAACATGACTGAAAATCAAGCAACGCATTCTTCTTCTGTGACCGCCGCAAGCCGGGGAGGGAACCCGCTCGGATTCGTTCTCCTCATTCCTGCCCTTGCCGCCTGCCTCGTTTCGCAAGCCATACCCGTCATTCGGACTTTTTTTTCCAGCTTTTTTGACTCCTCCTCCCTTGGCAGCAGCAGTCGCTTCATCGGCATAGGAAACTACGCGCGGCTTGCGCAGGCGGGATTACTCTTAAGCCCCTTCGGCTTCTCAAACATGATGGCCCTTACGCGAATCATTGCCTGCATCCTACCGCCCCTCTTCCTAGGCTGGGCGGCTTCTGGCCTTAGACCGGGCATGCGAAAGTTCCTGCGATCGGCGAGCACCCTTCCCTTGGCCCTGTATTCGCCTGTAATCCTAGGCATCAGCTGGACCCTCATCATGAAACCGCTGTGGCTGAACTTAGGGGATCCTCATTTCATTGGCGTCCAAGCCCAGGTCATCCTCATAGACGCTCTTTCGTGGCTCGGGCTTTCCCTAGGCTTCGGACTCTCCCTTGCCATGAGTGCCGTATCCGGCTCCTTGAATGAAGGGGAGACAAAACGGCCTTGGACGGCTTTCGTGGCCCTGTCCCTCATCATGGCCCTGGCTGCTACCGCCCTCTCGCCCCAGAACATCAACCTTCCCCTGAGTATGAGCCTTCCCGGCCTGAGAAATCTAACGCCGGCCATGGCAATGTACTCGGTATCCTTTATGCAAATGCGTTTAGGCGAGGGTTCAGCCTTCGCCTCCCTCATCATCTTGATTGCCGCTTGCTACGGAATGATCGCATGCGCAGTCGTCCTCCTCTCCAGAATCAAGCTCTCCCTCAGGGCCCACAGCTTCGAGCCTGTCATGGCCAAGGCTAAAATCAAGGTCCTCCCCATAGTCGCTTTAATATTTTCAATATTCGCGATCTTATTTTCCGTCCTCCCGTTCTTTCTTATGGGTATTCCGAACAAAACAGGTATAAGCGGTATTGAGCTGGGGCGCTTCTTCACGAATTTGGACCTCTTCCGCAGCTCTCTTATCACATGGCTCCCCGCGTTTTTCGTTGTCTTCTTCATACAGCTCCCGGTTTCCTACCTTGCCGGCTTGGGAATCGGTGCCCTCCGCCCCTTGGGCAGGGCGAGTCCAGCGCTCCTTTTCCTATTCTCCCCCTTCCTCTTCCTTGGCACGTCTGCCCTTTCCCTTGATTTTTACAAGGCCTCGATTCGTGCTCCCGAATTCATAGCGGCTGCTTACCGTATTCTTCCCTATCTGCTGAACGTGCCGATGGTCTTCATCTTCAGCCTCTTTTTCAGCGGCCAGGCGCAAGCGCGCGAAGCATGCCCGCCAGCATCCGATCCCTCTTTTTTTAAGACATTCATCAAACCCTCCCTTCCCCTTGCCGGCATCCTCGCCATGCTGTCCTTTGCAGCCGTCGGCCAGGACTATATCCTTCCCTGGGTCATGGCTGTTTCGCAAAAAAACGCGGGCTTATTCATTCAGCTGAGCCGAATATTCCGCATCTATTCAAGGGAAGCATCGCTGCAGGTTGGAACGTGGCTGCTGTGGCTCTCCGGAGCACTTATCGCTATGGCCGCCCTTGTTCCCTTTCAATGCCTCTACCTAGACAGGCTGGAAATAAAAGCGGGCAAAAAGAATATGTGACAGATGGGCATTCAAAGACCAAGATATAAAAATCGGCCTTACTGGATAAAAAGAGCCTCTGCTTTAGTTTCACTGCTTAAGCAGTCATCGATATCAGAGAGGTGGAGGGATGTCGAATCTGGAAAATGAAAGGGAAGGCTCCGGCTTGCAAGGACCGGCGCCCCTGTCCTTTGATCAAGCGTCCTTCGATCGCGCCTGGGCGTTATGGGAAGGCAAACGGCCGGAAGATTACTTCTTCAGCTACCTGAGCCCGGGATGGGCCCGCGTCCATTTTCGGGTCCAGGTCCGGAAAGGTAAAGTCGCCGGCATCAGCACCTTAGGTGGCAGCCGCGACGGCTTTCCCCTCACGATAGACGATATCTTTTCCAGGATCGCGACCGCCGTGGCCGCGGAAAGGGAAAATACCGGCTTGGGAAGCCGTCTCGAGGCCCTGAGCCTCAGCTACGATCCAGACTGGGGCTTTCCCGCTAGCGTCGGATACTACTGGTGGAATCCGCCGGGCACCATGGTAGACGGCAACTCGAGCTTCAGCATATGCGACTTCCATCCCGGACAGAATGATCAAAACGCGCCGATGCGCCGCTAACCTTACTCATAGCTATATAGAGGTCAGATGTTAGCAATGACCTGCAAGGGGCTTAATCCGCATCTCGATACTTCGACGAGGTTATAGAGGCTGGGGGAGGAACTTCCGGTTCCCCACCCCCGCGCCCCCTCCTTCCCTTTAGGGCCGGTTAGTTGAAACGGCACATAGTTTTCCAATTATCCCGATGCCGTTATTAAATCGTTGTTGCCCCGCTTCAGCCTTCCTTTTTCGGTCCTTTCACTTCATAGACCATGAATTTCCCCTCAGCGCACCAGGTTGTCCTCTCCTCGCGGATGCCCAGCTCCAGGGTCCCGGCGAGAAGCTCTACGGTGGAGCCCGTGGCGGCGATTACGCGCTCATGGTGCTCGCCTCCCGCATCCAGCTTCTCCTTCATCCACTCATGGAGGGTGGAGGCAATGTTCACGGCGGGCCCTAGGACGTCGGGGCATGCTGAAAGAGGATGGCCCAGGGAGCCCATCCACACTAACCCCGTTGAGAGGCTGATGCGTAGGGGCCGAGGGGATGCCTCACGGCAAGCGAAGGCGGCATTTAGGGCTCGCTCGCGCTGGCAAGCGCCCAGAAAGATGGCCAGTACCTCGTCCCCTATGTATTTGATCACCAGGCCGTCCCGGGCGATGATGTGCTCACCCAAGGGATAAAAGAAGGAATTGAGCGCGATGGCCAAGTCAGCCGGGGAAAGGCTCCGTGACAGGGAACCGAAGCCCGCCATGTCCGCGAAAAGGACCGTTGCTTCCAGAACCCGTTTCTCCCGGTAGTGGGCTCCCAGGAGGGTGTCGATGGAAGCCCCCAGGACCTCGGAGATCTGGGGGAGGAGGGCTATATCCGGCGCGTTCTCACCGCGCTCCCATTTAGATACTGCTTGAGGGCTCACTTGCAGGGCCGCGGCTAGGTCTCCCTGTGTAAAACCCAGCCTGGAACGATAGGATTTTATGGCGTTTCCGAGTTCTTCGAGATTCATGGCATTCTCCTTGGCGCGCGCATATCTGGAGTGTAGCCTAGCGGCCGCGAGAAGGAAATAACGATATACGGGGATTTACTCAACCAGCGCTTGAGGGGCGGATGACTTTATGGTCAGCAACAGGTAATTTTCCCCTAGCATTTTCAAGAGGGCCAAAGGTTCTTTGCTTGATAAGGGACCCTCGCCCGTGGACTAAGCCACCGCACCGGGGAGATTGGTGACCTCCGGAAAGCTGCTCACCAATCTTCCCCTGCTCCAGCAATTCACCACGCGCGCCCAACCTGCGGAATCGATGGCAAGCTCGACAATGTCAGCGCGTTTTCCTACCGCCAGCGTCCCCCTGTCCTCGAGGCCGGCCATGCGGGCGGGTTGGAGACTCACGCTCCGAACGATCTCGGGAAGACTGGCGATGCCCTTCCGGTAGAGGCTGAATACCGCTTGGGGCAGGATGGTCGGGTGGTAGTCGGAACAGATGGCGCTCGCCACTCCCTTTGCCAAGGCTTCACCGGCGGACATCCAAGCAAGATGGCTCTCGCCCCTGACCGCGTTCGGGCCTCCCACTACCGTATCTAGCCCCAGATCGATGGCCCTCCTGGCCGCTTCCATGGTTTTTGGGAATTCGGAAATCTTGATGCCGTGGGCCTCAAGGAATTCCATGCGCTCCTCGCTGTCGTCATCATGGCTGCCCAAGGGAATGCCCCGTTGCTTTCCCAGGAGGGCCAGGCCCCGAAGCCGCGCGTATTCGGGCTCTTGGTCAGCTCCGCGACGCCACGAGTCTAGGATCTTGGCATAGACCCCGGAGTCGGGGCTGTGGTCCATGAAAGAGAGCATATCGCAGACTCCATTATCCATCAGATGCCGAATCACGGCCTCCGCGCCGATGGAAGCCGTCTCATAGCGAAGGAGGATGCGGTTGTCCACCAGGAGCTGGTCCCTGGAAGACTTTATCGCTTGAGCGAGCCGTTCGGCCCTTCCGTCGTCCCGGAGTCCCCGTTCCGCGTGGCCAAAGGATATTCCGTGAAATTGAGTGGTGATTCCGCACGCGGCGGATCTTCTATCCGCCTCCCGGATGGAGAGCTCCTCGGGCAGATAGACGCCTTGCCGTATCTCCACGTCCCTTTCGATGACGTCGCAATGGAGGTCAACGATACCAGGCATCAGATAGTGGCCCTGGCAATTGTGGATAATGTCCGCATGTCCAGGATGGTCGGGACAGACTTCGCTGAGGAAGCCCTTATCCAGGAGGAGGGATCCGCCCTTCACCACCCTGTCTTCGAGGATGACATTCGCGTTTTCAAGTAGTGTTATCATAGTTGTGCGCCTCTAGCATGAGTATGCCTATACTGGATGAGCATATCCTCTTGCCTGAGTCAGTTTTCCGTGAGGCTAAAACTTGTTTCTGCTGAATCATTGTAAGACCGAGCTTCCCCGCTTTGCCCCGCGGAAAAGGGGGGTGGGGGAAAACCGCAGGGGTTTTCTCCCACATGTCTCCTTTCTCTCTTTTGCTTTCCCTTCACGGGCTACGATGAGGGTCTTCATTGAGCGCATCGGCGGCGCAGAATGCGTGAATTCCAGAACCTTGTGCAATTGCCCTGGAATTGTATAATGATGGCGCTATAATAGTTTTATCAAAATGTAACAGAGGTCTTTCATGAAACAGCTTCGCAGTACATTCGTACTCTTCCTTTCTTTTTCTTTGGCTATCGTCCTTGCCTCTTGCGCCTTTTCAAGTAGTTATGGCGTTCAGGCTATAGGTTCATTAGCAGGGGTGACAGCGGTCGATGAGACATGGAGTCCCGGACCGGGAGGTTGCGAGCGTGATCTGCAGGGAATTCTGGAAACCCTTGAGAATGGTTATCCCTATTTTGAAGATAAGGGTATTTCCTTTGCAAGCCTTCAAGCCGAGTTTATGGACCGCCTGGATGGTATAGAGAAGCCCGTGCCTCCAGGGGAATTTGCAGCCCTACTGCTTGAGCTGTTTGCTCGGCTGGGCAACGGGCACACTAATCTCTTTAATATAAAGTGGACACAGGCTGACATGCGCGCAGTCTATGTGAGCGGGCGAGTCTTCATTGAGCACAATGGCAACGGAAGCGTGCCTTCACGCGGAGACGAAATTCTGGAGATAGATGGAATGGCCGTTGACGCCTGGCTTGCGGCTAGGCAGGTTGATGCTTCCACTCCCCAGTGGAGGCGCTTCAAGGCCACACAGGAAATATTTAAACGCTGGTTCTTCGAGCCTGCTATGCGGAGTTTCCGGCTTCTCAGGCCGGACGGCAGTAGCTATGAGATTGAGGTGGAACTGAATAGGACGAGGGATACCTTCCATCAAATTGTAGTTGATGACAGGGCCCTTGGGACAAGCGCTTATATTGCTCTCAATTCGATGGAATTGGGCTCTGAGGATATTTTTATACAGCGCCTTGAAAAGTATGTGGATTATCCTGCCCTCATATTGGACCTAAGGGGCAATTCGGGCGGAGCCAGCCAAACGGGAACTCGAATACTTTCCCACCTTATACAAAAAGTACATTCTCACGTCTTGGGAGGCACGTGGGTATGGCCATCCTCGGATGTCAATTTTAAGGGAAGAATCGCCCTCCTCATCGGACCCGCGACCTTCTCGGCTGCAGAGAGTTTTGCTTGTGATTTGCAAAGATCTGGGAGGGTGGTTTCCATCGGGACGGCAACAGCTGGGGATTTCGGCGGTGGACCGAGATTCTTCCTGACGGAGGGTGGTATATGCTTCAGGATGGCCACCAATGGCAATATGACAATATCCGGGGTTGACGGGGAAGGTGCCGGCCTTTTACCCGACATCGAACTCGAAGGGAGCGCCCAGGACTGGTTGGCCGGCCGCGATATCGTCCTGGAGCGCGCTCAGGAGGAACTGGACTGAATCTGCGGCATCAGGCACGAAGCCTCTCTGCTATGCCCTCAGCCCAGGCCTTGACCGCGTCCAAATCGAGGCTGTTTCTAGGCGCTCCTTTAGGGATGCCAAAGGCAAGGCGGAGTATCCAGGGTGGGTCGGCGTCCATGCGGCCCCCGAAGGCGGCGATGCCTTGGGGCTTGACGATGGCCGACGCCGCGTCGAGGAGGCGGGGGATGGAGCGCTTGAAGGAGGGCCGTCCGATTCCGTAGGCGATGGCGAGGCAAAAAAAGTAGACGGGCTTTTCCCTCAAGGTTTGCGCGTTTGCCCGCACAAAGGCCAGGGCGTCCTCGCGCCAACGCATCCCGTTGATAGGCGCCCCGATTACGAAGGCGTCATAAGAGGCCACATCACCGCCCCCGGCGATAGAGAGGGCTTCCGCACAAAGGCCCCTGGATTCTAGGGTCTTGGCTATCTCTCGCGCGGCTTCCGCCGTGCTTCCCGTTTTGCTTGCGTAGAGTACCGCTATCTTTTTCATGAAAATCCTCCTCTCGCCTTAGCGAAGATCAGCTATGCTGATGTCTTTTTCCAGCATGCCCCTGAGACGCTCCAACTCCTTGCCCGGCATGTAGTGCATGGGAGCGACAAAGCGTGGCTTGACGCGGTTTGCCATTGCCGCCGCTTCTTCCGTGCTCATGGAGAGGTCACCGCCGTCAATGGGGAGGAAGAGAAGGTCTATATCCGCGAGGGCGGCAAACTCTGGCAGGTCATTTGAGTCTCCCGTATGGAAGAAGCTCTCTCCCCCGAACTCGAAGCGGTAGGAGAGGTAGCCTTCCTTCCTGCCATGGGGATTGATGCCGAGGGCGCCGGCCTTGATTGTGTAAGCAGGGAAGGCATGGATAGCCAGGCCTTCCAGCTCGAGGCTGTCTCCCGCCGCGAGGCCCCGAGCCTCCATGCCCGTCTCTTTGGCTACTTTTTTTGCCATACCCGCCGGGCAGAGGATGAGGGTTGAATCGCCCTTCAGGGCCTTGAGGCTCTTTGCCCAATAGTGGTCCGGGTGGGGATGGGTGATGAGGATATAGTCGGCTGGGAGGGGGTCCCGCGGGGCTACTGGATCGATGTAGAGCCTTTTACCTCCGGCCTCGATCATGAAACTGGCGGGCAGGAAATCCTTGTCGAACATAATGGGCGCCACCGTCATGGCGATGAGCCCGGTTGATTGCACGCTGGCCCCGTTTAGGGAGAGGGCCTCCGGCGCGGCGAGCCGCAAAGCTGAGGGCGCTATGCTTGCGCATGATGAAGCGAGGCCGAGGATCAAGGCGCAGGGTAAAAGCCTTCGAAGCATGGTCTCCTCCTTAAATTAAAGATGATGCATCCGGCGCATACGCGCGGACTCTTGCTCTATTGTACATCCTCTCAATACCGGCTCCTAGGGCGAAAGCCGCGGAAGTCCGTGGCAAAAGGCGCGGGGCCGTGCTAGAATCGCGCCATGGCTTTTCAAGATAGGGGCTTAGGTTTTGATGTATCCTTGGGCATCCTGCGGCAGATGCTCAAGTTCTGCGCCTCTCGCGGCTTTGACCCGGACGCCATCCTGCGCCAAGGTGGCCTCCATCCCCGGCTCCTTGCAGATCCAGATGCCCGCATACCCGTGGAGGACTATCTTCGCGTCCAGGAGGCGGCCGAGGCGCGGCTCCAAGACGACTGCTTCGGCCTCCATATGGGCGAGTTCGTGGAGCCGGGTAGCTATTCGATCGTGGGCTACCTCATGAGCGCATGTTCAACCCTTTACGAAGCCCTGAGCCTCTCCGGCCGCTACGGCCGCCTTGTGGGGAACCTCATCAAATCCAAGCCGCGCTTCGTCCCCGGCGCCGTCGACTTGGTTTTCTTTATTCCTCCCGCCTCTCCCCGGCTCTCGCGGCATTGCTTTGAGTCTGTCTTTTCAGGCCTAGTGCGGACTTTGCGCGAGCTGTCCGGTAAGGATATCCGGCCCCTCAAGCTTCGCCTGGTGGCCCCAGAGCCCGCCACGCGCGCCGAGTACGAGAGGATTTTCCGCTGTCCCATAAGCTTCGGGGACAAGGAGAATTCCATCCGTTTTGATCTGTCTCTCGGTTCCCTCCCCATCGCCCAGTCCAATCCCGCCCTGCGCGACCACTTCGAGGACTATGCCAGGCGTATGCTCGATAAAGCGGGAAAGGAATCTCTCGCGGACCGAGTGGCCACCATCGCCGCCAGGCTCCTCCCCAAGGGAGGGGCCTCCGTAAAAGCAATTGCCGCCGAGCTCGGCATGAGCGCGCGCAGGCTTCAGGAGCTTCTGGCGGAAGAAGGGAGTCCCTACCGCACTATACTCGACGCAACCAGGGAATCCTTAGCGCGGGGCTACCTTCGCGACGGCCTCCCTGTGGCTGAGGCAGCCTTTTTAGTGGGCTTCGCGGACGAGAGCTCGTTTCGAAGGGCATTCAAAAAGTGGACCGCCATGGGCCCGGGTGAATTCCGTCAGGGGGCAACGTGAATATTTTGATAACGGGGGCTACGGGCAACATCGGTGCCGCCTTGATACGGCAACTGCTTCGAACAGCCTTACCCCATACGATCTATGCCGGCGTGCGCGATATCGAAAAAGCCAAGCGCGCCTTTGCTGATTACCCGGCGCTGAATTACCGTGAATTCGATTTTGAGAAAGCCGAATCCTTCGCGGGCGCTCTCGATGGAATTGATATTGTCTTTCTGCTTCGACCGCCGCATATATCGAAAATAAGCAACATCTTCCGGCCCTTATTCAAAGAAATGCGCAGGAAGGGGATAATCCGGGTTGCCCTCCTTTCCGTGCAGGGCGCGGAAAAAAGCGATATCATCCCGCATAGGAAAATTGAAAAATTGATACTGGAATATCAATTTGAGTACATATTCGTGAGGCCAAGCTATTTCATGCAAAATTTGACTACGACCCTGCTAGACGATATCAGGAGACGCGGACTGATAACGCTCCCGGCCGGGGACGCAAAGTTCAATTGGGTCGATATCGAAAATATCGCTGAAGTATGCGCTCTGTATCTTGCTGATTTCGACGCGTACAAGGGGCGGGCTTACGTTATAACGGGAAGCGAAAACCTTGACTTTACCGCGGTCGTGGCGCGAATGAATGAAATCGCTGGCGCCGGGATCCGATACAAGTCAGTGAGTCCGCTGCGTTTTATACTCTCAAAGCTCAAAGGGGAAATGCCCTTGGGGATGGTCCTTGTGATGTGTATGCTTCATTATCTGCCGAGATTCCAGCCGGAGCCGGAGATGACTGACGTATATAAGAAATTAACCGGTAGAAACCCGGTAGGCATTGATAAATTCATTGAAAAGAACAAAGAAATATTGAGGAATAGGGCCTGAACAGTCATAAATGCAAGGTTTCGGGTTCCTGGTTTTTTTACGGACCCAGGCAAAGGTTGTGAAAGTTCTTCTGAATTCTTGCAAGTTGAAGCAGTTGCTAGTTTTTTGAAATTACTGTAATAGCTACATTCCCTTTTTTATGGCCTAGTTCAACATATTTATGTGCCTCAACCATTTGATTGAAGCCATAAATTCTATCATTTATTAATTTTAAAACATTATCATTGATAATATTTGTTATCTTTTTTAATTGATTAGAACTAAGGATTAATAATTCATCGTCAATTGAAATGAAATTATTTTTATCTTTAACGTGTTGGAAGCAAGTGGTTCTTAATAATGATTGTTTAGCTTTGCCAACGCAATCAAATACTATATCGTATATCTCCAATTCTTTGATTGATTCATCATTTTTATAATCAAGAACTTTAGCGGCCCCTAACGACTTAACAAACTCAAATTTATTTCCGCTGCAAACTGCTGTAACTTCTGCTCCTAAATACTTGCAGTATTGTAAGGCAAAGATCCCTGAAGTGCTAGAAGCCCCATATATTAGGACTTTTTTCCCATTCGTTATATTTTTCTTTTCTAAAAACTGAAGAGCAAGTAATCCACCGTATGCCGCAGCTGTTGCCTCTTCAAAGGATATATTTCTTGGCATTATTGAAATACAGCCCTTTTTTGAGTTAACTTCTTCTAATTTCAAATATTCCGCATATGCCCCAAGAGAAAATCCTGTTAAACCATAAACCTTGTCTCCAACTTTTAGTTTTTTTATATCACTGCCTACTTTTGTTATTATTCCCGCAAATACTTGTCCAATAATTATTTTCCGTGGTTTCATAATTCCAATCATGATCCTAAATGGTATCAGCAGATGCTTGCTCACTCTTGAGCTTCTTATAAAGATATCACTATTAGTGACGGATGTAGAATATACTTTCACTAAAACTTCTTTGGATTTGATCACTGGTATTTTGCATGATTCCAATTGCAAAACTTCAGGAGCGCCATAACGATTGCATACGTAGGCTTTCATCATCTCCATGTTTCTCTCCTTATTCGCGCAAAAAACGTTAATCTCATAATGGATTTAATACTTCCTGCATGTTATTTCCTAAATATAAAAGTTATTGACAGGATTTTCCATTCCTACTATTTTCTTATTCAAAGAAATCATTTTTTTCAATTTTTCAGTTGGGCATTCAATGGCTCCATACTTGCAAGCAATGGTACAATGATAGCAATGAATACAATTCTTATCTTGCATTAAGATATCATCTCGTATTTTAATAGCGCCAACAGGGCATTCTATTATGCATTTACTGCATTTTTTGCACTTGGAATTAGTTATACTAATTGGTAGTTCTCTAATTTTACCAATAATATTGATTAATGGATATAATATGATTATAATAATTTTCAATGGTTTAAATAGCCTTTTTACATTTTTCCATTTTATGCTTTGATAATTATTCTTTTCCAGAGAATCGATAAAATCACTGATTACTAATTCTGTTTCCTCATTAGGAAACAAATGCTGATGATGAAAGTGCGGGGCCTGTATCTTTATCCCACCGACTATACTGATATTTGATTGTTTCATGCATTTATAATAATTGTGAAACGCTTTACCCGAAGTAATTCCAGCATAAGTAAGAAATATAAATGATTTAATATTTTTATTACCATATTTTCTATTTGCACATATTTGTAATAATATGCTTTGCATAGGATGTATAATGTTCATGTGGTATACTGGACTTCCAAAACCAACAATATCAAAATCTAATATTTTATTAATTAAGATTTTAGCATTCTCTCTGTTTATTTTTAAACCTATATCTATTACTTCAATTTCGTGATTATATCTTCTAAGATTTTCATAGAGCAATTTTGTTACTTCTTTTGTTGTGTTATTTGGAGAAATAAAAACTAATACTATTTTCAAAGAATACTCCTAAATAATTTTCTGGCCGACAGGTGTCCACCTAACACTTTGTGTGACGAACAATCTTGCTCGCGCTTTTTCCGTATCCAGGCTTGAAAAAGAGAGGAAAAAATAAATGCAAAAATAACCTTAGCATATTTTTGCTGGGGTCATATTGGCCTTGATGTCAGCATCATTGATTTTTCCATAAAATAATTATATTTTTGTTGCTATTTAGCCCCTCACTTTTTTACGGGTAGAAAATGGCATTTCACTCCTAGTTCAAACCGCTGTTGCATGATGAATTCATTTTGATATTGGTTGCCTAGGAAGCCAAGTTCCATAAAAAAGCTCCAATTCTCCAGAGCGAATATATCCAGGCCCGTACCGAGGCCGTATTTTATGATAAGCGGATTGTCGTACATATCGAATTTTTGAGGCCCGCACCAGCCGATTCTACCCTCCACAAAACCATAGGGGCGGAAAATTCTATCGGGAGACATGGCACCGATAGAAACTTTTTCGGTGATAAGGTGTTGATACAGCTTGCCACCCGTGTTTTCAAGATTCATCGTTCCCGTACTATAGGTATTATGATTCTGGATATTCAAGCCCTTGTTGGAGAATAAAAGAACGCCAAAGCCCAGTATTGAGTTGCGGCTAAAATTATCCGGTTGAGCCTCGTAACAAGCGCTATAACTGAAACTAAAAATATGTGGGCGCCGCTGTGGTGGTTCTTCTGCTTTGAGGCTCATTATTCCGAAAGAAAAAACCAGTATGAACATACACAATTGTCTCATGTTAACTCCTAAGCAACGTAATTTGCCCCTGGCTATTCTGAGGGGCGCAGAGCTGATAAGTCTCTTTTTCATAGAACAAGCTTCAATATTTTTTTGATCTCTCCGGATGTCACAGCAGGAAAGCCCATGGAGACCATCCACTGTGGCACGGCAAAGGGCGGTGATGAACGGCAGCTAACTATAATTTCCACCTTGCCATCTCCGGCATCCCTGAAGCTGTACGTCATATTGTAAAAGGAATATCGTTTTTCGGTCCTAGGCGGTATGAGCGTGGGGACTGCCGTCACAGTGAAGCTGGTTATTCTTTTTTGTTTATCTTCCTCTCGCGCCATGGTGGCTATACAATCAAAATCTGGAAATGGTCCTGAACCGGCAAAATGATAATAGATTATCCATTCGTTTTCAGAGACTGCTTTTATTAATTCACTTGTCTTGGCGGCTAAAAAATCAGTGTGTCTGGGAATGTCCGTTAAAAGCGTAATGCAATCTGCTAGATCGGCGTTGACAGTCGTGGTTGTCCTGTACTCGATGAGTGGAACTTTTTGGCCGCCCTCGTCGATTCGTGTACCAACGCGGTACTGAGACACTATTTTACCATCGTCGAACTTTGCATCCTTCCAAGTCTTATCCTGGGCAGTGATATCCGAAGATAGGGCGATAAGCGCAAAGCAGTACAAGATGAATGGCTTGCCCTGATAGCTGATCTTTTTTTGTTTGAATTCCATATTTCCTCCATTAATGATTAATAATCCAATACGACATAAAAGTTTTTAACTCTGAATTTCAGTGCGTATCAAACCCTTATGTTTTCGATAACCGGCTCCCTTAATGAGGAGCCAAAAAGTGAGGGATGCCTCGGCGATAAAACTCAGCGCTAAGGAGGGATAGCTGATGCTTGGAATAGTGGGAAAGAAAAAAAACTGGAAGAACCAAAACAGGATGGCTACACAATCTGCCATGAGGAGGATGCCAAGGGCCTTGGGCAGAAAGCCTGACTTGAAAATGAGCCATCCCAAAGGCAGGGTCCATGCCCCAAAAAAGAGCTGGGCTGACATGAAACTTGCTTTATAGAGACCCAAGAAAAAAAGAGCTTGGGCCTTTAGCTGTTCTGGCGGAATGGCGGAAAGCAAGTACGGCTCCCCAAGAAGGGGGAGGGCCGCGTAGAGAAAGCTGAGGCTAAGGCATTGGATGGCGGCACCGCAGAGATTGAGGATAAGAAAGAGGGTGGCCAGATTGCGCCCTACGGGCTTAAGGAGGCGGTAAAGGTTCCACGCGGTAAGAATAAAGAGGAGGGCCGAGCAGAGGTCTGCTACGAAGCCGATCCTGAATGCCAAGCCATGAGAGAGGATATTCGCAGCGGTGGCTGAAGGGTCCCCCTCAACGATGATTGGCGCACGGCCTACCAGATTGGCAAAGGCCATGGTGAGTATGAAAAGAAGATAGCTGAAACCGGCCCAGCGCGCCGTCCGATTCCGCCCAGTTTCCGTGAACACTTCTTCGCCCTGCTGGCTATTATCATTTTTCATTTACTACTCCTTGTAGTTTCAATCACTTATAAAGCAGTATTCGTGCCATCCTATAGGGAGAAAAAAGGGGACATATTAAAGCATTGTGATTTAAGGAATTATTAAGGGCACACAGATGTATGCTTATTAAAAATATTTCAGGTACTGATAATGGAACTATCAAAACCGATAGTAATTCTTTTTCCGGACTATCAAAGTTGATATCTGATAGGATTGATTTTGATAGGATTAAATTTAATTACTCCAGGGGTATTTGGGCTCTGTAGCAGGAAACAAATTTTCAGGTACCGCAGAATGTCTGGAGGACGCGCTCATCATCCCTCGGAGGGAGTGCGTACTGCTCCCAGCCGGGCTTCTCTTCAAAGGGATTCTCAAGCGCAAGATTGAGGGCATGGAAGGCTTCAAAATCTCCCTCTATGCCCCGGGCGATTGCGGCTTCAACAAGATGATTGCGGGGAATATAGAGAGGATTCACCCTATCCATAGCAGCTGCGACTTCAGCTGAAGGGAGCCCCTCCTCATCCAGCCTTCGCCGCCAGCTGGCAAGGAAGGGCTCTGCGGCAGGAGACAGTGGCCGTGGGAAGGGCCTTCCACGCACTAGCCCTGAAAGGCTTCGAAAGCCCAGGGTGAAATCAATCGCTTCTGCTTCCAAGGTATCAAGCCAGGCCTGTACAAGGTCATGATCATCAGAGCGGTAATTCCTGATCCCGAGTTTTTCCGTCATCCTCATAAGCCAGGCGGTATGGAAATCGTCCGAGAAACTTTCCAACACCGTCTCAGCTCTTCTTACAGCTTCAGAAGGCTCGCCCGGTATCAGATCGAGCAAGGCCTCTGCCAAACGGCTTAAATTCCACAGTGCCACCTGCGGTTGGTTTCCATAGGAATACCTGCCTTGATTATCGATAGAACTGAAGACCGTATCCACCTTGAATTCATCCATGAAGGCGCAGGGCCCGTAATCGATGGTCATTCCCGCGATTGCCGTATTGTCTGTGTTCATCACCCCATGGATGAAGCCTACGCTCATCCACTGGGCAAGCAGTGTTGCCTGCTTCCGTACCACTTCACGCAGGAATTCAAGAGGCAAATCAGGCCCGCGCTTTAGATAGGGGTAATGTCGGTCAACGGCATATTCAAGCAATATTTTAATGTCGGAATTCTGTCCCTTATCCGCAAAGTAGGAAAAGCTGCCAACCCGGATATGGCTGGGGGAAACGCGGGTGAGCACCGCGCCCGGTAGCGGGATTTCGCGCATCACCATCTCTCCGGTGCTTACGGCGGCAAGCGCCCTTGTGCCTGGTATTCCCAGATTGCTCATGGCTTCGCTGAGGATATACTCCCTAAGCACTGGGCCCAGCGCCGAGCGCCCGTCTCCTTTGCGGGAATAGCCGGTGCGGCCCGAACCCTTTAACTGGATATCCCAGCGTTGGCCCAGGGGGCTCACCAGCTCTCCCAGCAGATGGGCGCGGCCATCGCCCAGGAGGGGTACGAAGTAGCCGAACTGATGGCCCGCGTAAGCGAGCGCAATGGGATCTGCTCCCACGGGGATTTGCGCACCGGAAAACAACTTCGCCAGGCTTGCGTCATCAATGTCTGCTCTGTCTAAGCCCAACTCCAAGGCAAGTTTTTCGTTCCACGATATTAGGCAAGGCGCTCGAGGCACGGCCGGTAGCGTGCGTTGGAAAAAATTCTCAGGTAGTCGGGCGTATGTATTATCAAAGGGTATGCATAACGATTCCATGGGCGCCTCCCCCCAAAGCCAGCCATCCGTTTCCTGCGGGCACTTGGCCATTCGAGCAGGAGCTCAAAGAAAGGAAGAGAAAGACGCATATATATATCAATCGTAGTCTCATGAAATAAAGATCGCTGTAAATCCTTGCCGGGGCAAGTATGTTAGCATCGATAACCTCAAGCAGGGCAGATCTCTCTTTTTTCATAAAGCCTTTCATCCAGGGCTTGGCCTTGCCCAATCGGAAAAAGTGGACAATACTTTGAGTATGGACAGAACTTCCATTGGCCGCCTCATCGCGGTTGTCATCGGCGCAGCTCTTGCCTGCGCCTCCTGCGGATACGGGCCCAGCATAAGGACTCTTGAAGCTTCTTGCAGCCTCGACTCTGACGGGGCCCGGCTCTTGATAGACATCCCACGCGGCTCTATCGACATTGAGGCCTCCGGCGCCGCGGGTTCGCGCACGGTTACGGGAAGGCTGGACATCTACAACCGCGGCGTCTCGGGCATTACTTTCGAACCTGCCTCAAAAGACGATATCCTCTTCGAGCTCAAGGCCAGCGCCGAGTCCCTCAGCGTCAATCTGGGTCCGGAGGCCGAGAAGCCCAACCTTTACTACGCCTTGACCATTCACGTGCCCTCCGACTACGCCTTCTGGTCCCTAAGCGCCCAGGAGCCCAATAGCGTGGTGACGGGGGAGGGAGAAGTAACTATTAAAGGCCTCAAGGGCGGCCCCATGGGTTCCCGTGACTTCTATATCTGGGCGGAGCCGCCCATGGACTCATTCAGCCACCCCTCAATGACCATCGAGGACGTGGACGGCGTCATTACAGCATCGGCCTGGGGGCCAATGACCGTCTCCGGATGCCGCGCCGTTTCCTCGGTTTTTGGTTCGGGAAGTGGGGACAAGATTGATCTGACCCTGGGAACTACGGCAATCTCTGTGGAGGCCCTCATCCACAGCAGGGGCCATACCTACATTAGGCTTTCCCGGCAGAGCAACTTCACCTTCCTGAACGAGGTGGACTCCATAAACGCCTTTGCCGTCAGGGGGGTGAGGAATAAGGGCGAGCCCGTCATCAAGGGCCCGACAGACTTTGACGAATACGGCATCATCTACCAGAAAATTCAGACGGGCGATGGTTCGGTAGGCCAGTTCGAAGTTTATACTATCGACAACGTCATCGAGTACAGCCTCTACGACTAAGGCCCAGCGTTGCTTTTGGGAAAGCAACGCTAGAAGGCCCTGACGCGGCTCTCAAGAAAATCTGCTGTGTCGATTTTCTCATTGCCTTAGCGGAACACCAAGGGGATCATGCTGAGAGTGTCGCCCATGAGGTTGAGGAGGCAATGGGCAAAGATGCCAAGGGCTAGGCTCTTACGCTTCCAAACGATGAAGTAGAGGGGTAGAAGGGCTATGACCCTGGTAGCGAACATCCAGGGAGTGAACAGGTGGTAGAGGGCAAAAAGGATGGTTCCCAGCAGTATCATTGTCACTGGATTTCCCTTGATTCGGGGTAGCAAGTAGCCGCGAAAGTAGAGCTCCTCGGCAATGGGTCCGCCAGTTGTCGTAACGAAGATACCGATTATCCAGACTGCCAGAATCCAGCCTTTAGAATAGTTGCCGGGATTGACGGCAAAGTCGTTTATGTTCAACCATTGAGGCCACCAAGGAAACAAACTTGACTTGATGATGGGGTCGATTATCTTGCCTAGGGTCATGAAGGTAAGGACTATAAGGGTAAGGCCAGCAAGGGGCCAAAGGATATATTCGTACCAGGGTAATTTTTGCCTATAGGCTAGCAAGCCGGCGATCGTAGCGGATCCGTCTGTGGGGGCGCGGAGCTTCATGATAAGCAAGAACAGGGGAATTGTAACCGCAACGAATGAGACTTCAAGGAAGAAATAGGCGGGAATCCCCCGGCCGCGAAACACGTAGGCAAGAAACGCGAAAAACACGGTGGTGGCCAGACCCGGCAAGAGGTGTAGGATGATACTGGTGGATAGGGAATGTTTGGTTGGTTCTGCTGTCGACATCGAGAATCCTCCTTGCGCAATACTATTCTATCTGGGTTGCCAAAGCAAGCACGCTGTATGTTAACCATAAAAGCATCTAGGAAAATATTGGCAGGCTCATCCACGAGCTGTTAAAGAATATGACAGCCAAGCTCCCGGATTAAAACATCATGAGGAGTGAGACAGCTTCGTTCTGATACCTATCATGTGTTGCTGTAATATGCTTACGGGAAGGTAGTGCTCCCGTCCTAGTGTGGTGTAAAGCTAGGGTCAATTCCTATCTTAGAGCTCGTTATAGGATATTTTTTTCTTACCTTCAGCGGATATATTGGTCCAGACAGTCCGCTCCGTGATCCGCAGCGCTGACCCGTACTCTTCCCTTACGGCTTTTTCAATCCTCTTATAGCATTCAAGTAATTTTTTTTTATCATCCACTACAGTAAAAAGAAAAGAACCGGCTTCATCCCAGTAGACGCTGAGGCCCGCGCGGTAGATATGAGGAAAACTGCCAGATTCCGGCCTGATGATGAGCCGCGTGTCTTTTTCCAGGCAGATTTGAGCTATACAGTGGTCGATCATAGTGTTCCACACACTGTATCATAAAACATCACATGCATGCAGGGGGTGCATGCCTCCATGTGAGGATGAATCTCTCTTTGACCGCAGGATCGGCTGAGGGTAGAATGCGTTGAATTCGGAGGCGTCATGACAGAGGAAGAAATGCGAAATTTCACATACCGGTGCTACGAAGAAATTGAGAAGTAAAAACACCTGTAGTATGATTTCTCCGCCGCTTCGTTTCTTCATTGTGATGGCAGTGCTTAAGAAAGCGTACGATCATTCACATGCAGGCAGACAAAACCAGCCAAGAAACCCTAATATATAGTGATAGTAGAAGATCCACACCCCGAGATCTGGAACCATCCAGGCCCCAGGATATAAATCCTACTATCACTAAACTTCGTAAT
>JBGSOB010000132.1:0-24902 GCA_041739325.1 Treponematales bacterium
GTCTTGGCCTCCGAAATGGAGAAGGTTCTCAACTCCAACATCCGCAAGAAGACTGAACAGGCGAATATAGTAGAGCGCGATGAAGCCTTACGCAGGGTGAGCTCCCTGCGTTCCGATATCCTTGGGGCGGAAGCCGCCAAACGCCGCGCCCAAAGCATCAAGGCCGGGGTAGACGCCGCCGCCGCGCGGATTGCCCAGCTGAGCGCCCAGCGTGACGAGCTATCCCGCGGGCGGGAGGAGGCTGAGGCCGCCGCCAAGTTAAGGGATTGCCGCCGCGTTCTCCAGGATAGGGAGAAGCTCTTGAGCCTGCGTTCAGGTCAGCTTTTGCGCGACGAGAGCGCCAGCTGCCAAGAAATACGGCGCCGTCTTGATGAGCTAAAACTCGCCTCTGCGGCTCAGGAAGCCGGACTCGCCGCCCAGGAAGGAAGCCTTAGCCAAGCCCGTGAGAGGCGAGCCCGCGACGAAGCTGAATTTGCAAGCCGGGAGTCCCTTGCCCTTTGCGCCGCCAGGGTAGCCGCCGGGCTTGAGGCCGGAGCCGTAGTGCGCGAGCTACGCGAAAAAAAACCCGGCTTGGGATCCTTTCTTTCCCTGAGCCTCCTAACGGCGGCGGGCATCCTCTGTGGAGCCCTCCTTGGCCTGCTTGGAGCCCCGGCCTACGCCTTTGCCCTCTGCGCCGTCTTGGGAACGGCCGCCGGATTCATCCTCTTCTTTATCCTACGCAAGACCCATATACTCACAGATGACAGCCAATCACGGGCCGCCCTCGAGAGAGCCCGCTCCGAATGGCTCAGGCTTGATCCCGCTGGGGGAGGGCTGCCGGGAAAGGACGCCCAAGAGGCTCTCTCCTATCTGCGTTCCCTAAGCGAGCTTCAGGGAAGGGCGGCCGAGCGGCTCTCTGAATCCCGTAAGGCTGAGATCCAAGCCCAGGATGCGCGGCTTACGGCCCTTGAGGCTTTGGAAGCCCGTCAACGCTCACTCGCCGCCCTCACATCCGAATACCAGGCATGGCTGAAGGCGCGCGGCGCGTCAAGCTATGAGGACTACTTGAGCCTCCTCTCGGAAAACCTTTCTCGCCACAAGCAGATTTCAGAGATAGAAGAGAGAATTGCCCAGGAGTGTCGCCGCCTTTCCTGCTCCGACATGGATGAGCTTACGGCCAGGATTAAACTGGAAGTGGAAAGGATTGAGGCTGCTTGGCCTCTGGCTGAATCTTCCGCCGCGGCCCAGGGCGGGGGAGGGTCCCGCCTTAAGCTCCTTGAAGCCGAGCTTGACCGCGTAAAGGAAGAGGAAAAAGCCGGCCTTGCCCAGTACAGCAAAGAGCAAGCCCTGGCGGAAAAGGATTCCCAGCTCATCCTTGCACAGTTGGCGGATGCCGAGCGCGCATTGGAGAAACTCGTTCGGCGTTGCGAGCAAGACGTCTTGGAACGCTCTTCCCATGCCGCGGCCAAGGAAGTATTCCTTTCCATGGCCGATTCCGGCTCACTTGCCTTCTCATCCCTCTCCGCCCGGGCATCTGAGATCTACGGCAACCTGGGTAAGGGAGAGCGGCGCCTCAGCTTCACTTCCCTGGATTTTTCCTCGGCCGCGGTGCCCGACGCCTCCGGCGCCCTGCGCAAGCCCTCCCAGCTTTCCTTGGGAACCCGTGACATCTTCGTGCTTGCTTGCCGCCTTGCCCTGGCTGAGAATCAGCGGGCCCGGGGCGGTTTCCTTATTCTTGACGAGCCCTTTAAAAACCTGGATTCGGCGCGGGTGGGCAAGGCCTTGGAAATTCTAGAGGAATTTAGGACGCGCAACGACTACCAAGTGATATTCTTTAGTAAGGATCAGAGCATGAGCGCAGCCTTCGCCTCGGTATTCCCACGCGAGGCGCTGACGATATATGATCTTTCCGAGGGCGGACTGTAGTTCGCCCCCCACGCAGCATCAAGGAGTGAGACTTGAAGAATGATATCGTCGCTACATTGAAAAAAGTGGCATCCGAGAACAAGGACGCCCGCTTCCTCCTCATCCTCATGGCCGCCTGGCTGGCCCTGGTCCTTATCGGCATACCGGCCGCCGGCTGGGTTCGGTTTGACCTAGCCTGGGGCACGGGCCTTGTCCTCAACATCCTTTTGGCCCTGGGTATCTTTCTGGCGGCCTACCGCTACCTACCGGGTAACCGCGCCAAGGGTTACCGCGGCTTTAAGGCCTTTGTGGGCTATGGCGCCTTCTTTACCTATATCGCCAACGCCGTAGCCGCCTCCTCTTGGTACGAAGCGGGCGATATCGGAATCCTGCGCGCCTGCCTCTCCTGGATTTTTTCCCTCCTGGCAACGGCCCCGGCCCTGGGTATCTATTTCCTAATATCCACCAAGGCTTGGCGGGTAAAGCTGGGGGTTCTCACCAAGAAGGACATAGCCAATAAGGTGCGCTACAAGCCGCCAAAACCGGCGACTATCTGGGGGAAGATCCTGGACAACGTGGATGCCGTAGTACAGGCGGTCATCATGGTGGCCGTCATCCACTCCATGCTCTTCCAGCTCTATGTCATACCCTCCGAGTCTATGGTGCCGAAATTCCTCGTGAACGACCGCGTCATCGTAACCAAGCTCCAGTCCGGTCCGCGCATACCCCTAGCGCCCTTTAAGCTACCTGCCCTCTACGTGCCCAAGCGCGGCGACATCATCGTCTACGACAACCCCTTTGCCCCCAAGCCCAGCGTTGTGCGACGCATGGTGAATTCCGTCGCCTTCTATCTTTCCTTTACATTTCTCAACCTTGACCGCGACCAGTACGGGCGGGTGCGCGTAGGCAACGTGGTTAAGCGCCTGGTGGGCATGCCCGGCGACAAGCTGATGATGGTTGACGACATCCTCTATCGCAAATCCAAGGACGGGAGCGACTGGGCCCCGCTTGAGCAGGATCAGGCCTGGTCCCACGTCAAGCTTTACCAAGAAAAGCCAGAGATTCGCTCTAAGATCCAAGCTATCAAGGTGGACGCGGATGAGCGGGCCCTGCTTGAGTCCTTTGACGACTATAAGAATTCGCGCAGCATCTCGGATCTTTCCACCGAGCTTAAGGCGGCCGCCCAGCCGCTTGCCAACCTGCGTTCGGAGCGACTGCTCTCCGGCCTAAGCGCCGCGGCCACCTCCTATCTTGCCGAGGTGGAAAAGCGCTCCTTTGGGCTCTTGGAAAAAGAGGCTTCTGCCGGGGGGGTGGCAAACCTCTACCGCAACCATGGCACCGTCTTCCGTGGCGACGCCGACCTCTTCCTCTACACGATAGCGGATCAACAACGCCTTGACGCTTTGGCCGTCTTCCTAAGCCCGCCTAGCTACGCGACTGATCTCAATCCCTACCAATCAACATGCGCAAAACTGAACCTGCGCGCCAAGGCCCTTCAGGCAGAGCGCTGGTCCATCTACCTTGATCTTCTGCGCTCAGGTGAAGTCAGGCGCCTCTCCGATATCGCGACATCCCAGGAAAGCTATGGGGGAATCAACCTATATTCCCTTAAGGACCAGGGCCAGGCCTTCGCGGACTGGGGAATCCTTTTGGCCTACCTCTCCAATTTCGACGCGAGGAACTTCCCCGAGTTTCCGGCGGGAGACGCCTATATCCCCTCCGGCGAATATTTCCTCATGGGAGACAATCGCTATAATTCCTTGGATTTCCGCTACAACCATGACGATAACCGCATGGACAAAGTTGCTTTGGACCGCTATGACCCCCAGTCCATCATCTACCTCAGCAACATAGAAATGAGCACCCTCAAGCAAGAAGCGATTCTGGGCAAGGTGATGCTTACCTTCTGGCCCCCTGGAGCGGCAAACCGTTAATCAAGGCCTGCCAGCTCCTTTTTGAGGAGCTGGCTCTGCGGAAAGCGCGTTAACCCCTCTTTGAGAATCGCCCGCGCTTTTTCTTTTTCCCCAGCGTTAAAGGCCTGGGCAAAGCGGTTATAGGTAACACGGGCGTAGTTGTCCAGGGAAGAAGAGAGCCCCTTGGCAAGCTCGGCAGAGCCGGGAAGGATGGCCAGCGCCCGTTCAAAAGCCAAGCTAGCAGAATACCAACCGAGGATGGGGTCAGCGCGGGCTAAGCGGTTTGCCTCCTGCCCCGCCGCTTTTTGCAGTGTCATTTCAAGCTTGCGCGCATCTAAATATTTTTTAGTCGCGATTTCAGCTATCAGTTCAAGCGACGCTGAAAAATCGCTTGAGCGGATTGTCGCGTCTACCCAGGCGAGGGCCGCGTTTTCCCGCAGGGCCGGGTATTCCTGTGGCTTTGAGAGGCCTTCGGCCTCCGCTTTATCTAAAAATTCCAGGCTCTCGCGGTAACGACCCCGGCGTATGAGTTCCACCGCCTGATTGTTGAGGGCCATTGAGTCGAATTCAAAAAATATTTTCAGCTCTCCATAACGCCCGCGGGCTTCACGGGCAAAGGCCAAGCCCTCCGTGAAATTCCCCTTTCTTCCATACTCGGCTAAAATGTTCTGGATGGAAACCGAACGCGCTTCTTCAATCAGTTTTGCCTGGCCATAGACATTCTCGAACTCGGAGAGGAAGCTGAGGGCTTCTTGGTTACGCCCTGCTGTTATGAATCCCGCCGCGAGGTTGGATGCGCGCTCTACAAGGAAGACGCGGGTCTGGTCGCTTGCCTCCAGAGCGTTGCGCTCAACAGCCAGCACGAGGGCTGAGCCGAAGTCTCGCTTATGCTCCAACGTGGAAATGCGGTTATGGAAAATGAGGCCGATGAGGGCTTTCTCTCCGATGCGGCTGCGCTTGCCGTACTGCTCGGGGGGAACGTAGGCGTAGCCGGTAAGCTGGCCGAAGGAATCCACGAACTCCTCCCGGTTGTTGCCCGGATCAAAGCCCAAGATATTTGTCGTTTCTACGTCTATGTCGCCGCGCTCTGTCCGCACCATGGCAAAGGCGTGATCCGGGGTCTGCACTCCCCAAGCCGCCAAGCCCGCCGCCTTGGCTAAGGCCACATAAACGACGGCGCTCGAAACGCAGTTGTAACTGCCGTTTTCAAGCACGAGGTCAATGCGGGTTTGGTCTATGATATAGCGGCGGAAGAGGGCGCGATGGAGGAGAACTAAGGCCTGCTTAGCCCTTTCGTAGGGACTCTCGATATCAAAGAGGAAGAGGGCCTGCCCCTGGATAAAGTTTTCTAGCTCATCCTCAACGCGCTCGAAGTCTGGGGGCAATTGGGCGTTTTTCTCTCCCAGCATGGATGCCCAAAGGGCTAGGGATAGGTAGTCCTCCGTGGCCAGTGGTTCGGCCAGGACAGATGCTTCGATTGCCAGAGGACTAGGGCGCAACGCCATGCCTGGGGCCTGTGAAAGGCTCTCTCCGCCCTGGGCAAAGAGGCTTGCGGCGCAAAAGAGGAAAAATACCGCGCCGAGCTGAACCCGGCGAATTGACCAAGGGCCTATGGCTTTCATATAGTAGAGTATAATCCAGCGAGATGAGGAAGGCAAAGCGATGCAGACTGATTGGGACTTGATCATCATTGGCGGGGGAGCGGCCGGTTTGTCCGCCGCCCAGTACGGGGCACGCGCTAACCTATCCACCCTTGTGCTTGAGGGTATGGCTATCGGCGGACAGGGGCTTCTCATAGATCAGCTGGAGAACTATCCAGGCATCCTAGAGCCGGTAAACGGCTATGACTTCGCGGAGGCTATGCGCGCCCAGGCCCTCAAGTTCGGCGCCGTTTTTGAAAGCGCCCAAGTGGCCTCGGTGGAGCGCCAGGGCCATTGCTTCATCGTTCATGCAGACGGTACCGACTACCGCTCATCCGCCGTCATTCTGGCAACCGGCGCCGAGCATCGCCACTTGGGCGTCACCGGAGAGTCTGAGTTCATCTCTCGCGGCGTTTCCTACTGCGCCACCTGCGACGGCCCCTTCTTCCGCAAGCAGCCCATCTTAGTAGTCGGCGGCGGAGACGCGGCCTGTGACGAGGCCGAGTTCCTCTCCAAGCTCACCGACAAGATCACCATGGTTCACCGCCGAGACAAATTCCGCGCACAGCCCGCCGTCGCCGAGCGGGTTCTGAAGAACCCCAATATCAGCGTGCGCTGGAATTCCGTTGTTAAGGAAATCCGTGGGGATTCCAAGGTGCGCTCCGTCTTGCTTGCGAACGTACAAACGAATGAAGTGAGCGAGTTGGCGGTAGAGGCGGTCTTTGTATTCGTAGGCTCCGACCCGCGCACAAACCTCTTTCCGGACCTTGCCAAGGACGAATCCGGCTACGTAAAAACCGACGCGCGCATGCAGACTTCCATTCCCGGCCTCTTTGCCGTGGGCGACGTGCGCGATACCCCCTTTAGGCAGATTATCACCGCCTGCTCCGACGGCGCCGTTGCCGCCCACTGCGCATCCCAATACTTAGACACCATCAGCTGCCCGGCTTAATGAAAATCGCGCTTGGCGGATTGCCTTCAGTTTTCAAGCGGACATTCAAAAATGCCCTAGCGCCGTGCGCGCTAGGGCTCTGCCTAACCCTGAGCCCGCTAGCCCCGCCCCTCTCCGCCGCCCCGCCCGCCCTTGATTTTTTCTCCGCCGGGGAGAGCTCCAGCATTGCGCGCGAGCTCCTAGCTAGGATGGGCGACGAGGAGGTGGTGGGACAACTCTTTATGATTTCCTACCCAGGCGCGCGCCCGGACAAGGCCTTCCTTGATAGCCTATCGCGCCGCCATATAGGCGGAATAAAGATCTTTGGCTGGAACGCAAAGGATGAGGCGGTCTTGGCGGAGTCTGTGGGGCTCCTGCAAAGCACGGCCTTGGCCACCAAGGGCGGCATCCCCCTCCTTGTGGCCACGGATCAAGAGGGCGGTTGGATACGCCATGTGGGCGGGCGGACATCCATGAGCCCGGGCAACATGGCCCTTGGGGCTTCCGGCTTTGCTGTGGACGCCTACCGCTCCGGGCAGATCATAGGCCGCGAGCTCGCTGCCTTGGGCATCAACATGAACTTCGCGCCGACGGTGGACGTTGCCACTAACCTCAAGAGCTGGGTTATCGGATCGCGCGCCTTTTCCTCCGACCCCCTCCTTGTCGGCAGCCTCGGCTCCGCCTACGCCCGCGGTTCCATGAAGTCCCGCGTCATACCCACCGCCAAGCATTATCCGGGACACGGGGACACCCAATCCGATTCCCACACCAGCTTGCCGGTAATAAACGTGGATTGGGATACCCTGTGGTCGCGGGAGCTCCTTCCCTACCGCATGATGGCCGCCGACGGCGTGCCCGCCATCATGTCCGGCCACCTTGCCTTTCCCCGCCTGACAAAAAACCTTGAACCGGCAAGCCTCTCCGCCTATTTTCTCAAGGACGTTCTACGCGGCAAGATAGGCTTTAGGGGAGTGATTGTCACGGATGACCTTTGCATGTCCGGCGCAACCGATTACGCCGGCAGTGTGGCCCAGGCCGCGGTTTTAGCCCTGGCGTCGGGCAACGACATCCTCATGTTTTCCTCCGCGGATGAGCCTGCTTGGCGCCTTGTGCTTGAGCGTTACCGCGCCGACGCGCGCTTTAGGGAGGCTTGCCGCGAATCAGCCTTGAGAATTCTTACCCTTAAGCTCGACTACCTACGCGGCGAAGGGGCGGTAAGCCTCAAGCCCCGGGTGGAAGCCCTGCCTAAACAGCTACCAGACCCAGAAGCCAAGGATGCTTTTCTTTCTCAAGCCGCCCGCGCCATCAGCTATCTTAAAAAGGGGGATCTACCCCTTAAGGAGGGCGGAAAGATCCTCCTTGCCGGCCCCTTTTCCGACTTCTTTGAAACAGGTCTCGCCCATTACCCGCAGGCTGCAAGCTACCGCTTTGGTTTCCAAAGCCCGCGTGATCAGAGGCAGGTGGAAATCAAGGAGCTCCAGGCGGCTATCCGCGGCGTGGACACCGTCATTATCTGCGTTGCCAATGACACATCCATCCTCCTCCTTGACGCCCTCAAGGATTCGGGTAAAAGGGTTGTCGTGCTTTCCGTTCTCAGCCCGGCCCAGCTCCGCTCCTACTCCTGGCCCAACGCCGTGGTGGCGGCCTACTCCTATTCGCGCCAATCCTTTGCCGCCGCCTTTTCCGTCATACGCGGTGACATCCAAGCCCAGGGCATTCTTCCCATTTCGGGGCCCTAATCCTATGTGGAAAGCCTGTGGCAGATCCGATCTGGCGGAGGTCATGAACTACATCCGTCCCTTGGAATTTTCATGCTGTTCATTAAGCGCGCGGCTCCTTAAGGGCGGGAGGCTCGGCCCAGGTTTCGGTAGCCGCCTCTACTTCCACGCTCAGGCCGGGGAGGGCCTAAGCGGTCTGGCCCTCCGCGCTCCCGGGGGCGTCGTTTACCCGCTGTTTGGCGAAAGCCCACGAGCTCAGGACAGCCAGCTCGCCGGCTTGGCTGAGTTTGCCACAAGGAAAATTACGGCCGCCATTGGGCTTGAAGACGATGTGCGACGTTTGGAGAGGGCGGCCGGGATTACATCCGCTGCCGGTAATGATTACCGCCTTATGCGCCTAGATAAGCCCAGGCAGGGCGGGGCGGCTTCGCGTGTTTTTTTTCAGCAGCGAGAGTTTAAAATTCGCCCTCCCCAGAGCAGCGACATGATAGCCCTCTTGCGTCTTCAGGAAGCCTACGAAAGGGAAGAGGTCTTAGTCCATCTGCATCGTTTTGACCCTCGGGTTTGCAAGGCCGGCGTGAAGCGTTCTCTCGAGGAGGAGGTCATGCTCTGCGCCCAGTTGGACGGACGGCTTGTCGGCAAGGCCCAGACAAACGCCCGCGGCTTTGCCTGGGACCAATTGGGCGGCATCTACGTTGAGCCGCTTTACCGCGGCCGTGGCTTGGGGCGGGCCTTAGTCGGCGAGCTGTGCGCCGCCCTTGGCGCCCAGGGCCGTTCCCTCTGCCTCTTCGTCAAAAAGGGCAATCAAGCCGCCTTGGGCCTCTATCTCAGCTTGGGTTTTGAGGAAGCCGGCTCCTTCCGCATCTCCTATTATTCTTAGACTATTCCCCAGCCTCTGATCCTTCTTCTCCCGTCTGGGCGCCCTTGGTGGCTTCAGATTCAGCCTGGTACCACTGCCCCTCGAAGACGTATTGGGCTGAGGCCGTCACTGAAACCTCCCCGCTCGACTCATCCCAATCCGCGTAGCGGATACCCGAACCTTGGATAAAGGTTGCCTCGCGGTCGCATACCCCGGCGATGACGGCCGCTGTCAGCGCAGCCCCGGTGGCTTCAATGCCGTCGAGGACTTGCTTGCGCTCTGCCATAAGGACGAGGGTGTCGCGGGACAGGGGACGCACCGCCAGGGCCCGGTAATTTTTTCCCTTACGGGAAAGGGAGACTAAACCGCGCTGGAGGCTCTCAAGGTCGCTACGCCGTGAGTCGCTTGAAAAGAGAATGGCGTAGCATTCCTTAAGCTCAACCGTGGATACCGAGAGCCGACGGCCCTGGGCTTCAAGCACGGCGCGGTTATCCGGGCCCTGGGTTTCGGAAAGCTCCCGGCCGGAAAGAGGGTCCGTGGGTTTTCCCAAGCCGATGCGGAAATCCTTGGCAGTGAGAACTTCGATCTTCCTTGTGCCGGATGCGGTGGCCAAGCTGAAGCCCTCGGCCACTACCTTGCCGGAGTCAAAGAGATAACGGGCGGCGCAGATGAGGGCGTCGTTGCTCACTGCCGATTCCACGCCGTCGGGCCCGTAGGCCCTGACTAAGGCAGGCCCATCCTTGATAGGCTCCAAGAGAATGAGGCCGGAGCCTCCGACACCGCTGCGCCGCTTGAGTATGGCGCGGGCAAGCTCCGGGTAATCCGGTTTTTTTTCCACCGCCGTCAGGCAATGATCTATGAGGATGTAGTCGTTGCCGGCGCTTTGCAGTTTATAGAATCTGAGGTTCATTTGGACCGATCCATCGTAATGTTCGGCTGGCCTAGATATACCGCGCTTCTTATTTCCTCCGCTTTTTCCTTGCCCACGAGGGCGCTGATGATGGCGATGGCGAATTCACCGGCGCTACCCGCCGCCTGGGAGCTGATGATTGCGCCGTCCACTACCACGCGCTCGTTGAGGTGGATGGCGCCTGGGCCTGCCTGAGTTTCCATGCCCGGAAAGCAGGTAAAGCGGCGGCCCGCCAATACCCCTGCCGCCTTGCCCAAGACGAGGGCCGGAGCGGCGCAGATGGCGGCAACAAGTTTTTTTTGCGCCACCGCATCCTGACAGAGCCGGACAAGGCCCTCATGGGCGGCTAAATTCTTTGTGCCCGGCATCCCACCGGGGAAGATGAGGCAATCGTAATCCGAGGACAGCTTGGAAAAGGGGATGTCGGCCTGCACGACAAGGCCATGGGCCCCGCGGACACTTAGGCCTTCCCTGATGGAAACCGTTTTTGTTTCAATCCCCGCGCGAAGGAGGTAATCGAGGGGGCTGATGGCCTCTACTTCCTCAAAACCCTCGGCAAGGAATAGATAGGCTTTTTTCATGTCATCTCCTGGTATCGGTCCATATCCTCCCATTATCCGACATCCTCAGGCCCTGGGCAAGTGTTTTTCTCTTGCCCAGGGCAAGAGTATCGGTATAGCATGGGGACATGGAAAAGGCCGAGCTCAAGGATATCCTAGACTTCATCATGAACCGGGCGGATGAGAACGAGTTCGACGTCATCGTCAAGGCCGTTCAACGCCGGCAGAAGGACAGGCACATCTATAGCAAGCTGGGTGGGATGAACCCGGAGCGCGCCGCTAAAAAGATGTCAGCCGATATCCAAGAGCGCTTTGGCTCCAGTATGGAGTCTATGCGCGGCACTATCCGCGGCTTTATGACGGACCTCATTCGCAAAGAAGCCCCGGAGATTCCGGAAGCAGACCTGGCGGCCTTGGTTGAGGCCTTTGCCACGGAGGGTATGGAGAAGGCTTCCGCCACCGGGCATAGTTCCTCCCTGCCGCCGGATGCCCTGCTGACGATGATCAAGCAGTTTATCGAGTATTCAACCGGGCAGATGAAGTCTTCAGAACAGCAATTCCTCTGGGAATCCATGCCCCGCTGGCAAGACGAGTACTGGCGGAGTTTTCCGCCCCAGATAAAGGCCTTAGTAGACGGCCTCCTCAAGGGAAGGATTGCTGCCCAGGAATTCTGGAAGGCCGTTTATTCAATCCTCGGACTGTGAGGGGCATCACTATCCAATGTCGCGGTAGCGGGCCGTCAAAGGGTCTAGGCTTTTAACCAAGAGGCCCTAGGGCCTTGCAGGTTTTTGGTTTTGCTGGAGGATGATATGGAAGGCCTAATGGATAGCCTTGGTCGGCTTGAGTTCGTGGTGGCGCGGGGATGGATGAGCCCCTATGAAGCGGGTATCCTTAAATTGGGGGATGTCGTTCTTTCCTCGGGAACGGCCGGTACCGATGGCGAGCTTGTTTTTAACGGTGAATTCCTTGCCTCTGCCTGGGCCGTCATCTCCGGCTCCTACCCCGATGGCTCCCGGCCCTATTTTGGCGCCCGTCTCCACTCTTTTTCCCACCCCCAGAGCCTGCAGGGAAGCCCCGAGCTTGGCCCTGCCCTAACAGACCTCCTTCCCTTTGCCCTGGTGGCGGCGGGGATGGATGTCAGGCTTAAGGATATCGAGCTCTGCGGCCCCGGTTCCCTTCTGCGCTTTGACACGCCCTATAGCTTACCCAGTTCTGTGGAGCTGCGCGTGCTGGGCATTCCCCTTGGCCGCGGCCAGATGGTAGTCAAGGGCGAGCTCTATGGGCTTAAACTCACCGAGCTTTTCACTTCCGCCTTTGAAAGCGCGGAACCCCGCTTAAGCGGCGCCCTCTTGAGCGCCCACGCCGCGCAGGGGGCAAAGATCTACGACTTCAGCCGACCCGACGCGGTAACCTTTATGACTATCCACGCCCTCGAGGACATAAGCCGCCGCTTTATCGCTTCCCTCTCCGTCCGATTCCCCGGACTGGAGGGTTACGAACTTTTAAGCGTAGACCAGATGACGGCCCAGGAGTGGGAGGAGTTTTCCCCTTGCGCTGGGCGAAGGCTTGCCCTTGCCCAAGCTGGGCGTCGCGGCCGCGATTATGAAGGGGACTCTGCGGCTGAGATTTCGCTTCAAATAGTTGAGGGCCCGCATCATCCCGAGCCTCTGGACGCGGAAAGCCGGGCGCGCGCCCTGGAGAGCCTTTCTACATGGAAGAGATTCGAGCATCAGGGGCCGGTTGCCCTCAAGTTCCCCCGCGCCGCGGCCTTTGACGCAGCCGGTTTTTTTGCCTGCCTGCGCTCAAGCTGGAACCAGGTTGCCGACCTTGCCTTCCGCGAAGCCCGCGAGGAAAACGAGCTCAATCTGGCTCAACCTAGTGAGCGGGGCTTCCATCCCCAAGACATGGTGCTCACAGCCAGTTTTTCCAAACCCGGAGCCCAGGGTATCGATATCGCCTACAGCCTGCGCGCCTTGAGCGCCCAGCTTGAAACCCTTGACCGCCATGGCCGCGCCCATGCCCGCCCCTGAAAATGATTTTGGCGCCGCCGACCTTGGCGCCGCCGACCCTGGCGCCGCCGACCTTGGCGCCAGCATTATTTCGCGTTGGGCGACGCCGATCCAGGCAAGGCCGGGCCGGGCCATCTACCTTCAGGGTGATCCGGCCGATTACTGCTATTACCTTGTCTCTGGCAGGGTTTCGCCCATACGATATCGGGCCGATGATTCCCGCCTTGCCCTGGAAGAGGCCGGGCCCGGCTCCATCCTGGCCCTGGCGGAGTGCTACCTAGGCCTCTCCTATCAAAGCGACGCCCTTGCCCTCGAGCGTTGCCAGATCCTCCGCTTAGGCCGCGGCGGCTTGGAGAGGCTCTTGGAAACAACAAGCAGCGCCGCCTTCCTTTTGCGCTCCCTTGCCCGCTCCCAGGTTTCCCTCCACTCACGGCTGGATTCTGCCTCCGTGCTCGAGCGACTCTGCGCCTACCTCTTGGCCCAGGGACAGGGCTCGGACTCGGGGAGCAGCGACTCGCTGGGCTCCGGCAGGGGCACCAAGCGTCTGACGATTACCCAAGAGGCCCTTGCCCGCGCCGTAGGCGCCACCCGGGAGACGGTGAACCGCCACCTCCAAGGCTTGGAAAGGGCAGGGGTCCTGGAGACGGGGCGGGGCGAGATCCTTATCTATAGGGATGACGAACTCTCCCGCATGGCGGGGGAATAAGCCCTGCGCCGGAAAACAGTGGCGCGTCTTAGTTGCAATCGCAGCATGCTGCGAAAAGGGAGCTTTCCATGATTACCCTCTTAGGTATGCGCTCGCGTCAAGCGGCTTTCATCGCCCAAACGGTCCAAGACACGCGATCTTTTATCGATACCCTTGATACCAAGGATATACAGACAATTCTGCTCTCAGGCTCCGTGGCGCGCGGCGAATTTTGCCCCGGCCCCCAGGGCGGGATGGTGGATCTGACGGTGATGCGCAAGAGCGGCTCCCGTCTTGAGGCCGTCGATGTTTTTGGACCAGACCAGGAGCCGGAGATACCCTTCCACTGCGTAGTTAGCGAGGGGATCTGGTATTCTATAGCCTTCTGCGATTTCATAGACGGCGCGGCCTTCCCCGCGCTAGAAGAAGCGCGGAAATTCGCCCTGCTTGAATCGCGGCCCCTCTTTGACGCAGACTCCGCCTATAGCCGCGCTCTGGAAACTATCAGCCGTATCGCTAGAAAGGAAGTGGAGGAGTACCGCTTAGCTTGCTTGAACTATATCGGCTATCTCCTCTCCGATTACAAGAAGGGGCGCTGGGAACTGCGGGAGGCCTATCCCCAACTGCACGCGAACCTCAATTGCGCCATACAAAAGGGGATTGCCTGCCTTTTCTACCTAAACGGCCAATATTTGCCAGCAGAGGATAGGCGACTTTATTTTAGCTACGACTTGCAAAGGCTTCCGCCATCCTACCCCGCTTTGCTGCGCCGCCTCTTTGAGCAGGACCTGGATTCCCACGCGGATTACCAGCGCCGTGAGGATATCTTTAAGGCTGAATTCCTTCCCTTTTTATAGGGTTTTCGCTTTTTAATAGCGCCTTGCCCGCCCGCGCTAATGCGGCTATACTCATCTTCATGGGAGCCGCGCTGGGCAAGGATTTTAAATTACTCGGGCTGGCGGAGGGTTGCTCTCTTTCCGAGCTTAAGTCTGCCTTCCGCCAACGCGCCAAGGCCTGCCACCCCGACCTTTCTCCCCAAGCCGCCTTGGACTTTCCCCGTCTCCGTGATTCCTATCAGAGGCTTTTAGATCATCTTCAAAAAAAAACCGAGACAGCTCGGTTACCGCGTAGCCGTCCAAGCTCTGGCGCGCAGGCGGGGGAAAAGGGCGGGAAAAAAACAGGGGCAAAGGCTGGGGGGCATCCAGAGGGAAAGAGGGAAGCCGGGCCCAAGCCCCAGAGCAGAGAGGCAGAGCGCCTCTACCGCGCCGGTCTAGATAAATTCGAGGCCTTCCAGAGCATCAATCGCGACCGCTCCATCGAGCTCAAGTTTCTTTACAGCCTGACAAAAAAGAATATTGCCTTGGTGGATCTGCAGCGTCTTATAAAAATGCTTGCCCAGCTTGAAAGGTCGGCGCGCGACGCTCTGGGCCTCTTAAGCGATGCCCTCCGTATTGACCCTGGCCAGAGCTGGGCCGCGGACGCAGGTGAAAAGCTTGAAAGCCTCCAGCGCCAGCTTGCTCGTTGCTCCCAGCTCCAGGCCGAGCTAGCTGGGCGCTGACTCCAAAGCCTCAGGCATCAAGAATGAGGGGGGCGGGGGGAGAGGCGTGAGCTTCTTCCCCCGCTTTCTTTATTCAAGCTTGAGGATGATGCTTGCCACCATGGCGGTGGCGCGCTGTGGGTCTTCAACGCCAAAGCCGCCTGAGCTTTCATGGTGGCTTATGTAGCGCATTTCCGGATTGAGGTTGCCTGAAGCCGTGCCCGGCCCCTGAGAGGCGGTAGCCTGATTGGCTGTCCAACCACGGGGCGTGAGCTGGTAGGAAGAGGCTCCGCTGGATAAGTCGATATCGGCGGCATAGAGGATGGCCGGCTGGTCAGTAAACCAATCGTTGGGATCAAATGAGCGGTCGATTTCCATATAGACGCTGAAGATCAAGGGCGCATCCTCGCCCAGTTCCAGCACGAGGCTGAAATCCGCGTTGGCCACTGTCGCCGCGCTCACTGCGTCTATCTCGGCTTGGTTTGACTGGGGATAGACATTCGTCTTCCAGTAGGGAAGGGCTACGCCGGTAAGACTGCCGTCGAGTAGGCGTTTGCAAACACGGAAATTTTGCAGGTAGGCACCCGAACCGTCTTGGGCCCAGATGACATAAATATTCTTGTAGGTTGTTTGGCTGCCCATGGAGAAATTAAGCTGCAGGGATGGAGCCTCAGCTTCTGCCTCGGGGCTAGGAAGGGGGGTGAGGGGCTTCAGTGCCTCGGGGGCAGGATCCGGGCATGAGGCCATGAATAAGGAGAGGGCGATGGGGATGATCCAAGCAAGGATGGCGCGGGGCTTTATCCTGGGAAAGCTTTTCAAGATTCCCCCACCAGATTTTCAAAGCGCTCTATCTGCGCCTCGAAGACCTTGATGCCGGAAAGCCAGAATTCCTTGCTTTTTATATCGAACCCGGCGGCGGCGGCGACAGACTCGCAGGAGGCGCGGCCTGTCATGCCCAAGAGGGAGCTGTAGCTGGCGGCAAAGGCCGGGCCTTCTTGGCGGAAGCGGGCGTAGAGGGCAAGGGCGAAGAGGAGGCCGAAGGCATAGGGATAGTTGTAGTAGGAGAGGCCCGCGTAGTAGTAGTGGCCCTTGACCGCCCACATGTAGGGATGGAAGGCATCGCTGTCGAGGGCATCGCCGTAGGTTTTGCCTTGCGCCTCGAGCATGATGCGCGAAAACTCCGCTGGAGAGACTTCTCCCTGGCCGCGCCTTTCAAAGATTTCTCGCTCAAAGTAGAAACGGGAGAGGATGTCTACGATGATCTGGGCCCCGTCGCGCAGGTGGAGGTCAATCAGGCCAAGCTTTTCTTCCTTCCCACAGCGGGCGATGGCGTCTTCAAAGACGATGGTCTCCGCGAAGGTTGAGGCGGTTTCCGCCAGGGTCATGGGGTAGCCTGCAAGGGCGAGGGGCATGTCCTTGACGCATTCGTGGTGCCAGGCGTGGCCCAGCTCGTGGGCTACCGTGACCAGTGAGTAGAAGGAGCCTTCGTAGTTGCAGAGGATGCGCGACTGCCTGATATTGGCTAGGTCCGTGCAGTAGGCCCCTCCCACCTTTCCTTGCCGCGGCTGGGCGTCTATCCAGTTTTCACTGAAAGCGCGCCGGGCAAAGGCTCCCATGGCCGGGTCGAAGCTGAAAAAGCGCTCTACGATGAAGTCAGAGCTTTCCTTCCATGAGTAGCTGCTTGAGGCCGAACCGATAGGGGCAAAGAGGTCGTAGAAGGCAAGGCGCGGCAGGCCCAGGGCCTTTGCCTTTGCCTTAAAGTAGCGGCGGAAAAGCTGTTGGGATTCCTCTAAGGCCGCAATGAGGGCTTCAAGGGTTTTAGTTTCCATTCTGGATTGGAAGGCGGCGCGCTCCAAGGCGCTTTTCCAGCCGCGGCGGGCGTCTAAGATGACGTTGCAACCCTTTACCCCGTTGAGGGAGGCGGCCATGGGAATCTCAATGGATTTCCAGCATTCCAGTTCCTTTGTAAAGGCCTTTTGCCTGACGGCGCGGTCTGCGGAAAAGGCTAGGTTGCGCAGCTCGATGACGGTCTTGCGCTCCCCGCTCGAGGGCTCCCAGAGGCAGTCAACGGTGGAGGAGAGGGAGTCGTGGAGCCGCGACCAAGCCTCGGCTCCGCAGCGCTCGAGGTCAGCAGATAGGTCTTCCAGCTCCGGAGCCATCTGCCGAGATTGGGCGATAAGTTCTTCCTCTAAAACATAGGCATAGCTGTGGAATTCGGGAGAGGAGGCGAGTAAGGGGCGTAGGCAAGCCTCGTTTTTCTTGAGGGCGTTGCGGAAGGCTACGTCGGCGCGCTTTAAGGCAAGGCCGAGTTCTTCTATCTGGTTGAGCTCCGTGGTCGCTTGGGCATTGGTGGTGTCTGTGCTGTAGACGGCGTGGGCGTAGGACGCGAGGCCTCCGTAGAGGCGGCCGCTGTCTTCCGAGAGACTGAGGTAGGAGCGCAGCCAGGTTTCAAAATCCTTGCCCGCGTCAGACGCGGCCAGTTCCTCAAGCCGCTTGCCCAGGGCGGGGAGGGCTTCCTTATCCCGGCGGTACTCGGGCGAGTCGAAGCCTGAGTAGGCCGGGCTTAGGTCCCAGCGCGGCAGGGTGTCGGACAAAGATGCGTCGGCTGGGTTTGCCATCTTGTATTCCTTAGGAACGCTTGATGATGATGCCGCTTGCCCCATTGCCGATGCCGCAGGCGTTGCCTTCGTCAAAGTCTATGTGGCACTCCAGGGCAAAGGCCTCGTTGGCGCGGATGACGACGTTCTTTAAAATAATCCCGCGCTCGCCCTCTATTTCGAGGTCCACGATTTCCTTGTCGGCCACCCCAAAGCGCAGGGCGTCTGCCGGGGTCATGTGGACATGGCGCTTGGCGATGATAAGCCCGCGCGCTTTTTTTACCGAGCCCTTGGGCCCGATGATTTCCATGGGGAAGGAGCCATCCAGCTGGCCGGATTCGCGCACCGCGCAACCGGGGACGCCGAGCTTGAATTGGTCTGAGGCCAGGATTTCGCACTGGGTCTCTTTGCGCAGGGGCCCGAGAACCCGCACCTTTTCTATTTGCCCCTTAGGCCCCTTGATGGTTAGGGTTTCATCGCAGGCGAACTGCCCCGGTTGGAGGAGGTCCTTTGTCTTGGTTAGGCTGGATCCGGCTCCAAAAAGAATCTCCATATCGGCCTGCTCGAGGTGGATATGGCGGTTTGAAAGATTGACTAATACCCTGGTTTCACTCATCTCTGTCTCCTTGTGCGCCCGCGGCTTGGCGCTCTCTGCGTCTGCGTGCCGGGTGATTGTAAAAAAAAATGAGCGCCCGGTTTTCCGGACGCTCACTCAATCTACACCCCGGCGCCTGCCTCGTCAAGGAAGAGCCCTGTTCTAGCCCTGCCTATTTTGTGCGCTGTACGTTTGTCTTTGATACATAGGCTTCGGAGCAACCGGACAGTTTTCTGATTCGTGTCAGCCATCCATCGGCCTCTGCCTTTGTGCTATAGGGGCCTATCCTGACGCGGTAATAGGTTTGGCCGTCTATATCCTTGGTGCTGATGATGGAGGAGAGCCCGCTCTGGGCAAGGCTTGCCTTGAGGTCCTCCGCCTTACCCCGGCTCCTAAAGCTGGCAGCCTGTATCCAGTATTCGCTTACCGTAACCAGGCGGGGCTTAGGGCTTGCCGTGGCCGCCGGACGGACCGTGGCCGCGGGTTTTGGACTGCTTGTTTTTTGGTTGGCGGCCGTGGCGCCAGGCTTGAGGCCCGGTTGAGAACTCGCCCAGCCGGGGCTCGGGGTCTTACCCGCCGCGGGTTGGAGAATGGAGTCTCCTTGAGCAGGGGAGGCAAGGTCCGGGCTTGTCAGGGGCTGTAAGCTGGGCAGGACGGAAGGAGGAGCGCTCTCCTGGCCATAGATGACAACGATATCCCCATCCGTTTGCGCCGTGGGGCTTGCAGAGGGAAGGAGTCCCGTGCCAGGCCTGACGTAGTCTTGTGGGTTGGGTATTCGCGGCGTAGCCCGTGGCAGGAGGCTGGCTGGATCATCGGCGCCCCGGCCCTTAACCCCGTTGAGAAGGACGTAGCCTAAGGTGAGGATGACGGTCAAGAAGAGCCCAATCGATATCACGACCCAAAGTATTTTCTTGCGTTCCATAGGACTACACGTAGCCTCCTCCCTTAGTATCGGCGCTGGACGCCCACAGTTAAGGAAAAGTGCTTATCTATGGCCGATTTGGCCCTAGGGCTTTTCAGGGCGGCCGGAGAGTTGGGAGAGGAGGCCTCGCAGAGCCCTATGCAGGCTTTCCAGGCTTCCGTTATTGCTGAGTATGAAAATCTTTGGCCCCAGACGCTTAAGGGCGGCGGAAAAGCCGCCTTGGGCCACGATGCGCCTCAATGCCTGGATAAGCCCCAGGCCGTCCCGCTTTGCCGCCCGCCTTAAGCGAATAACCAAGCTGGCCCGTATTTCAATGATATAGTCAAGTTTTTTGGCAAGTCCCATGCGATGCAGGAGTGCCGCGTTGAGGCAGAGTTTGCGCCCGCGGTTTTCCCCTACCCATGCCTCGGCGAGGGCGTTGGCGGCGGGGTGCACGATGCCTTCTAAATCAGCTAAGGCGCCCTTGTCTTTAAAGACGATGTGCCCGAGGGCGCGGCGGTCTATCCCTCCCTGGCCGTCGCTTATCCCCGGGCCAAAGCGCGCAAGGATTGCCTCGCGCCGCTCTACAATGGCCCTATGCCCCAGCTTGTCCAAGTCCAGCACTAAAAAGCCCTCTTCTTCCAAGATGGCCGCCGCCGCGTTTTTTCCGGCGCAGTAGCCGCCACAAAGGCCGATAAGGCACCCGTTTTTTTCTTTTTCCCCTTCCATGTCTGTGCCCATTCCCAGCGCCTAATGCATCTCGCCCCAGCTTAAGGCGGACTCAAGCGATACGCGCAGCGGCACGCTTAAGACGACGGCGCGCTCCATTTCGCGTTGGGCGATCTTCATAACAGACTCCGCCCTTTCGCGCGGGCATTCGATGATAAGCTCGTCGTGAACCTGCAAGAGGAGCTTGGCCTGGGGTTCTTCCTGAGCCAGGGCGCGGTGCACGGCCAGCATGGCAATCTTGACGATGTCGGCCGCGCTGCCCTGGATGGGGGTGTTGACGGCGATACGCTCCGCACCGGCCTTTTCCGTCTTATTGCGGCTGGCAATCCCATCTATAAAACGCAGCCGGCCGCGGATGGTTTTCACAAAGCCGGTCTTCTCCGCCTCGGCAATGGTTTTAAGGGTAAAATCGCGCACGCCGCGGTAGGTCTCGAAGTAGGCGTCTATAAAGCGCTGGGCTTCCGCCCGGGGAATTTTGAGCTCGTTTGAGAGGCGGAAGGCGCTCATGCCGTAGATAACCCCAAAGTTGATTGTCTTTGCCATGCGCCTTTTGTCCGCGCTCACTTGGTCTTCGCTTATGCCCAGGATAAGGGCCGCGGTGCGGCGGTGCACGTCCGCGTTTTTGCTGAAGGCCTCGATGAGGCCTGGGTCTTGGGAGAGGTGGGCAAGGACGACAAGCTCTATCTGGGCGTAGTCGCAGGATATGAGGAAGGTGCCCGAGCTGGCGATAAAGGCTTCGCGGATGCGCCGCCCCTCTTCCTCGCGGATGGGAATGTTTTGCAGGTTGGGGTCGCGGCTGGAGAGGCGGCCGGTAGCCGTGCCGGTTTGCATAAAGTGGGTATGAAGGCGGTCATGGGCATCCGTGAGGAGGGGCAGGTTGTCGACATAGGTGCTCTTGAGCTTGGCCAAGCTGCGGTTGCGCAGGATGAGCTGGGGCACAGGGTCTTCCAAGGCAAGCTCTTCAAGCACGGAGACGTCGGTAGAAAAGCCGGTCTTTGTCTTTTTGCCGGTTTTGAGCTTGCGTTCCACGAAGAGGACTTCTTGCAGTTGCTTGGTCGAGTTGATATTGAACTCATGGCCCACCAGCTGGTATATCTCCTGCTCTATCTTTTTTAGGTTTGCCTCAAGCTCGACCGAGTATTCGGCCAGGGCCTTTTTGTCCAGGCGGATGCCGTTGCGTTCCATTTCCGCCAGCACGGGAATGAGAGGCATCTCCACCCCGGTAAAGAGCTCCCAGAGCCCGGCTTGCTTGAGCGCCGGAATGAAGGCGCGCATGAGGCGCAGGCTGAAGTCCGCGTCTTCGGCGGCGTAGGCGCTGGCTTGGGCGATTCCCACGTCGCGGAAAGAGCCGCCCTTGGGAACGATGTCGCTAAAGGCCGTGCCGGCGCTGCCCAGGTAGCGCTCGGCCAGGGGGCCCAGGGCGTAGCTGGGGCGGCCTGAGTCCAGCATCCAGGCGGCTACCATCGTATCTTGTATCGCGCAACGCGTTGTAATCCCAAAGGCTTCCATTACCTGGATGTCATACTTGAGGTTTTGCCCCACCATGGTCAGGCCCGGGTCTCCCAAGAGGCTTTGCAGGGCGGCCTTGGCCGCTCCCTCGCTTAAGCAGGGGCTGTCGGGGCTTAGCAAAGGCACGTAACAGGCGCGCCGCGGCTCTAGGCAGAGGGAAAAGCCCAGCGGGCGGGCGGAAAGCTCGTCTAAGCTGTCGGTCTCGCAGTCAAAAGCAAAGCTGCCTGCGGCGCGGGCTGAGTCTAGCCAGGTTTTGAGCTCGGCTTCGGTAGTGACCGCGCAGTAGGAGCCCGGGCCTTTGAGGTCATCGGAAACGCTTACCGCCACGCCGCCGGAAAAGGGGAGGGTGGATTCCACCGCCGGGCCTGGCTCGGGGCGGCCTTGGGCCTCGCGCGTGGGGGGGAAGAGCTCCTCTTGGCCGCCAAAGCGCGCGGCAAGGCTGCGCATCCCGTAGCCTAAAAAGAGCTCGCGGGCGCGGCCCCCGCGCAGGGCCCCCACAGCCAGGCTTTCGGGACTTGCCCCGCCTAGGTCGACATCGCGCTTTAAGCTCACTAAATCTCGGGAAAAGAAGGCGCTCTCACGCCCTGCTTCAAGCTTTTTACGAAGCCCATCGGGCTTGATGGTTTCTAAGGCGGCGTAGATATCGTCCAAAGAACCGTATTCCGTGATGAGCTTTGCCGCCGACTTATCGCCAATTCCAGCCACGCCGGGGATGTTGTCGGAGCTGTCACCGGTAAGGGAGAGGAAGTCCAGAATGCGCTCGGGGGGAACGCCCCATTCTTCACCTACGTTGTTCGAGTCTATGACGCTGTAGCCGGAAGCTTCGCGGTTGGGCCGCAGAACCTTGACAGAGCCGCCCACCAGCTGGAGGAGGTCCTTGTCAGCCGAAATGATATAGCAGTCCCGCCCTTCGGCGCGGCAGGCATCGGCTAGGGTGGCAATGATGTCGTCCGCCTCAAAGCCGTCTTTACGGACAACCGGCACCCCCAATTCCAAGAGGAGCTCCTCTATCATGTCGGCCTGGGGGTGGAGGTCTTCCGGGGCCTTGGCGCGGGTAGCCTTGTATTGATCGTACATCTTGTGGCGGAAGGTAGGCGTGCGCGAGTCGAAGACGCAGGCAAAGCGCTCGGGGGAGCGCTCGTCAAAGAGGGCAAAGAGGATGCGGAAGAAGCCGAAGACGGCGGAGACGTTGCGCCCGTCCGGGCTCTTAAGCGGCCGGGTTAAAAAGGCAAAGTAGGCGCGGTAGACGACTGCGTGGCTGTCTAGGAGATAGAGGGGGCTCTTCATGCCCGCCAGGATAGCAGATGCCGCCTGATTCTTGAAGGGGTAAGGCAGTCTTAAGATTATTCGCCTAATGCCGAGCCCTGGCATTTGAGGGCCCTTGGGTTTAGAATTATGGGGTAAGGCAGGAAAGGGGGTGGGTGATGGCACATATGGCCTTGTCCGAATTGGTGGGTAAGAAGCTCCGGGTGGGCTACGAGGGCTCCTATTACGACTGCGTCATTCTGGCGGTAGATTCGGCCTTGGGTTGGATTAAGCTCCACAACACGGAGCAGGAGGATCCCGGCCCAACCTGGTATTCGCTGGATAAAATTGATTATATCTGCGATCCCTAAACTTCCCGCTCTAACTGCCCTGAAGTCTCCTAGCTAGAAAAGGCGTGCTATACTGGAAAAAAAGGGGGGATGCATGCTCAGCGAGTTTGAGGGCTTAAGCCAAGAGCACAGCGGCTTCAGGCGCTTATTTACCGACCGCTACTTTGATCTTTATCTGTGGTACGAATATTCAGGCGGCCCGCTCTCGGGTTTTCAGCTCTGCTACGATATGGGCAACGATCCCCACGCCCTCACCGTGAGGATCGGCGGCTCCTCCATCCACACGCGGATAGACGAGGGGGAGGGCGGGGCCATGGAATACAAGGGTTCTCCTATTTTGGTTTCAGACGGGGCCTTTGAAAAGGACGAGGTGTTACGACGCTTTCAGGAATCATCCTTTAGTTTGGAGCCTGGCCTCCGCGACATCGTCTTGCAGGCGGTGCAAGGGCACCGCGACTAAGATCGACTAGCCGACATCCGGCACGCAAGGCCGCTTTACGCCTTACGTGCCGAGGCCGTTTTGTCCCTATCCCTTGATATCGATGAGGGAGGGGCCGGGGCTGGAGCCGTAGACTGAATTGGATTTCTTAAAGGGGTTGCGCAGGCTGGTGATCTCCTGGCGCAGCATGCTCATGCGTTGCTTGAGCAGCTGGCGGTTTTCCTGGTTGCGCTTGAGAACCTCTTCCTTGAGCTGGTCGAGGTTTATCTGTATCTGGGGTATATCGCGCGGGATGTCGGCTACGTGGTAGGCGGCCTTGTACATGTCTTCCAGCGGATCTATGACCTTTTGAAAGGTAAAAATCTCAGAGACGATAGACTGCTCTATCTCCACGTGGGAGACGAGGGCGTCCACGTCCACCTCTCCCTTCTCAATGTCTTGCTTTTGCCGCTCCAGCACCTGGAGGTAGGAGGAGAATTTCTCCCGCTGTTTGACCAGGAGCTCCCTGAAGCGCTTTAATACGGCGACTCGCTGGGAGAGTTCCTGGGCGCTCAGTTCTTCACGCTTCATGGCGGCCTGGGCCTAGCCAGCTATGTTTACGCCGACCTGGGCGCCTGAGGCGTGGCTGCCGGCCTTGGCTACGGTCTCTACCCAGGCGAGCCTCAGTTCGTCCAGCATCTCGCGCACGGCGCGCACGCGCTTGGAATCCTTGCCGATATTTGCTTCCATGAGCTCGCGATTGAAATAGATGTAGAGGGAGAAGAGGTTCTTGGCTATCTCCCCGCCGGATTCAAAGTCTAGTGAGGCCATCAGTTCGGTAACGATGTCTTGGGCCCTGCCCATCGAGGCGTTTACCCGCTCTATGAGCTCAGGGTTTTTTTTAAGATCCCTCTCGAACATAGCCAGGGCTATATCGCATTGCTTGACAGCCTCGGTGTAGAGCATGATGACTATCTGGCCAGGGCCAGCCGTTCGTATGCGGGTTTCCTTGTACGCGTTCAGCGGATTCGTCATGTTCTTCCCCTCCCCAGTATGGCACTCCCCTTACGGGACTTCACTCTATTTTCGGTGTTCTGGATGCGGACTTTATCCTTTTCTGCAGATTTCCCGCACAAGCCATCCCCTCTAGTCTAGGAGATTTTTTTGATTTTAGCGGCTTATGAGGGTGATTTTTGAAAAAAAAGTGGTACTGCCAGATAGGCATAGCCGCATAAATCTAATTGAGCTGGTACTTCCCCGTTTCCAGGTAGTGTTCTAAACGCTGGTAGGCAGCGTTTACCTTAGACGAATATTCAGTTGCCTTTTTCAGCATTTCCGGGTTGCCGGCGTGGCGGTCAGGGTGGAACTCCATAAGGATTTTCTTATAGACGGCCCTGATTTCGGGTAGCTTGCTACCAACGGGAAGATTAAATACCCGATAGTCGTTGATAAGTCCCTGAGGATGTCCGGGGCGGCTCTGAGCGCTATTGGAGGAGCCGGAATAGCTTCCGGAAGAAGATGCCCGGGAGGATGATGAGCTTGCTCTTGCGTCATGAGCCGCTTGGCTGCGGCGACCCTCGTCGCGTGCGCGGCGCTCCGAATCGCTTAAGTCTTTATTAAGAAAGTCGTTGAGCTCATCGTAGGCGGCGTCTAGGTCAGAGTCTCCCGTTCTCCGGGAGCCTGAGCCGGCGTGAAAGCTTCCGCCGAAGGATTCGTCGCTTGAGTCCTGGAACATAGACTGGAAGAGCTTGCCTAGTCGATCAAAGATTTCATCCACGATGCCTAAAGATATCCCAAAGCCCGCTTCGTATCAAGGAGAGCTGGGCAAGGTTTTTTCACTGGCCCAAGCCGCATTTTTTTTTCTGTTGCGGCCTAGGGAGATGGGCGGCTATACTGAGGCTAGGGGCGGCGC